>JAUSDE010000105.1 GCA_030650885.1 Thermoleophilia bacterium
AAGTCTGATGGCTGACAAGACTCCCACAAGCGAAAACTGGGACCAGCTCTGGCGCACTGTCAGGAACGACAGTACGGCGCTGCATATGATCCACGGCCGCATGTTGTCCGTGCTCGAAGCCGAACTTGATGTAAAGGGCAAGAAGATACTTGAAGTCGGCGCCGGAAGAGGTTCAGACTCAGCCTATCTGAGCCGGCTGGGGGCGGAAGTCACCGTCATCGATTTTTCTGAGGAAGCGTGTGACCAGATGGGCCAGGTAATGGAGGAACTCGGGGTGGACCTGAACATAGTCCGCGGAGACGCTTCAGCAATGCCGTTCCCGGATGAGAGTTTTGATGCGGTCTTCCATGCAGGTTTTCTCGAGCATTTTGAAGACCCGGGCGTCATGCTGAAAGAGCAGCGGCGCGTGCTCAAGCCGGGTGGGTATCTACTGGTTGACGTCCCGCAGAAATATACTTTTTACACAATCAAAAAGAAACTGGCCATGGCCCGGAATAAATGGTTCGGTGGCTGGGAGACCCAGTTCAGCCCCAGGCAGCTGGAGCGCCTGGTGGAGCATGGCGGCTTCAAGGTTTTGAGAAGCTACGGCTGGGGTTTCACTGGCTCATTCCCGGTTCTCAGGCGGCAGGGCGTGAGGAGATTGTGGATGAGTATCAGAAGGAAGGGCGGCGGTCCAAACGGTGCTGGTGGAAAGCTTGATGCCGGTGGGTCGGAGAGCGCTGCCGTAACAAACGAAGCCGACAGTGATCCGGCGATTTCAACTGTCGCCATGACCGGGGCAATGGGCCAGCGGCGAGCGTCACTTTATGTCGTTGATAACGTGGGGGTCCTGGCGAAGAAGATTTAAGGGCTGGGGGTGGAGAGGCTTGCAGGAGCCGGCGCCATCAGTTTCTGTCACTTCTGACTGGAAAAGCTCTGTTGCGGAAAAGCCTGAGGTCATCCTGATCGACAAGCAGTTCGAAATCAGGGTTGCCGGCAATCAAGTCCCGCACGCTCATTACTCCCTCATAATATCTGTTCCCCTGCCAGACTTCAGGAATGTCTTCATCAACAACCACATATTCCTGCTCTATGGTCAGGCTGCCATCCTGTGAGATCTCGTAAGGGACCTGGTAATACCCGCGGACGTCCTGTCCCGGCTGCGCCTTGATGATCATGTAATCTGGCAATATCACGGACGTGTCCGGCGGGATGGCGGACATTATCGCCATGGCTGTGTCGTAGTTGTAGCGTGCCTCGTATTTTCCCGGCGAGAACCATGTATAAGAGAGCGCGGCAGTTGAGAAGAGCGTGAGAAGAAGAAGAGGTATAGCGACAGATTGATTCCAGCGCTTTCGGGTGAAGGCTTCAAGCCTGGCTGTGCCAAGGATCATCGAGGGAAACAGCGCCGCGGCGATGGCGATGACATTGAAATGGCTGAGACTGGGCTGAGGTATCAGGAGCGTCTCCGCCAGGGCAGGGCCCGCGATGATCATGGATGCGGACAGGAAGGTCACGCCGAACCCGAACGATTGCCAGAGGCCGTAAAGAGAGGCCAGATGGGCTGAGTCCGAGAACAGGACCTTGATAACCCGCCAGGGCCGGAAAAGCAGGGTCTTGATGATCTCGCTGCCGTTCTCGCCGAGGGAGCTGTAGATGATCAGTGGCCTGGTGGCTTCGGAAAACGGGTTCATCGAAGGTATGAACCATTTGACCATGACGACGAACCAGCCGCCACCGATGACAATCGGCGCCAGCCACCATTTCCAGTCACGTCTGGCGATAAGAGAATACACACCGAGCAGTGCCAGCACTATGCCCATGTCTTCTCTCACGGTCAACGCCAGGCAGGCAAAGCCGAGGAACGGCCAGAACTTTTTTCTGGTCCAGAAATAAAATGCTGTAAGCAGCAGAACTGGCAGGAACCGTTCCTCGGTAATGTCGGCGATGCCAGGCTGTGAAAAGATTGTGCGGTTGAACAGATATACCAGAGTGATAAGCAGGCCAGCTCCCCGGCCAAGGTACTGTTTTGTGATCAGATATAGCGGGATGGCCGCCAGCGCCAGAGCCAGGTTGGAGATCGTAAGCAGCCATTCGTATCGCGGCCAGACGATGTAAAGTGGATAAACAAGATACCAGATAAAACTGGCATGGATTCCAAGCAGGCTGGAGCCGTTTGCCTGCAGCAGCTTCGAATAAAGGGTGCCATCCTCGGAAAACGCATGATTAAGAGCATCGGCGAAGATCGGGATATTGTCGCCAGCCTCATGCAGGTAATGGGTTTTCAGGATGTCCATGGTGCAGGCCAGGACCAGCCAGACACCGATAATGAACGTCAACGTAACTGCCGGATGCTTACCGGCGGCGTTGATCGGGCCTTTTCTCAGACGAACGAATCTGAAGGCCAGCATGGAAAATACCAGGCCGGCGGATGCCGCCAGGACGATATATATCTGCCAGTTCGGGTTGAGCAGATTCGAGTCTGGTAGATGCGCAACACGTTTTCCGCGGTAGTAAATGAACGGCGCAAAGAGGAGAGGCAGAGCCGCGAAGAAGGCAAAAGGCCAGGCCGCCAGGTTCCTGGCTTCGGCTGCAGGCAGAGCCTCGTCATACGGGGAATTCTTTTCGCTGGCTTCCCTTTCTCTCAGAGTAAGGAATGGCGAGGACAGAAACCATGCGCCGGCCAGTATCATCGCCCCCGCAACAGCTGAAAGTAATATCCACAGAATTCGCGACGAACCTGACGAACCATTTTCCGTCGTCAGGTCTAGTGCCGTCAGGGCGCCGGAGACAGCGCCTGCGGTTGTTACCAGAAAATAATACTTCTGCTTGACGTCGGCCATTGCCGGTCAGGCACTGCGCTCGGCGGGATAAGAATAAGTCGTCACGTAACCGCCGATCTGGTCATTCTCCAGGAACGGCTCACCCTCCAGCACCAGCCAGCTGTGGCCGGTGATATCAGCCAGGCCTTCCGCTGTTTTGCGGACGCCGAAATGTATTTCCACGGGCCATCCCTGCCGGCGAAGAAAGCGGAAGAGTATGAGCGAACGGAGCAGGCATTTTCCGTAGCGCTGGAAGATGCGGTATTTGATGAGGGTGTCGGTGAAGCCAACGGTTTTTTGCATCAGCCGCAGATCACGGCCTCCGGAAAGCAAATCCGCGGGAGCACCCGGTACGTCGCCGGGGGCTACTTCCCGCACGTTACCTTCAGCGGCACCCGGGTCGATGCGAGCAAGCAGGTCCGGCATGCTGGATCTGCTGATAAGCCTGGGGAGCAGGACGAGCATGATCAGAATCTGGGTGAATAGCCAGAGGTCGCGGGGATCCTTAAGCCTCTTGGCTGCTCTGAGGGGATTCAACTACCGTCACCAGGCCTTCTTTTTCCAGTTGCTCGGCCAGCTCGATGATGTCATTCTCAGCCTGTTCCTTCGAGATGTCGAATTCCGCGGTGATCAGCCCGGCGAGCTCCTCGATGGTCTTGCTGCCATCCGTGAGGACCCAGAGCCTGGCGCCTACCTTGTTCAGGCTGTAATAATCGCCGCGTTGCGCGTGCAGGAGCACGGCATCCTCTCCCATCGAGGTGAAAAGCACCTCGTGGTCCTTGATGAGGTAAAGCTCTTTTTGAATCATTCCTTCCTCTCGCCGGATGACTGGTCTCGCTCCAGTGACGCGGTCAGCAAACCATCGATAACCTGCCCCAGATCCTCCTGGTTGCTCCCCGAATACAGATGATAACAGCTTGTCTGCCGGGCGAGCAGCGATAAAATCTCAAAATGCCTGCCCGTCGTTGACGGGTCAAGGAAAAAATATCCGTAACGCATCGCCAGCGCAAGTGCTTCAGTTCGTGACATCGGCGCCGACGTAGTTGTTTCAACCTCGGCAATCTCCGGAAACACCATAAGCGCCGGAAGCGAACTGTCCACTACACAATCCGGGTACAGTTCCTCGATTGAGAACGAGGATTTGTCCCTCAGCTCGTTCACCGTGAAATTCTGTACCCGCGACAGCTCCGGAATTAACCTGACCGTCTGCTCCGTGACGTTTATTTCCTCCGGAAAGGAGAGGGCTTCGACCATGCCGTCTTTTTCCCGCAGGAAAACCGTGTCGTCGCTCAGCAGGCCATAACCGCTCTTGACCAGCTGCACCGTCAGCGTCGACTTGCCGCTGCCGCTGCGCCCCAGGAAAAGGCAGGAGCGCCCATCCTTCACCAGGCCGGCCGCGTGAAGCGGAAACAGGCCCGATTCCTTCAGAAGCTGTCCCCAGAGGGGATAGAAGAACAGGTTCGTGACCAGCCAGTCGGACTGTAACAGCTCTTTTTCGGCGAATCCAGCCAGTACCCGCTGCTCTACATCCGCCACGACCCGCGCTCTCGTGTCGACCTCGAGATAGCGAAGAGGGCCCTTGTGGTAGATCCTGACCTTGCCCCAGTCGTAAAGCATCACGGCGTCGGACGGGACAGTGCCCATGGTCTCATCCAGGGTGTCCACTGTAAACAGATGAACCCGGATGTCCGGTTCGTCCTCGTCGCTCCCCGGAAATGCCCGCATGAACTCTACCAGCGCCCGGGCTACTTCCTGCGAGTTCGTTTCCGTCCGTGTCCTGACGCCATGTAGATTGAAAGCCCCTGCTTCGGGACTGCCGTTTATCGTCTGTTGGCCTCGCCGAACCAGTTCGGCTATGGCACTCGAATCATTGTCTGAAATCAAGGCGTCATGCTCTGGGGTCGCAGTCGGGCGGCTTGCGAGCCGAACCAAATGCAATAATATCATATAAGCCGAATATCAGACCAGATTTAAGGGGTTTTCGGGCGGGGTCGACATCAGTGGGCGATCGCCGCATCCGGAGTGCCACGGAGACTGCCAGTGAAGCACCTCTACATACATTTTCCATTCTGTGAAAGCCGCTGCGATTACTGCGACTTCTTCTCACGGGCTGGCGGGCTCGAGCAGGCGCCGGCATATGTTGAGGCGGTGCTGGCGGAGATTGAGGCGGAGGTGCCGGATTCCACAGGACTCGAAACTGTCTATCTCGGTGGCGGCACGCCGACCCTTCTGGGCGGAGAGCTGCTCTCGGAAGTGATGGCCGTCGTTCTCGGGCGTTGCGGCCCCGGAGCAGAGATCACTGTTGAGGCCAATCCTTCGACCGTTTCCCGGGAGCTGGCGGAATCGCTGGCGGAGGCCGGGGTCAATCGGGTGTCCCTGGGTGCGCAGAGCTTCAATCCTGCGCTGAGGCGCAACCTCGGACGGAGAGGCCCAGTCGAATCGATTGGCGACGCCATAGCTGCTTTTCGGGCTGCCGGTTTTGAGAATATCGGCCTCGACCTCATGTTCGGTATCCCCGGGCAGGACCGGGCGGCATTGGTAAAGGATCTCGAAAACGCGCTGGCTCTGGGGCCAGCGCATGTTTCCTGCTATGAGCTGACGGTTAAGGAGGGCAGCAGTTTCCAGCAGCGTTGGCGTCGTGAGCTCGATGTGGCTGCGCGGGCGGGAAGGGAATTCTATGAAGTGGTGATCGACACTCTGGAAGGAGCTGGCTTTCGGTGGTACGAGACCAGTAACTTTGCGCGGCCGGGCTTCGAATGCCGCCATAATCTGGCTTACTGGCGGGGGGAAGATTTTATCGGGCTCGGCGCCGGGGCCTGGAGCAGCGTGGGAGCCAGGCGGTGGCATAATGTCGAGGACCTCGGACTGTATTTGAAGCACGCTTCTTGTGGAGACTGGCGGGCATTGCGGGAATACGAGGAGCTGCCCCGGGAAGTGCGGATTGCGGAGAGTTTGATGCTGGGATTGCGCTGTGATGTAGGCGTGGCGCGGTGCAATGTGGCCGGCGCTATCGATGTTGAACAGGAAAAGCTCCTGCTACGAAATGGATTCCTCTTAAACGAAGGTGGTAGAATATGCCTGACGCGCCAGGGTCGCTTTGTGGCCAATGAGGTATGTGCGCGTCTTTTGCGGGATTAGGGGTGATTCTGACATGGTTGGAGAAATAGCATGGACGATCTGACACCAAGACTTGAGAAGATATTGACGGCCGTGATCGAGTATCACGTGGATACCGGCAAGCCGGTCGGCTCGCGGTTCCTTTGCCAGTATGGTGATCTCGGTGTGTCGGCGTCGACTGTCCGTGGCGAGCTGGCGCGGCTTGAGCAGCTGGGATTTCTGAATCATCCCCATACTTCGGCGGGACGTGTTCCGACCGACAAGGGCTATCGTTTCTACGTGGATACGGCGGCGAGGGAGAAGCGCGGCCGACGGCAGGTGTCTGTTCCGCCCGCGGGAGAACTCGAGGGCGAGATCGAGGACGCGCTGCGAGTTTCCGCCGGGCTGCTTGCGAGGGCGACGGGTCTGCTGGCCCTGGTCTCTGCTCCCAGCCAGGACAGCACCGCCATAGAGCATGTGGAGGTGCTGCAGCTGCACCCCGAGATGGTAGTGGTGGTCGTCATTACCGGGTCCGGCGGCATCGCCAAGAAGCTCGTGGTCTTCGAGCAGGCGGTCGATCCTGGCCTGGTGAACTGGGCGCGCAGTTATCTGAACGAAGCCCTCCTCGGCCTGGAGCTGGGCAGCCGGCGGGTTATGATGCGGCTCGATGAGCCGGGTCTCGACGATGTGGAGCGTGATTTTCTAAAGGCGCTGTCTCCGGCCTTCTCCGGAAAGGCCGATGGCGCGCGCGGGCTTTACCTGGAAGGGGTCTCCGGATTCTTCTCGCGGCTAGAGGCTGACGGCAGCCCGGCTGTGCGCAGCCTGATGGAACTGCTCGATCGACAGGAAGAGATAATCAAACTTTTAGGGACGGCGATTTCCGAGCATCAGGTATACCTGCGGATCGGGCGGGAGATGCCGGCGGCGGAGATGCGCGGATGCAGCCTGGTGGCCGCGAATTACGGCGTCGCCCATCGCAATCTGGGAACTGTTGGCGTATTGGGACCGACGCGCATGGATTATCCAGAGGTCATCGGCAACGTCGAGCATACGGCCAGGACACTCAGCCGGCTGGTTGAGGAGATTTATAACTGAAAATCCAATCGAAAGAACTGATTCATGAAACGTGATTATTACGAAGTGCTGGGTGTGACCAGGAACGCGGATGAGAAGGAGATCAAGACGTCCTTCCGCTCGCTTGCCCGCAAACTGCACCCGGATGTGAACAAGAGTGACCCGGATACAGAGGCCAAGTTCAAAGAGGCCGCGGAGGCTTACGAGGTGCTGAACAACCCCGAGAGCCGCGCCACATATGACCGTTATGGTTTTGACGGGCTCAAGCGCGGTGGCTTCTCCGATTTTTCCCAGTTCTCTTTCGAGGACATTTTCCGGTCGTTCTTCGGTGATGGGATGTTCGGTGGAGACATGTTCGGCGGCCAGGCGGGCGCCGCCCGTGGCGGCGACATAGCCGTCGAGGCCGAGATCAATCTGGGGGAGGCTGCTTCCGGGGTGACCCGAGAGGTCGAATACGAGGCGATTGACAAGTGCCCCGCCTGCGAAGGATCCGGAGCGGCGCCAGGCACTGATCGTGATACCTGCAAGGCGTGCAACGGAGTCGGCCAGGTGCGGAGCATAACCCGCACCGCTTTCGGCCAGTTCGTCCGCCAGGGTCCCTGCAGCGCCTGTGGCGGAGCCGGTTCGACTGTGGCTACGCCCTGCGATGATTGCGGTGGCCATGGCCTCGCGGTTGCTGCGCGGAAGGTCAGCGTCGAGATCCCTCAGGGTATCTCCGACGGCCAGAGCATTCGTATGACCGGCAAAGGCAGCGCTGGAGAAATGGGCGCCGCCGCTGGAGATCTTTATGTGCATATCGCGGTTGCGGAACACGAGCAGCTCAAGAGGGATGGCAACGATCTCATCTACCATCTGCCGCTGACGGTCGTCGATGCGGCGCTGGGAGCCACTCTGGAGATTCCGACCCTTGAGGGTGATGAGGACTATGAGATCAAGCCGGGTACGCAGCCAGGAGAAGTGAAGAGTCTGCGCGGCCGGGGTATGCCGTTCCTGCGCGGTCGCGGCCGGGGCAGCCTCAAGATAATCATGGAGGTTATGGTTCCGCGCCATCTTTCCCAGGAGCAGAAAGATTTGCTGCACCAGTTCGCCGATGCGTCGAGCGACAAGAATTATTCCAGTGACGAAGGTCTGATAAACCGCATCCGGGCCGCCTTCAGCTGACAGCCGCAGGGAGGTTTCGGGCGCCCGTAGAGGCGTCCGGAGGTCACCGCCATGAAACACATCCACCGCTTCTTTTTAAACGAGAGACTTTCCTCCGGACAGACTGTCCGACTGTCATCCGACGACACATTCCACGCGGCTCGGGTGTTACGGCTGCGTACCGGCGACCGGCTGGAGCTCGCGGATGGGGACGGCCGCGCTTTCATGGCATCGGTGACACAGGTGGGTGGCAGCGTCGAGACGCTCGTGGGTGATGAGATTCCGGCGCAGCCGAAAGAGGCATTCGCTGTGACTGTCGCCCAGGCTGTGCCCAAAGGCAAAAAAATGGACCTGGTCGTGGAAAAACTCAGTGAGATCGGCGTCGGTGTCCTGGCGCCGGTATACACTGACGGCTCGGTGGCAAGGCTGAAGCCGGGCGGTGGCGAAAAACTGGAGCGCTGGCGCCGCATCGCCCGATCGTCTGCGGGACAGTCAAGGCGGGGAACGGTGATGGAGGTTGCGGAACCGGTGGCGTTCAAGGACTGGCTGGCGTCCTGGGACGGCGCCCTGATCGTGCTGGCCACAGAGATCGAAGCCACGCCACTAGGGGATGCCGCCGAAGGGATCGAAGCGCCACTGGCGCTGCTTGTAGGGCCTGAAGCGGGATTTTCTGAGGAGGAAGTCCGCCGGCTGCAGGAGCGTAACGCGACATTCGCCAGCCTTGGCAAACTGGTGCTTCGCACTGAAACGGCGGCGCTGGTGTCGGCGGCTATCGTCATGCACAGATTGGGACGGCTGGGATGAACAAAATTCATACGCATACGCTGGGATGCAAAGTGAACTTCGCCGACTTGCAGTCGGTGCTGGTGCGCCTGGATATTGATTCACCGATTCCGGTGGCCATCGTCGGCACCTGTTGTGTCACCGCGGAAGGCGAGAAGCAGTCACGAAAGGAGGTGCGGCGGGCGTCGAGGCAGATCGGAGAGGATGGCAGTGTTTTTGTCACAGGCTGCGCCGCCCGGCTGAAGCCTGAAGAATTCGCCGGTCTGGCGGATAATGTAGTCGTTCTCACCGGTGAGCCTGACGAGGTTGCCCGGGGGATCATTGAAAGTCTTGGGGCAGCTGCAGCGCCGGCGCCGGTGGATCGTGATGAGTGCATCGAGTCGCGGGAAGCAGATGCTGCGGAATATGAACCTGGCGGCGAGCCTGACCGCACGCGATTTTTCCTCAAAATACAGGATGGATGCACCAATAACTGCTCCTATTGTGTTATCCCGCAGGTAAGGGGGAAGCCCCGAAGCATTCCAGCGGAAGAACTGATGGAAACAGCGGCGAGGATGGTTGCCGCCGGCTATCCGGAGATCGTGGTCAGCGGCATCAACGCCGGTATCTGGCACGACGAAGGCATGGACCTGGCGGGGCTGATGGAGCGGCTGGCCGGGATCGGGGGGCTGAAGCGCCTGCGCCTTAGTTCCATCGAGGTCAACGGGGTTACTCCCGAGCTGCTTGAGGTTATGCGACGGCATCCGATGATCGGCCACCATCTCCATATCCCCTTGCAGAGCGGTGATGACCGGGTACTATCGGCCATGGGCCGCCGGTATCATGCGGCCAGTTTCACAGAGGTGATAAAGCGGGCGCGCGAGGCGCTTCCCGACATCAACCTGACCACTGACGTCATGGTCGGATTCCCAGGCGAGGACGAGAGGGCCGCGGAGCGTACTCTCTGGATGGTGGAGGACCTGGGATTCAGCAAGATCCACGTATTCATGTACTCGCCAAGGCCGGGAACCGCAGCCGCCGCCCTCGGCGATCCTGTGCCTGTCTCGGTGAAAAAACGCCGCAGCCGCTTTCTCAGGTTCCTTTCCGACCGCCAGCTCAAGGCGCGCAGGCAGAGGAAAGTGGGGATTTCGAGCGAAATCCTGTTGGAGTCGTCGTTTGCGCCTGGTATCCATGCCGGCTATAGCGCCGACTATACGAGATTTATTGTCGAGGGAGGCCGGCCGGGAGAACTGGTGAACGTCACCGGCGAAAGTGTGGACGATGAGGGAGTGGTGGCCAGGGTGGTTGAACCATGAGCCGGCCGAAGAACCGGCCTGACTGCCTGTTCTGCCGGATAGTAGCCGGCGAGACGCCCGCGGAGGTTATCCTCGAGAACGATGATTTCATCG
>JAUSDE010000124.1 GCA_030650885.1 Thermoleophilia bacterium
GAAGTCTTTCGACGGGCGAGGGAACATGTCGATCGGCATCAAGGAGCAGCTGATTTTCCCGGAAATCGATTACGATTCGATTACCCACACCAGAGGGCTCGACATCACTATCACCACGACCGCCCGCAACGACGACGAAGGACGGGCCTTGCTCAAGAAGCTGGGCATGCCGTTCAAAGAGCGTTAAGGAGAGTTCATGGCTAAGAAATCACTACAGGTCAAAGCCAGTCGCACACCGAAGTACCCGTCCCGGGGTTATCACCGCTGCCGCCGTTGCGGCCGCCCCCGCGGTTACTTCCGCAAATTCGGCCTCTGCCGTATTTGTCTGCGCGAGTTGGCCCACCGGGGCGTTATACCCGGTATGACCAAGTCCAGCTGGTAGGGGGGATGTTGCAATGACGGTAAACGATCCCATCGCCGACATGCTGACGCGTATCCGGAACGCCAACAATGGCTTCAAGGACAGCGTTGAGATGCCGGCATCCAAGATGAAGGTAGAGATAGCCAAGGTCCTGAAGGACGAGGGTTATATAACAGACTACGCCCTTATGCGCGGCGAGGCTTTTGACAACATCGTCGTCGATCTCAAGTATGGCAAGGACAGGCAGAAGGTGATCTCCGGCCTCCGGCGCATCAGCAAGCCGGGGCGCAGGGTCTACACCAACAAGGATGCGATACCCAAGGTGCTGGGCGGCCTGGGAGTAGCGGTCCTGTCAACGTCGAGAGGGCTGATGACCGGCCGCAAAGCCGAGAAGCAGAGCCTCGGCGGCGAAGTAATCTGTTTCATCTGGTAACGAGCAGGCAAGACCAGCAAACTGGCAAACGGCAACAGCCGGGAGAAATATAAAGTGTCACGAATCGGAAGAGCACCAATAGCAGTACCCGATAAGGTCGAGGTCACCATCGACGGCAGCGACGTTACCGTCAAGGGTCCCAAAGGCCAGCTTTTCGGCAGTTTTTCGCCGGAGATGGAGATCGTGCGTGAAAACGGCACGATCCTCGTGAAACGGCCCACGAACCAGAAGCATCACCGCGCCCTGCACGGGCTGACACGGACGCTTGTAGCCAACATGGTCGAGGGCGTCACCAACGGTTTCAAGCGCGAGCTGGAGATCAACGGCGTCGGTTACAGGGCGACGCTCAAGGGCAAGGACCTGGAGGTCCTGGTTGGCAAGTCCCATCCGGAAATGGTCTACCCCGAGCCGGACACTTCCTTCGAGGTGCCCAAGCCGACGCAGGTTATCGTGCATGGCATCGACAAGCAGGTCGTCGGTCATCTGGCAGCCAAGATCCGCGCACTGCGGCCCCCGGAGCCCTATAAGGGCAAGGGTATCAAGTACATCGAAGAGCATATACGCAGAAAGGTTGGCAAGAGGGCATAACATGGCCAAGACTACGACTGAACTTTTAGCGAGGCAGAAAGTCCGGGCACGGCGACATCGTCGTGTACGGCTCAAGGTGACGGGCATGCCTGATCGTCCGCGGATGACGGTATTCCGTTCGAACAAAGGCATTTACGCCCAGGTCATCGACGATCTGGAAGGCAGGACACTGGTTTCGGCATCAAGTGCCGAGGTCAAGGAATCCGGCCTCAAAAAGGCGCAGACGGCCGAAAAGGTCGGCGAGCTGCTGGCCGCCAAAGCCAAAGAGAAGAATATCGACAAAGTCGTTTTCGATCGCGGAAGCTACCTGTACCACGGCCGCGTCAAGTCGCTGGCCGAGGGAGCGCGCAAGGGAGGAATCGAGTTCTGATATGGCAGACGCATACGAAAAGATCCAGTTAGGACAGCGGGGACCTGAGCTTCAGGAGAAGGTCGTCGCCATCAATCGCGTCGCCAAAGTGGTAAAAGGCGGTCGCCGGTTCTCATTCACGGCTCTTGTCGTAGTGGGTGACACGGTAAACCAGGTGGGAGTCGGTTACGGTAAGGCCAAGGAAGTCCCTCTCGCCATCCAGAAAGCGGTCGAGGACGCGAAGAAGAATCTATTCCGCGTGCCAAAGCACAAGAACACGATCACGCACAAGATAATCGGCCGCTATGGCGCCGGCCGCGTGATGATGAAACCCGCCTCGCCCGGTACCGGCATCATCGCCGGCGGCGGTGTGCGCGCGGTCATGGAACTTGCCGGTATCCACGACGTCCTGGCCAAGTGCCTCGGCACGACCAACCCCATCAACATGGTGCGGGCCAGCGTCGCCGGCCTGGCTGAGCTTAAAGACCCCAAAGAGATCGCGAAACTGCGCGGCAAGACTGTCGCCGAGGTCCTTGGCGTCGAGAAGGCCGAAGCGAAACCGGAAGCCAAGCCCGCGAAGAAGGCTGCTAAAGCTGAAACTGACGCCGGGGAGACGGCATCCAAAGCATGAGCCAGATCAAGATCACACAGACAAAAAGCATTATCGGCAGGCGTGCAGACCATCGCCGGACCGTGCGCGCTCTAGGCTTGCGCAAGATGAACCACACGGTTGTCCATGAGGACACCCCGCAGATCCGGGGGATGATCCACCAGGTGCGCTACATGGTCGAGGTCGAGGAAGTCAAAGGGAGTCAGAAGTGAGCCAGGAAGAAAACAAAACAGAAGAGGGCCATTATCTGGGCCTCCATAACCTGAGCCCGCAGGCGGGTTCCAAGCATGTGCGCAAGCGCGTGGGCCGGGGCCACGGAAGCGGTCACGGCAAGACCTCAGGCCGCGGCCACAAGGGATTCAACAGCCGCTCCGGTGGCGGCGTCAGGCCGGGCTATGAAGGCGGCCAGATGCCACTCTACATGCGAGTCGGCAAGCTGCGCGGCCCCAACAAGAAAATGAGCATGCCTTTCGGACCGTTCCGTACTTATACTACGGGCGTTAACGTATCGCGGCTGGCCGAGAAGTTCCAGGCGGGTAGCGAAGTGACCCCGGAAGCGCTTGTAGAGAAGGGCATCATCAAGAACACGAAGATTCCCGTGAAGATACTCGGTGATGGCGACATCGCCATCGCCCTGACGGTCAAGGCAAACGGTTTCAGCAAGTCAGCTCGCGAGAAGATCGAGGCTGCCGGCGGCAAGGCGGAGGTTATTTAGTTGCTCGCTTCCCTGGCAAACGCCTGGCGGATCCCGGAGCTGAGGACCAAGCTTATCTTCACAATGGCCATGATAGTCATTTATCGTTTCGGCTCTCACATCCCGGTTCCCGGAGTCGACATAGGGGCCGTCCAGAATTTCATCAATCAGGGTTCGGCAGGCGTCCTGGGTTTCCTGAATCTTTTCTCAGGCGGCGCTCTCACGCGGTTCGCAGTTTTTGCCCTGGGAATCATGCCCTACATCACGGCATCCATTATTCTTCAGTTGTTGACCATGGCGTTTCCGGCGCTCAAGGAGCTCGCACGCGAGGGTGAGGCGGGGCAGCGCAAGATCACCCAGTACACGCGCTACCTGACTGTCATCCTGGCTTTGGCCCAGTCTGTCGGCTATACGGTGTTATTCCGGCAGCAGGGAGCGATACCGGAAATGACCCCCCTGAATTTTTACGAGATAGTAATAACATTGACCGCCGGCACGACGCTGCTGATGTTCATCGGTGAACTCATAAGCCAGCGCGGTATCGGCAACGGCATATCGCTGTTGATCTTCGCAAGTATCGTATCCGGGCTGATTCCCGGCATAATCAAGATGAGGACAATGGATATCATCACAATCCTCATCATCGTCGCTATCGGCATCATCGTCATCATGAGCATCGTGCTGGTTCAGGAAGGCCAGCGCCGAATACCTATCCAATACGCCAAGCGGCAGATCGGGCGGCGCATGACTTCGGGAGGCAGCACATATCTGCCGCTTTCCATCAACATGGCGGGCGTCATCCCGGTCATCTTTGCCTCATCGGTGCTGATGCTGCTGCCGACGATCGCCCAGTTTTTCCCGAATGAGTCGATTCAGAATATCGCCAATGGCTGGATGAGGCCTTCTGGTCCGCTGTTCCTGTTCCTTGAAGCGATCTTCATCATTGGTTTCACATATTTTTACACGGCGGTACAGTTCGATCCGATCGAGCGCGCCAACGACCTGAAGAAGTACGGCGGTTTTATTCCAGGCATCCGGCCTGGCAAACCTACCGCCATCTATCTGGATAAGGTGCTTACCCGCCTGACGCTGCCGGGAGCGCTATTCCTGGCCGCCATCGCGGTGCTGCCGAATATTATGATCGCGGCGTTCAATGTTCCGTTTTATTTCGGCGGAACTTCGATCCTGATCGTCGTAGGAGTCGCCTTGCAGACGATGAAGCAGATGGAATCACAACTCTTGATGAGGCATTACGAGGGCTTCCTCAAGTAGCGCAGGCTTGGCCGGCAATGTAGCCGGCCTGCCGGAGATGACCGGGACTGGCAATTGATTAATCGCAAGTCTCAAGCACAGATCGAGAAGATCGGCAGAGCGGGCGTTATTGTAGGTGGTTGCCTGCAGATGATGAAGGTCATGTGCAGGCCGGGAGTGACCACAGCCGAGCTTGACCAGGCTGCGGAGAAGTTTATCAGGGAGCATGGCGGTATCCCTACTTTCAAGGGATACAGGGGCTTTCCGGCCTCGATATGTGCCTCTCCCAACACGATGGTGGTGCACGGCATACCAGGGGATTACCTGGTCGCCGAGGGCGACATCATGAGCCTTGATGTGGGAGTCACCCTGAAGGGCTGGGTGGCGGACGCAGCGCTCACCGTGGAGGTGGGCGATGCCGGCAAGCTGGCGAAACGGCTCATGGAGGTAACTGAGGCCTCGCTGGCAAGAGCTGTCGCCAAATGCAGGGTCGGCAACCGGCTGGGAGATGTTTCCCACGCGGTGCAGGAATATGTCGAGGCCAACGGTTTTGCGGTTGTACGGTCGCTGGTAGGTCACGGTATCGGCCGCGAGATGCACGAGGAGCCGCAGATTCCCAATTACGGGAATCCAGGCACAGGGCCGGAACTGAAGGAAGGGATGGTCTTCGCCATCGAGCCGATGGTGAACGCCGGAACCCACAAGGTAATCGTGGGCGACGACCACTGGGCCATCTCAACGGCTGACGGAAGTCTGTCAGCCCACTATGAGCACACGGTGGCGATCACGGCCTCCGGACCGCGGATTTTAACCGCGGCGGGCACCGAAGAGCAAAAGGGTTTGGACGCAGCCCCATTACTGTGGTAACATACGCGGTTGGCCGAGATGGCCGCGAACGGAGAATATGTCAGAAAAAGAAGAAGCCATAGAACTTGAGGGAGAGGTCGTAGAAGCCCTGCCTAACACGATGTTCAGGGTGAAGCTCGATAACGACCATGAAGTTCTGGCGCACATATCAGGGAAGATGCGGATGCACTATATCCGCATCCTGCCGGGAGACAGGGTGAAGGTGGAGCTTTCGCCCTACGATCTAACCAGAGGAAGGATAACGTACAGGTTCAAGTAGCCATGAAAGTACGCTCATCAGTAAAACCTATGTGTGAGAAGTGCAAAGTGGTCCGCCGGCACGGTGTCGTGCTGGTGATCTGCACCAATCCCAGGCACAAGCAGCGCCAGGGATAATTGCGGCCGCGGTAAAGGCGCCAAGGCGCCGTCACCGCGAGTTATGACTATCTGGAGGTTATTGGTTTGGCACGTATCGCCGGAGTAAACATTCCCCGCGAAAAGCGGGTGGAAATCGGACTCACCTATATTTATGGTGTGGGGCGGTCGACTTCATGCAAGGTCCTCGACGACCTTGGCATAAGCCGCAACACATATGTACGCGACCTCACGGACGAAGAGGTCTCAAAGCTGCGCGAATACCTCGACAGTAACGTGGTGGTCGAGGGCGATCTGCGCCGCGAGCGTTCGCAGAACATCAAGCGGCTGATGG
>JAUSDE010000126.1 GCA_030650885.1 Thermoleophilia bacterium
CCCAAGCTCGCCGAGCGGGTGGAGATGTACCAGGGCAGCAAGCCGCTCATGGAGACCTACGGCGTCGACGAGGAGATCAAGCAGGCGCTGCTGCGGCGCGTGGACCTGCCCAGCGGCGGTTATCTGATCGTCGAGTTCACCGAGGCGCTCACTATCATCGATGTGAACACCGGGCGTTATGTGGGCCGCACCCGTCTCGAAGACACCATCGTCAAGACCAATATCGAGGCCTGCAAGGAAGTCGTGCGCCAGCTGAGGCTGCGCGATATCGGCGGCATCATCATCATCGACTTCATCGATATGGCCCGGCCCCGCAACCGCCAGCAGGTGCTGGACACGCTGGGCAAGGAACTCGAGACTGACCGCACCAAGACTTATATTGTCGAGCTGTCGCCTCTTGGCCTCGTCGAGATGACCCGCCAGAATGTCACCGAAGGCCTGCGCGGCATCCTGTCAAAGACCTGCCCGACCTGCAACGGCGAGGGCGTGATCATCTCCGAGGAGTCGATGGCCTTCGATATCGAGCGGCGGCTCAGGCGCCTGGCGGAGACTTCCCCCAACGAGGCTTTCCTGGTGGAAGTGCATCCCAAAGTGGCGGCGATGCTCATCGGGCAGGGCGGCGCCAAGCTCAAGGAGATCGAGGAAGAGACAAAGAAATATTTCAGTTTCGAGGGGCTGGACACCATCCCCATCGATACTTTCGAGGTATCAGCCGAGGGCAGCCGCGAGGCCATCCAGCGGGCGTCGTTACCTGTTGCCGAGGGCGACGACGTACGCCTTCGCATCGAGGAACCGCACATGTACAACACCAACGATGGCATCGCGCGTATCGACGGCTATGTGGTCAGCATCTCCGGCGCCGGCAAGATGGTGGGGCAGGACAAGAAGGTCCACATCGACAGTGTCAGCCGCACCTGCGCCTACGGCAGTGTGGTCGACGAGAGCCCGGCGGCAGCCGCCGATGAAGAGTCATCCGGCGACGACAAGAGTGTGGACGTCGACGTTCCCAAGCGGCAGGACTGGAGCATCAACCGCGAAGAGCATTAAAGCGGGGCAGGGCTCCCAGCCGGATACCCGGGTTTATGGCAGATTCCTATATGCCGAGGACCTTCGCCTTCGCCGCTGAAAACTCTTCCTCAGTCAGGATGCCCTGGGCTTTCAGCTGGCCGAGACGTTCCAGCTGAGCGAGACTGTCGCCTTCGCCAGCGGCCGGTGCCGCTGCCGGGGGAGGAGCCTGTTGCGCTACCTGCTGCTGCGCTTCGTCATAAGCCGCCACATTTTTTGATGCTTGCCGGCGATTGACCGCATTCGACGTTGCTGTGGCCGTGCCAGCGATTACAGCAGTCCTGGCCATTCCTCTCAATAGTCCTGGCATCTTTCCTCCCAAGATAAGTTATTTACAGTCAATTTCAGCCCTTTGAAGCGAATGCCTCGTCGATTACCGGTGCGGGAATCCTCCAGTTGAGCGCCAGCTCGGCGCCGGCATCATGGATAGCGTTGACGAGCGAGATAGCCCATCGGTGTTCGATGGCAAGCGCGACGACCGCCGAGCCGGGCACCATACCTTCAAAAAGCAGATCTGAATCCTCGGAATCGAACAGGCCCCGTGTGCCGGTATCTATAAATCCCAGAGCCGCTGCCTCTTCGGGCGGCAGGTCTTCGATATCCAGGCTGAGTACGGTGCCA
The DNA here is from genome assembly GCA_030650885.1 of Thermoleophilia bacterium. Classification (GTDB taxonomy): domain Bacteria; phylum Actinomycetota; class Thermoleophilia; order BMS3ABIN01; family BMS3ABIN01; genus JACRMB01. The sequence continues at coordinate 1,687 of JAUSDE010000126.1, forward strand.
TCTTCCCCCTTGATCAAAACCATGGCGTCAAGCACTCGGATAGTGCCACCTTTGGCAAGCCGTTCGAGCTCGGCTACCACGCTTCCATCGAAATGTGGCTCGCCTGAGGCAAGAACCACTACATCTACAGGTCCGTGTTCCATTGCAGCTCCCTTCCAGCGGTTGAGACATTGTATTTATAGTTCCCCGCGGGGTATGGCCTGCAAACATCCGGCATTGACGCGCCTGGAGCCTGCTACAATCGCGATTGTTCAGGTTGCCAACCGTCCACAAATCCAAAAGGTGGCATTAACTTCTCCCCGCTGTTATAAACCCAAAGGCTTAAATTCCGGCCAATCATCAGTTATCTGAGGAAGATCAAGGAACGTATATGTATGCGGTAATCGAACTCTGCGGAAAACAATATAAAGTCTCACAGGGCGATGAATTGCTGGTCGACCGGATCGCTCTCGACGAAGGTAAGTCGATGTCGCTGACGCCCATACTCCTGGGCGGCGAGCAGAAGGCCGTGACTGAGGCTGAGCTCAAGGGCGCCAAGGTCAAGGCCAGGGTGGAAGAGCACCTGCTTGGCAAAAAGATCCGTGTCTTTAAATACAAGCCCAAGTGTGGCTACCGTCGCACCAAGGGCCATCGCAGCCGCCTCTCGAAGGTCACGATCCAGACCATAACGGCGCCAGGCGGCAAGAAGGCCGAGGCGAAAGCCGAGACAAAGGCTCCGAAGGCTGAAGCGAAGCCAGCCGAGCCCAAGGCAGCGAAGGCCAAGGCAGAAACTAAATCAGCCAAGGCAGACTCGAAGCCGGCAAAGGCAGAAACCAAGACAGCTAAAAAAGAAACGAAGCCGGAGAAGGAATAAATGGCTCATAAAAAAGGTGCAGGTACAAGTAGAAACGGGCGCGATTCAGCGGCGCAGCGGCTGGGATGCAAGAGCTTCGGTGGCCAGGTCGTTACGGCCGGTACCATAATCGTCCGCCAGCGCGGAACGCGGTTCCGTCCGGGACCGGGCGCGGGAATCGGTAACGACGACACAATCTTTGCCAAGGTTAGCGGACGCGTGGTCTTCGCCAATGGCGCCTCGCGTATCATCAGCGTCGTTCCGGAGGAAATCCTCTGAGATTTCATTCCGGTGCACGGATAAGATATCTTTAAGCCGCCGAATGGCGGCTTTTTTATTTGGGAGCGGCGGGTCGGGATGGGTATTTCCCGCTTTCACTTTAGGTCTTCGACAATCGTTTCAGCGGAAAATACCCATCCCGACCCGCGGTCTATAAAATACCAACGGACCTCAGTATAAATTCAACAGGTGTGAACTTAAAAAACAGGCGTCAGCTAAAACATCAGCGGCGCCGGCATAAAATCAACAGAAGGTGACTCAGGATTTGTTTTACGATCGCGCGAAAATCGAGATCAGGGCCGGACGTGGCGGCTCAGGCTGCGTCAGCTTCCGCCGGGAGAAGTTCGTGCCTAAGGGTGG
>JAUSDE010000127.1 GCA_030650885.1 Thermoleophilia bacterium
AGGCTGCCGCCGGCGACGTCCTGGTCTTCATCGACGCCGATGGCTCTCATGACCCGGCGGATATTCCCAGTCTTACAGCTCCCATACTGGCCGGAGAGGCAGAGCTGGTAGTGGGCTCGCGATGGACCGGGGGCAGCGACGAACTGGGTGGCGATATGGGCAAGTTCATCCGCAGCACCGGCAGCTCGATCATCACCCTGGCGATCAACTATCGATGGGGAGTGCGCCTTACGGACAGCCAGAACGGCCTGCGCGCGATCTCAACCAAAGCTGGCAGGGCGATAACCCTTACAGAGAATATCTTCACCATCGAGCAGGAGATGATCATGGAATGCCTCAGGCATGGCTTCCGTGTGACCGAAGCGCCGACCCACGAACACAGGCGCGCCGCGGGTCAGTCGCAGATCGTCGTCTGGAAGATGGCCCCCCGCTATGTCTGGTGCCTGATCAAGGGTCTGCTCAAGAAGTAGTTGCGGCTCTGCTGCTTTTAAATTTTTGTCTCACCGCATGTCTCAATGAAAGATTCTCGTCTTCTCTGGTCTCCGTATTTCCCATTCAAAGAGCTCCAGTATGGTCAGCCCGTCACGACCAGCGCTATGCCTGTGAAGATGAGAGCGACTCCGGACAGCTTTCCTAAAGAAACCGGTTCCTTGAAGTATGTCCAGGCTATGGTCATGATCAGCACGAAGTTGAAACCGATCATGAGGGGGTAAGCCAGCGACAGGTCCGCGATCCTCAGCATTGTTATCCAGAGCAGCTGCGATATAGCATATAAAGCGATGCCGCCGAGGATCGCCGGCGTTAAGAAAGCGCGGTGCACTTGCCGCAACTCCAAGGGTTCATCGCCGCCGAACGACATAGCGCCGGATTTCAATAACGAGTTACCGACAGAAGCTGTGGCCGACGTGAGAATCACCAGTATTATCTTGGTCACGAGCACTTCAGTCGCCGGAGCCGGATTCGGTGGCCGTGGCCGGGTCGCCTGAACCGGATTGAACGGCTGTCGCCGATCGTGACTGGAAATGTACAACGATTATCCCGGCAAGGATCAGTAACGTGCCGGCCAGGCGCTGAGGGCTGATCTCCTCGTGCAGGTAAAGCCATGAGGCCAGCGTGATGTTGAGGAACCCCACGCCGACGAACACGGGGTAGGCGATGCTGATATGGTGGCGTCCGAGGATATAAACCCAGAGGGCCATCGCGCCGATGCCCAGCACGGCGCCCATCCAGATCCAGGGTGTGAGGAAGATAGCGAGGGGATCACTCAGGCTGTCTCCGGCTCGATCCGCACCGACCTTCAGCAGCAGGTCAGCTACGTTTGCCATGATGGTGATTACGATGATTATCAGGATCATAAACAGGAATTCTAATAGGGAAAAAATTGAGCAGGCGGAGGGCTTGTGCGCCCCGATTACTTGCTATACTAGCAGAAGAATCCCATCCCCAGAAACGCAGACAGGGGTATCTTGAGAGTCCTTTTAATCAACCCTCCTTACCGCTCGCAGATCGTCAGGCGCTATGTGTGTTCCTACAACGCGCCCAACTTCCTGTTCCCGCCGCTCGAGCTGATGTATCTCTCGTCGCAGGCCAGGCTGGTCGACGGCTGCGAAGTGAAGCTGATGGACTGCATCGCCGAGCGGACGAGCCCGGACGAAACGGTCAGGCAGGCGCTTGAATACGGTCCCGATATCGTGGTATCGATCATGGCGATCGAGTATTTCGACAACGATGTGGAATTTCTCGGAAGATTGCGGCGGGAGCTGCCTGACGCGTTGATCGGCTCTTTCGGCCATCTCCCCAGCAATTACAGTGAGGAGACGATGACGGCGACGGGAACCGATTTCGTCCTCGTCGGCGAGCCGGATCTTGCGTTCAGGGCTTTGCTTGAGCGGTACGCAAGCGGCGGTGAAGTGGGGGGTGATGGCGTTGCGCTCCTCAACGCCGACGGCTTCACACCGGCGGAATTCCAGCGCAGTCCGGAGCTCGACGAACTACCCTTCGCCGACCAGTCGGCCATCGACCATTCCCTTTATGGCGAGCCTTTCTTCGGGCATCCTTATACGACTTTTCAGTCCACGCGCGGCTGCCCGTTTCCATGTTCGTACTGCGTGCGCAGTTTTGGGCGCAAATGCGTCATGGCTTCCCCGGAACATGTCGTCAGCGAGGTATCCGCGGCGGTCGAGCAGCACGGCATCAAGTACTTCCGTTTCATGGACGATACCTTCACGGCTTCGAGGCGGCGGGTGCTGGAGATCTGCGAAGGACTGCGCAAGCTGGACAAACCGATATCCTGGAGCTGCCTGTCGCGGCCTAACACGATCGACGGTGAGATAGCCGAGGCGCTCCGCTCTGCCGGCTGCCGGCGCGTCTATGTAGGAATAGAGAGCGGCTCACAGAAAGTGCTCGACTATCTGAAGCGGGGTTACGAGCTTGAAAAAGTCATGGATAATCTAAGGCAGGTGCGGGCGAGCGGCCTTGAGATGGTTGGCTGGTTCATCGTTGGCTCCCCCGTGGAGACTCCCGAAGATTTTGAGATGAGCCTCAGGCTGGCGCGCGAACTGAAGCTGGAGTTCATCGCGGTCTCGACCCTGGTGCCATATCCGAACACCGAGCTGTACGACCTCGAGAAAGACAACATCGATTTCAGCCTGTTACCTTATGTCTGCCAGTTCAAGGACCAGGCAGGGACGGAACGCGAGTCCGAATTCTATCGCCGCTACGTCTTGAGGCCATCATATTTTGTGGGGAAACTGGGCCACCTGGCACGCCATCCGGCAGAGACAGTCAGGGCTTCACGGGATTTTCTGAGCTATGTGGTCGCCTCACGCCGTGATTCGAAACGGAAGGACCTGCTATAAACCCGAAAGACGGAAAAAAGTCCGCCCCTTTCATGAGCGTCGCCGTACCCTGTTACAACGAAGAGGCCATCATCGAGGCCAGCTACCGGCGCATCAAGGATACATGTGAGGCCCAGGGCGTTACTTATGAGATAATATTTGGGAACGATGGCAGCTCCGATGCCACGCTGGGGATGCTTGAGGCGCTCGCGGCAAGCGACCCCGCGGTGCGTATAACATCGCATTCCCCAAACCGCGGTGCCGGATACACATATCGTGAGCTTTATGGCGCCGCCCGTGGCGATATCATCATCCAGATGGACTGTGACCTGGCGATGCCGGTCGAAGTCTCGATACCGACTTTTCTGGAAGCGCTGAAGACAGCGGATGTGGCCGTAGGATCACGCTATGTTGGCATCAAGGCGGATTATCCGCTGAAGCGGCGGATCTTCAGCCGGGGTTACACAATGCTGACGCGGATGTTGTTCGACCTCAGCGTCGTCGACACGCAGACCGGATTCATGGGCTTTTACCGGAAGATACTGCCGGCGCTGGATCTGAACGCCGACGGATTCGAGCTGCTGGTCGAATTCATCGCGCAGGCGAATGCCGCCGGTTTTCATGTTGCCGAGGTTGGTCTGCCCTGGTTCCACGATACGACCAGCGGCGAGACCGAGGTATGGAGCGAGAGCATGAAGATGCTGGCCGGCACGTTGCGCGTCAAAAGGCGTTTCAACAGGCTGAAGAAGCAGAAGAGCCGCACGGCGGCCTGAATGGGAGGGCGAAGGATGGATAAGATAGGCGCGGACAGGGTCCCCATCGGGGCCATGAAGATACTGTCCTGCTACCATGAAGTTCAGCAGATACTCTCGGGCAAGATGCCCGTGCCCCGCACGATGGAGTTTTTCCTGTCCAACGTCTGCAACCACGCCTGCGCCGGATGCCACTCGCGTTACATGCATAAATCCGAGGACCAGTTCCTCGACTTCGACACCATGAAGGAAGTCGTCGACGATTTTGCCGAACTGGGAGTGGAAGGCGTTGAGATCTCTGGTGGCGGAGAGCCATTGATGTATCCACAGATCATCCCGGCGATCGCTTACATGCGCGGCAAGGGGCTCAAAGTAGGCATATTCTCCAACGGCACACTGCTTACTGATGAACTCTCGGAGTTCCTCGTGCAGAACCTGTTGTTTTTGCGAATCGCTTTCGACGCTGGCACCGCGGAGACATACAAAAAGATCCACGGGCGCGACGACTTTGATAAATTGATTGAGAATCTCAAGACGGTGATTCGCCACAAGACCAAGGATACTGAAAGGGAAAAAGGCACAGGGAAGCCGAGGCGGCTGACCGACGCGAAGTTCGGCACTGCCACTGTCGGCGCCAAGTACCTTGTTTCGACCAAGAACTGGCACGAATTGGCGCAGGCGGCCGGGCTCGCCAAGGAGATCGGTCTCGATTATCTGCAGTACAAAGCTCTCCGGGCCAGCAAATTCACTATCGAGGGCGAGACTCTCGAGAAGGCGCGCGAGGTGGCCGTCCAGGCTGAAGAGCTTTCCGACGAAAGGTTCCAGGTATTCGGAAGCCTCGAAAAAACCAAGCCGATCGGCCGTTGTTTCCTGAATCCTCTGCACCCGGTGATTGACGCCAAGGGTGACATGTATCTGTGCGCGTTCTTCCACCATCGCAAGGACACGCACAAGATCGGCAACATCTACGAGAAGAGTTTCCCGGAGATCTGGTATAGCGAGAGGCACCTTGAGGCTTTTCGCACTACCAAACCGAAAGAGTGCGCCGTGTTCGATTGTCCCTTTCACGAAGCTGCGGTCCTCGCCAGAGCCTGGATCGTCGAGAACCAGAAGCATCTGGAGTTCATCTAGGGCATGGACGTCCCTTACGTCGACCTTGCCGCCTCCTATAGCGGCCTCAAGCAGGAGATCGACTCTGCCGTGGCCGAGGTGCTTGCAAGCGGCGCCTATGTCCTTGGAAAGAATGTCGCCGGATTTGAAGGCGAGTTCGCCGAGTGGGTGGGCTCCCGGCATGCGGTGACAGTTGGCTCCGGAACCGATGCCATTTTCCTGACGCTCAAGGCTCTCGGAGTCGGTGCCGGTGACGAAGTCATCACTGTCTCACACACGGCCGTCAATTCGGCGCTGGCGATCTCCATGGCGGGGGCAACGCCGGTGCTGGTGGACATCGATCCGGAAACATTTTGTCTTCAGACTCATGCTCTCGAGGCCGCCCTTTCGAACAGCACCCGCGCAATCATGCCTGTTCACCTGTACGGCCATCCGGTTGATATGGATCCCGTGCTGGAATTCGCATCCGCCAACGGGCTGGCAGTCATCGAAGATTGCGCCCAGGCGCATGGTGCCGCCTACAGGGGCAGGAATGTGGGGACGATGGGCCGGGCCGGATGCTTCAGTTTTTATCCCACCAAGAACCTTGGCGCCTGCGGCGATGGTGGCGCCGTGACCACCGATGATCCGGAACTGGCCGCCCGGATACACTCCCTGGCCAATTGCGGACAGGGTGAAGAACGGTACCGCAACGTCTATAAGGGTGGCGTCAGCAGGCTTGACGAGCTGCAGGCCGCCATCCTGCGTGTAAAACTGAGATCCCTGGACAGCTGGACCGCGCGCCGGCGCCAGGTTGCGGCTGTCTATGTCGATGGACTTGCAGATATAGATTTGATTCTACCGGTTGAGAAGGAATGGGCACGGCATGTCTATCACCTGTATGTCATCCGTTCGGAGCGCCGCGAAGAACTACAGGGATTCCTGGCTGATCGTGGCATCCAGACGCTGGTGCACTACCCTGTTCCGGTGCACATGCAGCCGGCTTACAGCGAGGGCGCCCGGACAGTCGGAGCCCTGCCCGTGACCGTCAAGGCGATGGACACTATTTTGTCGCTACCCTGTTTCCCTGAGATCACTGATGAACAGCTGGCGGCGGTAGTGAGGGCGATCGGGGAATTTCAGTCGGGCTCTTAGCTAAGACCCTTTTATTTATGCTATTCTTGGAAAAATGGAGTGAAGTTTGAGCATGGTTGATAACAAGGTGACAGTGGCCATAATGGCGCGTAACGAAGAGGCCACTATTGAAAACGTAATCAGGTCAGTCCTACCTCTCTGTCAGGAAACCATCGTTGTCGATGGCAACTCCACTGACAGGACTCGTGAGATCGCCGAATCCCTGGGCGTAAAGGCGTACCGGGATGAAGGCCGGGGCAAGGGTGACGGTATCAGGAAGGCGATCGATGTCGCCGAAGGTGACATCATTGTCTTTTTTGACGCCGACGGGTCCCATGAATCGGCCGATGTTCCCAGGCTGGCTGCTCCCATAATAGCCGGAGAAGCAGATCTCGTGGTAGCCTCGCGCTGGAAGGGCGGCAGTGATGAGCTGGGCGGGGACTGGAGCATGTTCATCCGCAGCACCGGCAGCGCTTTCATCGCACTTATGATCAACCACCGCTGGCATGTGAAGCTCACCGATTGCGAGAACGGCTTCCGCGCCATATCGAAGGATGTGGCTCAGACCCTTGGCCTTGAGGAGACCGGCTTCACCATCGAGCAGGAAATGGTGATGAAGACCCTGAAAAAGGGTTATCGTGTGCAGGAAGTGCCATCGCACGAATATTCGCGGCAGGCGGGCGAATCCCAGATCACCGTCTGGAAAGTGTTGCACAAGTTTGCATGGAATCTGATAAAGAACATGTTCTAGGAGCAATGTATATATGAAAGCATATTTTCTGAACCCTCCAGCGGACGGAGGCCTTAATCTTGTGCGTGAGGGCCGCTGCATGCAGCGCACTTCCACGTGGACCGCGGTATGGGCTCCGATCTCGCTGGCGACCGCTGCTGCAGTGCTACGGAATGAAGGCATCGAAGTCGCGCTATTTGACGGCAGCGTCGAGACGGCAGGCCGGGACGAAGTACAGAAATTCATGGTGGAGTGGAAGCCGGACCTGGTTGTCATCAACAGCGCCACTTCCTCCATCGAATACGATGTCGGCATTGCCTCTCTAGTCAAGGAAGTGTGTCCGGAGGCAAAGACGATGGTGCTCGGCATCCATCCGAGCGCCCGGCCTGACGACTGTTTTGACATGGACGAAAACCTCGACATGGCCATCCGCGGCGAGCCGGAATACACTATCCGCGATGCTGCCCTGGCCATAAGGGACGGCGCTGTCCTCAACGATGTTCTGGGGCTGTCATGGCGGGGCGATGACGGTGCGGTCCATCACAATGAAAAACGTCCTTTCATCGAGGACCTGGACGCGCTACCATATCCCACCTGGGATCTCATCAACACCGACTATTACCGCATGCCCTTCAGCGGCAACAGGTTCCTGCTGGTAGGGACCGCCCGGGGATGCCCCTACGCCTGCACTTATTGCACCAACAAGGTCTACTATGGCGCCAAGGTACGCTTCCGTTCTCCCAAGAGGATCGTCGACGAGATGGAGTGGGCCGGCAAGGAATTCGGCATCTATGACTTTCTCTTCTGGTCGGAATCGTTTACCAACGGCCAGGACAACGCGATCGAGACCGCACGGGAGATCATCCGGCGCGGGCTGAAGGTGAACTGGGTGTGTAACAGCCGCGTGGACACAGTGTCGCCGGAGCTGCTCAAGACCATCAAGGAAGCAGGCTGTTTCATGATCGGCTATGGCATCGAGTGCGGCAACCAGGAAGTGCTGAACGCTGTTAAAAAAGGCACAACGCTCCAGGACGCTGTACAGGCGGTGCGGATGGCCCACGATGTCGGCCTGGAGGTAACCGGCCATTGCGTGCTCGGCCTGCCCGGCGAGACCGAGGAGACCATGAAGGAGACGCTCGATTTCGCCAAGTTCCTCAAGATCGACTACGCCCAATTCTATTGCGCGGTCGCTTTTCCGGGGTCGAAGCTTTTTGACCAGTGCGAAGAGAACGGCTGGTTCGACACTAACGACTGGAAGTACTTCGAGCAGAACTTCTCGGTCATAACCACGCCGCAGCTGGAATCGAAACAGATCACAAAAGCCAGGGAGAGGGCGATGCTGAAATATTACGTTCAGCCGCGCGTGATACTCAAGAACCTCAACAAGATCCGCTCCTGGAATGACGTGACGTATTTCACCAGGACTCTCAAGAATTATCTGACCCACCTGAGATAGTGCCGTCGTGGGCATGAAGGTTTTCTAGACCACCCCATGAGTTTAGAGACAGACACAAACGTGCCCGTCAGACCTCGCAGGATTCTTACGCCGGGTCGCTGGTTGCTGCTCATTATGGCATTGTCCGTTATCGTGCGGATCCTGGTGACGCTGAAACATCAGATGATCCAGTTCGACGAGACCGCTTATGTGCGCATGGCGGAGAACATCGCCGCCGGCAATGGACCTCTCGATATCAGCGGGCTGACAACCACCCATTATTCGCCGTTGCTCCCATTGCTGATCGCCGCGGTCGCGGTGGTCCTGAGAGATTATGTAATTTCAGGCTACGTGGTTGCGGCGGTATTCGGTACGCTGTTGCTGGTACCGACTTTTATGCTGGGAAGGGACCTGGTTGGCGAGCGCGCAGGGCTGATGGCCGCGGCACTGATGGCGATCGCGCCTTTCTTTCTCGGTACGACTGAATATATTTATAGTGAGACCGTCTACATTTTCTTCCTGCTGATGGGGCTGCATTTCGCCTGGGTCATGCTCCATTCACACCAGCGTCTGGCCGGTGCTGTCGCCGGAGCATCGCTGGGTTTTGCGTATCTGACGAATCCCTCGGGGCTTTTCTACATGGTCGCGATCGTTGCGCTGGCGATCGTGGTTGCCTGGCGCCAGCATGTCTGGCGGTTGATGGCCGGGCCAGCCGGGCTTTTTCTTCTATGCTTCTTCATACTGGCCGCACCTTATTTCTGGTACATGCACCACGAGCTCGGAAGATGGACCTATAGCGGCAAGTTCATCGCAGGAAATACTTACTCGGCGACACACGGGATCTCCCGCGACGATATCAAGACCTGGGAGAAGGAACTCATGCCGCTTAACGAGGCGGGCACTGAGGTCAAGGTGCTGGAGCTGGAGCAGGACACGACACTGAACAATCCTGTCAACTTCGTCCTCAGCCAGCCAAAACATGCGGCCGTGAATTTCTTTAAACAGGTTTATGAGTTTCACGCCAAGGTTTTGCAGGAGATTTATCCGCTCTGGCTACTCCCGCTCCTTGGACTGGGCCTTTTTGCCCGTGGATGGGACCGGAAACGGGCGGTCGCCCTGGGTTACCTGGCAGTGATGACTTTGCCGGCATTGCTCGTTCTCTCGATGCTGGCGTTTCCTCGTTTCTTCATGCCTTTCATTCCGTTTGCCATGATTTTGACTGCGGAAGGCTGGTTGCGGCTGGAAGAATGGACTGGCGGAACTGTTGCCGGTACCATCAATGGGAAACGTACCGAGACCTGGGCGAGGCTGGTTCCATGGGCGGTCGGGGTGGCAGTGCTGGCTCCGGTGCTGGCTTTTGCCGGTCTTACGGTAATGAAGCAGGGCTATGCCACTGAGTACAAGGAGGCCGGCCTGTGGCTCAAGGACAATGGTGGCGCTGGCAGCGAGATATTGACCCGTGATTTTTCATCTGCGTATTACGCCGGCGGCACCGCGGTGGCGCTGCCCTATGATACCTATGACCGCACCAACGGTTATGCCCGGATCAAGGGAGTCGATTACATGATTATTTCCCGCAAGGCCATCGTCGACTGGCGGCCGGGGCTGAAGCCCCTGCTACAGGACGAATCCAGCCATCCGGAATGGAAACTGCTCCAGACGATACGCCCGGGGACCGACAGGGAAGCACTGATTTTTGAGTTCGAGGGCGATGGACAGCAATAGCGAAAAAATGAATGCCGGACAGAAAAGGATGCCATCGTGGCTGATACTGGGGGCTATCGTCCTGGCGGCGTTTGTGCTTCGCATATTGATGGTCCTCACACGCCCGATGGTCCAGCTGGATGAGACAATTTATGCACGGATGGCCGAGAACCTGATAAATGGGCTTGGCTATATAGACCTCACCGGCGCACCGACCGCTCACTTCTCGCCTCTGTTTCCGAAACTGATGGCTGTTGTTTCAATGGTCCTCAATGATTATGTGGTCTCAGGCTATGCAGTCGCCGCCGTTTTTGGAAGCCTGATTATGATTCCGACCTACCTCCTGGGCAAGTCGTTGATCAATGAGCGGGTGGGGTTGATGGCTGCAGCACTTCTGGCGGTTTTACCACTGTTTGTAGATTATTCCTCGCGTATTTACGGTGAGAACGTTTATGTATTCCTGCTGATGTTCTTTCTGTACTTCAGCTGGAACATGCTAAAGAAACATCAGCTAGTTAATGGAGCGCTGGCAGGTGTTTTTCTTGGGATAGCGTACCTGGCAAATCCGTCCACCGTCTTTTACTTCGTGACCCTGGCAGTGCTGGCGGCGGTGGTTGCGGTAAGGCAGGGCGCCAAAAGGGAGATGGTCAAACCGATGGCTTTGTTCCTGGTGGCATTCAGCATATTTGCCATTCCTTACCTGATCTTCCTCCATGACGTCACCGGCAAATGGACCTATACCGGCAAGGAATCATATGAACATGTCTTTGCCGCGTCACGAAATCTCAGGTACGGCAGTCCTGAATGGGAGAGAGAGGCGGGAGCCCTGACCGAGGACGGGCGGGAATCTTGGGTAGATCGCTCGCAAAAAACCGAGGACCTCATCACTTTTTTCATCAATCATCCGCGTCAGGCAGCCAGCATGTTCGCCAACCAGAGCCAGGTCCTGTATACGGAACAGCTTGCCCGGGTCATGCCATTATGGTTGCTGCCGCTGATCGGCCTGGGGCTGTTCTCGCGTGACTGGGACCGGCGGCGGGCGGCCGCGGTGGGATACATGCTGCTGATGATGTCGCCGGCGCTGATTATTCTGGCGATGTATGCCA
>JAUSDE010000134.1 GCA_030650885.1 Thermoleophilia bacterium
TGGCTGAACAGGCTGGCAAATGGATGACTGTCTCTGTAACCGCGTCCGAGCCGGCCCGAATCAAGGACGACCGGATGTCGTTCATCGGGCACGCCACCCACCTGAGCAAGTATGGCGCCGGGCTTGAGATCGATGAGGACGTGCTCGTGCAGGTGAATTGTCAGGAGCGATGTCGGAGTCAGAACGAGCCGGCCCTGGACGAGGGGGTCATGCTGTTGATAAGCGGTTCTGTCAGGGAGCCGGATTCGACTCCCGGGGCCGATTTCGATTACGGGCAGTACCTGAAGCGTCGCGGAATCAACATGGTTTTGTCCGCTTCACAGGAGAATATGGAAGTGTTGCCGGAGCGGCGCGGCGGTCTTTCCGGGCTCGTCGACGGCATCCGTCGTCACTCACGCGAATCGCTTGGGGTGGGGGGCTGGGGCGACGCAAGCGAACTCCTGAGAGGAATGGTGCTCGGCGATGATGACAATATCTCCGAGGAAGTCATCGCCGATTTCCGGGCTGCGGGGCTGCTTCATCTGCTGGCGGTGTCGGGGCAGAACGTGGTTCTGCTGGGTTTCATCGTCATGCTGATCTGCCGGGCGTTCATGGTGCCGCGGCTTGTGGCCACCGCCACGGCAATACTGGTCGTCTGCCTTTATGTACCGCTCACGGGCGCCGGCCCCTCGATTGTCAGGGCGGGTATCGTCGGCGTTCTGGGGCTCGCAGCATACCTGTTTTCCCGGCAGACGAACGCCTGGCATTTTCTGGCGGTAGCTGCGGCCATTATCCTGTCCCTTAATCCCTGGAGCCTGATGGACCCAGGCTTCCAGCTTTCATTCGGCGCAGTTATCGCTATTTTCTTCGTGGCGCCGTTTTTCAGCTCACCGCTCAGTGTGCTGCCGGCCGCCCTCAGGGAGGCTGTTGCCATTACCACGGCCGCGAGCCTGGTGACGGCGCCGATCATGATGTACCACTTCAACCAGGTTTCGCTGGTCACTGTTCCGGCGAACGTGGCAGCGGCGCCGGTAGCTGGCCCGGTGATGCTGCTCGGGACTCTCTCGATCCTGCTTTCGCCTGTCTCGCCGCTGGCCGCGTGGGCGCTTAACGGGATATCCGCCGTCTGCACCGCCTATCTGATCGCGGTCGCTCATTTCTTCGCGGCCATGCCTGGGGCCGTCTACAACAGCGGCACGCCCGGTTTGATGGCAATCGTGCTGTTCTACGGTATGCTAACCGGCATGGTGATCATAACGAGGACTATCGGCATGGCGGGACTGGTATTGCGGCTCAGGAAACAGCGCCGGTTGAGACTGGCGCTGGCATTGCTGCTGGCCACACTCGTGGGTTTCGCCTGTTTTGGAGGGACACCCACCGGCACTCCGCCCGCCGCCTACACGGTTTCTTTCCTTGATATAGGACAAGGGGATGCGACCCTGATACAGGTACCGGGCGGTGCGACGGTGCTGATAGACGGCGGCCCCGGCACAGATGTGATCGACAGGCTGAAAGAGAGCGGCGTCTCCCGGCTTGACGCTGTGATACTCACCCATCCCCATGCTGACCACCTCGGCGGCCTTGACGACGTGCTCGAGGAATATCCCGTGGATGCGGTGTTCGACTCCGGTTTTCCATCTTCCAGCCCCCAGCACCGGGATTTTCTCGAACTGGTCAAGGAAAAGGGCATCCGTTATTCATCCGTTCGCCGCGGGCAGACGCTCGGTTTTGGCGATCTGAGCATGGAATGCCTCAGCCCGGGAGACACTCCGGCCCCTGACGACACGAACGCCGATTCAGTGGTGCTCGTGGCCTCGTACAACGGGCTTGATATACTTTGTCCCGGGGATGGCGAGGAGGAGATGCTGGCCTCCGTGGATCTGCCAGCGGTGGAGGTATTCAAGATCGGCCACCACGGCAGCAGGGATCCGGCATTGCAGCGTTCGCTCGACAAGCTCAAACCGGAAGTAACCGTGATCTCCGTGGGACAGGGGAACACATACGGGCATCCCGCCGAGAGCACTCTGGATACACTTCGAAATTCCGGCACCAGGATTTTCAGGACCGATCAGAACGGCACCATCAGAGTCACGCAGGCTGATTCGGGGATAAAAGTAAGCACAGACAGGTAAGCGAAGCCTGATAAACAATCAGTCAATCACAGACTGATAAGTGAGAAATAAGGAATTATAAATAAGGACGTCCGTTGAGCGCAAAGAAAAAAGACACTCTCAAACCCGTATACCTGATAACCGGCAGCGACTCAACCAAAGTCGAGAAGGCGATGCACCGCCTGCGCGACCGGGTCATCAAGGAATCAGGAACGGACCTCAACGTCGACGTTTTCGATGCCGCCACGGAAGACGCGAATACGGTGGTCCAGGCGGCGAGCACTCTGCCATTCGGCGAAGGCGTGAGACTGGTGCTGGTCACGGATGTAGGCGCCTGGAACAAGGCCGACAAAGATATCATCGCCAACTACCTGACCATGCCATCCGAAACAACCTGCCTGGCGCTGGTGGGTGGCGGCATCCGCAAGAACGAAGGCCTGATGAAGGCGGTCGCCGATGCTGGCCAGGTGCTGACTTACGAGGCTCCGCGGCCGTCGAATCTGCCCGCCTGGGTACAGGAGCAGGCGCACGACCGTGGCCTGAAGATGGCGCCCGTGGAGGCCCGCCGGATAATAACCCTGGCCGGTTCGGACCAGCGCGGTATCATCGGTGAGCTGGACAAGCTGGCCACATATCTCGGCCGCGGCAACGTGGAGATGTCGGATATCGAAGAACTCTGCTGGGTATCCCCGGAAGTCAGGGTCTGGGATCTCACCGATGCGCTGGGGGGAAGGGACCGGCAGGCAGTCTTTCGCCATCTCGAGGAGCTGCTGGCCGATCGCACCGCGCCGACATCCGTATTCTTCTCCATATCGAAGCACCTGAAGAATCTTTGTGTGGTGGTGAGCGCAAAGGAGAGGGGAGAGGATGTCATGGGTGCGGCCGCCTCGCTGGGCATCAAGCCTTATCCGGCCCGCAAGCTTGCCGATCAGAGCCGCAATTTCACGGCGGCAGGCCTGCAGCAGGCGGTCCAGATCCTCGCCGAACTGGACGCAGACATGAAGGGCCGCATCGACCTGAGGCCCGACCTGGCCCTTGAGACGACCGTTGCGAAGATCATGGATGTTGTTTGAGCGAGGAATCCACTAATCTCGTAGCGGTTCGCCTGTCGCCGGCCGCCCCAGGCTTCTTTGAATCCTCATGGTATTCTTCGCATCTAAAGCAATAACATCGCCGGCTGCGGATGCATCGAATCCGGAATCGCGAGAATATTTCAGTCAGGCAGAGTCATGGAGAAGATCATGGATAGCGAAGAACGTAAAAAACGCATCGAAGAGCTGAAGACAGAGATCAAGGAACTTCGAAGCAACATGCCGCATCACTCGAGCAAGCCACGGATGGAATTCGAGCTGCTGGAGCTGGAAGATGAACTGGACGAACTCCGTGCACAGGAAAAGGAGGATTAGTATTATGCAGACAGGGATCATGATGTTTTTGATCGGAGCCATCGGTGCATTGATAATTATTCGCGTCGGCTCTCATCTGAGAAAATCGGCGCTCATATCAGGCGGCGCCGGTGCAGGTATCAACGAGATCGATGCTGGCGAAGCAGCAACGCTGATCAGCCAGAAGGGCGCGGTAGTGTTCGACGTGCGTACTTCGGCCGAGTATGCAGCCGGACGTATCCCCAGGGCCAACCATGTACCGTTGAGGCAGCTGCCCCAGCGAATGGAAAGCCTGAACAAGTACAAGAGCCGCCCCGTCCTGGTCAGCTGCCGCACAGGTCGTCGCTCGGCGAGCGCCTGCGCCTATCTGACTGAGAATGGATTCGAGGAAGTCTATAACCTCAAGGGAGGATTGCGCGCCTGGACTCACGCGCGCCAGAAGGTCGAGAATTAGAACTTACTCGCTCTTTGAGATCGCCACCATGGCGTTGAGCCTGATTTCCCGGTCGGGATCCTTTGCGAGCTTACGCAGTTCCGGCACCGCAGGCTCGATCAGGTCCGGCTGAGTCATGCCGATTATTCCCAGCGCCATCACGGCATTCTTGACAGCTACCTGGTTGGAGCTGTGTAGATAGCCTTCCAGCCTGGGTATCTGCTCCCGGACCATCTCAGGGTAATTATAACCGAGCGCACCGAAGGCTGAGATTATGCCGCCGCAGCTTGCCTCCTTGGCATGCTCCAGCACCTTTACCAGCTTGGGGAATGAGTCCTTGATGACTTCCGGAGAGTTGATGCCGATCTTGCCGAGAGCCTGGGCGCCGGTCTCCCGCTCATCCTCGTCATCCGAATCCAGCATGGTTTTGAGGCCCTCGATCTCAGCTTCCACCAGCTCCGGAAAATTGAAGCCGATGTTGCCGATGGCAGCCGCCGCGTCCTGTCTCAGAAAGCTGTCCTCGTCATGAAATAGCTCCGCGAGCATGGGCATGACTTCGC
This sequence comes from Thermoleophilia bacterium, assembly GCA_030650885.1. Lineage (GTDB taxonomy): Bacteria > Actinomycetota > Thermoleophilia > BMS3ABIN01 > BMS3ABIN01 > JACRMB01. Next base: position 4,469 of record JAUSDE010000134.1, read on the forward strand.
CGGACTTTTCCCGGGAAGTGAAGACCAGGTTTCCCATGGCGCAGGCTACATCAGACTTGAGGGCCGAGTTTTTGTCCAGCACCCGCATCATCGCTCCGACATGTGGGTAGACCAGCTCCGGATGATCGAATCCATATCTGCCGAGGATCGTCAAGATGCCGACCTGGGCATTGCTGTCGACTGTTTCAAGTAGCGCCACGAGATCCTCGACCAGCGAGGGATCCTCATAAAGCCTGTCGGTCACCGCGCCGTAGCGGCGCTCCTTCAGCAGGTTTTCGATTTCAACTGACATCAGTCACCATTTTTATCATATTTACGGGTCGCCGTATATGCAGACAATATTGCTGCCGTGACAGTCACCGCACAGTGCAAGAAAAAAGCGCGCTGTTCGCGCGCTTGGGGTTCTTCAATATCGGGTACCCGTTTCCGGGGCCTGGACTATTCGGTCTTTTCTTCTGCCGCAGGCTCTTCAGCGGGTGCCTCTTCAGCAGGAGCCTCTGCCACAGGCGCTTTTTCAACAGGCGCTTCCTCGGCTGCGGGCGCTTCTTCGGCGGGCGCTTCCTCTACCTCTTCGGGAGCTTCTTCAGCAGCAGGCGCTTCCGCAGCTGCTTCTTCCTTCTTCGGCTTGGCCTTCTCAGCCTTTGCGGCAGCTTCCGCCTTTGCCTTCTGCTTCACCGCTACCGCAGCCTTTTTATCAGACTTGGCCTTGGCGCGTCCGGTACGCTTGTCGGACTTGCTTTCGCCTTTGGCGTCGCGGGTGGCGGGGCCCTTCGTCTTACCGGCACCTTCAGCCAGTTCTACGATCGAAGTAACGCGGGATTTCTTCCGCGCGGCGTTGTTCTCGTGGATGACGCCGCGGCTGGCGGCCTTGTCGATCAGGGAGATCAGCTCAATACCAAGCGCCGCTGCCCGTTCCTTGTCCTCCTGCGCGGCTACGGTGAGAGTCTTGAACATGGTTTTGATGCGCGATTTATACTTGAGATTCTCCGAGCGTTCCCGCTCGGCGATCTTCACACGCTTGCGTTGCTGCTTTGTATTCGCCAATACGAACTCCAAACAGTTTATGGGCGTTAAGAGACTAATCGTGCATGTAGATTACACGCAAGGGCGAATAATACCACAAAGATTGCGGTGAGGGAAACCATCCGACCCCCCGCACACATTCAAACGGGCCGCTGGTTTGCGGCCTGGCCCCCCGGGGCAGGATAACCAATAGTAGTATAGAATTCCTCAACTCATGAAACCTGAACCTTACGAACCATTCTCAAAACTGTGGGACCAGCTGGCCAAGTGGCTCAAGCTCGAATCCGCGGGTCCGCCGCCGGAAGGAAATGTCAGGCCGTTGAAGCCACGCAAATCCGGTAAGCATTTCAAGCGGTGGCCCTGGGCGGTGGCGGCCATAATCGTGATCATCACCCTCTTCTTCCTCGGCCGGGGTGTGTATCTCTATACTGAGTGGCTCTGGTTCGGTGAAGTAGGCTTTACCTCAGTCTTCTGGAAGATCATCACCGCGCAGCTGGGGCTTGGGCTGGCCGCCGGCGCCGTATTCTTCCTGTGCGTTTATGGGAACATCATGCTGGCGCGGCGCCTGGCACCGCGGTTTCAGGTAGGGCCTGGAGCCGACGTGATCGAGCGGGCTTCCATCCCGGACCGGCTGGTCAAGATCATGATCCCGCTTCTGCTGGTGCTGCCGACCCTGATCGCCGCCAGCGCCGTCGGCGCCTCCTGGGAAGAGTTCCTCAAATTCTTCAACGCCACGGACTTCGGTATAACCGATCCTGTTTTCGGCCGTGATGTCAGCTTCTTTGTTTTCATCCTGCCTTTCCTGAGGACCCTGCAGTCCTTTGTCTGGTGGACGCTGATCTTCACTCTGCTGGCGACAGCCGGCATCCACTTCTTCGATTACGCCATCAGCTGGTCCGAGGACAAGGTCGTCTTCGCGCCACACGTCAAGGCGCACCTTTCCGTGATCATGGGCCTGATGATGTTGACCCTGGGAGCGGGCTACCTGCTCAAGGGCTACGTGCTCATGTTCTCGCCGCGTGGCGTCGTCTTCGGGGCCAGCTACACGGATGTCCATGCCCAGTTGCCGGTTTACAAGTTCCTGGCGGCAGTGGCGGTTGTGGCTGCGGTCCTCTTCCTGGTGAATATTTATTTCCGCGGCTGGAAACTGCCGATCATCGCTATCGGCATCATCATCCTGACGGCGATCTTCGCCGGCAAGATATACCCGTTCATAGTTCAGCAGTATCAGGTGGCGCCCAACGAGCTTGCCAAGGAAGAGACTTATATCAAGTACAACATCGATTTTACCCGCAAGGCCTTCGATCTTGACCCGATCCAGGACCAGGCCTTCGCCGCGGTGGACGACCTGACCGCGGCGGACCTGCAGGCTAACTCCGCTACCGCAAACAATATCCGGCTGTGGGAGCCGCGGACACTGGGACAGACCTATAACCAGATCCAGGTGATCCGCCCCTATTACAGCTTCATAGATGTGGATGTCGACCGCTATATGATCGATGGCCGGCTGCAGCAGGTCATGCTCTCGCCGAGGGAGCTCAAGTCCGGAGCCCTGTCGGCCGCGGCCCAGACCTGGCAGAACGAGCACCTGGTATTCACGCACGGTTACGGTCTGGCAATGAGCCCGGTAGCCCAGTCTACCGCTGAGGGCCTGCCACAGCTTTACATCAAGGATATCCCACCGCAGGTCACTTACCCGGAGCTGAATGTGACGAACCCTGCGATCTATTATGGCGAACAGCCCAACGAATACATCGTGGTCAAAAGCACAACTCAGGAATTTGATTATCCCAAGGGCGACGACAATGTCTATACGACTTATGAAGGTAATGGCGGGGTTGACGTAACGACGCTCTGGCATCGTCTCGCTTTCAGCTGGCGTTTTGCCAGCCTGAAGCTTCTTGTGAGCGACGCCGTCGCCGGTGAGTCCCGTATCATGATCCACCGCAATATCAGCGAACGCATCGAGAACATCGCGCCATTCCTCGAGTACGACCGCGACCCATACATGGTGATGGTCGACGGCCGCCTGTTCTGGATCCAGGATGCGTACACAACCAGCAGTAACTATCCGTATTCACAGCCGTCCGCCGAAGGCGCAAGCGAGGGTTTCAACTATATTCGCAACTCTGTGAAAGTCGTGCAGGATGCCTATAACGGCGATGTGGTCTTCTATGTGAACGACCCGGACGATCCGGTGGTACAGACCTGGGGCAAGATCTTCCCGGACCTGTTCACCCCCGGCGATCAGATGCCGGACGAGCTGCGCAAGCACCTGCGTTACCCGGAGGATCTGTTCCGGGCCCAGGCAGAGATGTACGCGACATTCCACATGACCGACCCCCGGGTCTATTACAACAAGGAAGACCTGTGGAGCATTTCGAAGACTACGATGGATAACCGGCAGGTATCCATGGATCCCTACTATGTGATCATGCGGCTGCCTGACCAGAAGTCCGAGGAGTTCATGCTGCTGCTGCCATTCAGCCCCAACGGCCGCGACAACATGATCGCCTGGATGGCGGCTAAGTCAGATCCCGGCACATATGGAGAACGCCTTGTCTACAAGTTCCCGAAGGACAAGCTGATATACGGGCCCACGCAGATCCAGGCCCGGTTCAACCAGGACCCGGCTATTTCCGGGCAGATCACTCTCTGGAACCAGAGCGGCAGCCAGGTCAGTTACGGCAACCTCCTGGTGATTCCCGTCAATGATTCGCTTATCTACGTGGAACCACTCTATCTTAAGGCTTCCAACGGCCAGATACCGGAATTGAAGCGGGTTCTTGTGTCGTACGGCGGGCGCGTCGCCATGGAAGACGACCTGAGCAAGGCATTGCAGAAGATATTCGCGACATCGTTCACCGGTCTGCCTGAAAAGACACCTTCGGGAGGGACCGGGTCGGCCACAGGCACATCGACTACGGCCGCCGGCACAACAACTCCGCCGGCGGGCACCACTCAGACCGTCGAGCAGCTGGCCGATTCGGCCATGGACCACTACAACAAGGCCGTGTCTGCGCAAAGAAGCGGCGACTGGGCTACTTATGGCAGCGAGATCAATCTGCTTGAGGAGACGCTGGTCCAGATGCAGGCCACCGCCGGACAGTGATTCACGTGAACAGCCAGAGATCCTTGTGAAAAGCCGGAGATCGGTAGATACCGGGATGTGATTTCAGAAGGTCTGGCGTACTGATTCCACAGGCGGGAAGTTTGAGTAGAATGCAGGCGGCCGCCGCTAAAAATCAGCGGCGGCCGCGACGACTAATAATTGCCCCGGGTGATCTTCGTCTCTGACCTCTGGATCCACACCCGCTCCGTCTTGCTTGCGCTTCATCGTACTTGGCGGTGACTTGTCCGCTTTTCCTCTGCTACCGGAGCGCTCCGTTGGTCCGACTCACAACTCCCGGGGCTCTGTAAGTATTATCGACATCATTGAGCGTTACGTTACTCAGGGGGAGATTTCCGATAAATAAGGGTTCGAATATGGGGATGCGGACGTTTCTGAAAGGGGAGCCGGTACTAAAGCGCTGTCAGGTTCAGTGCGATCTCCATCACGGCGAGAATGCCCATCGATACCAGCACCAACCTGCGGAAAGACCCTGGATCAAGTTTTGAAGTCAGGGCTCTGCCGGCGAGGCTCCCAGGAATCACAGCCGTTGCCAGAAACAGGGTATTGCCGGCTATAGCGGCATTGAAAAGGCCACCCGCAAGAAAGGCGGCAAGCGCCGCCAGATTCCCCAGCAGAAAAAACATGGCCAGGGTGCCTCGCAGCCTTTCTTTGGTAAGGCCACGGCCGGTCAGATAGAGTACAACCGGCGGTCCGCCCATACTGGTTGCGCCGTTGAGTAATCCCGACAGCAAGCCCGTCGACTGTCTGAGCCAATGGCCGGCTCCGGCTTTCCAGGAATGTTTCGTCAGCATCAAAACGGTCATTGCCAGGAAAGTCAGGGCGATGAATGCTTTGAATAGGGGACCGTCGAAGTTTTTAAGCAATAACATGCCGGCCACGGCGCCGATGGTGGCAGCGGGTATGAGCCATCCGATCTCCCGCCAGGCGATGTGATCCCTTTCGATCCGGACCATGAAAAGGTTCAATACTGATCCAAGTGCGAGGCTCAGGGCGACGGCATCAGCAGTCGGCATCAGAAGCAGCAGCAGTGGCATCGCGACAAGAGCAAAACCGAAGGTCGTAGCTCCCTGGATAAATGAAGCTCCAAGGATTATGGCGAATGTGATCAGAAGGTATGCGGTATCAGACATGCGTCTCGGGACATGCAAGAGCCCCAAGTGAGGATTGCTGACGGTCCATAGTAAACTATTTTCCGGTTAAACTGCCGGTCGGAGTTTCAGCCCATCTTCTTTTCTTGGGACTCATCTATATTATAACTCCAGGCGTCGGTTTGATAAACATTAAATATGGGGCCAGGCCGGATTGGCCCCCGCCATATATCGGGGCATCTGCCAGCACTGGCGAATAAAGTTTGTGTAAAGGAACGTTCGCGCGGTCGCAGAACAAGTTCTGGACCTTGCCGGAGGCGAGTTTGTCTGAAAACCCCATAATTGAAGTGGAAAGCGCGCCTGCGGGCCGCCGCCTGGCTACGGCGGCTCTTATCGTCGTCGGCGCTACGGCCGCATCGCGAGTTTTCGGTTACGCCAGAGAGATCCTGACCGCGGCATATTTTGGAGCCGGTGCAGACATGAGCGCTTTCGATGTGGCGTTCCTGGTTCCGGCGACGATGCAGATCATCATCGCCCAGGCTGCGCTCAGCGCCGCGCTCATCCCGGTGTTCGCCGGACTTCTGGAAAAAGACCAGCGGCAGGAGGCGTGGCTGGTCGCTCGAACGATCTTCACTCTAGTCACGCTGGTCATGGGCAGCCTGGTGGTTCTCTGCATTATATTCGCGCCGCAGATCATGCCCCTGTTTGCTCCCGGCTACCGTGATGACCCCGTCATGATGGCGGAGATCGTGCGCATGACACGATTGCTGTTCCCAACTGTCGTTTTCCTGGCGCTCACAGGAATCGTCGCCTCGATCCTCAACTCCTTTGAACACTTCACGTTGCCGGCGGTGGCGCCGATCTTCTGGAACATAATCATTCTGGCGGCGATTGTTTTCGGGCACGAACGCCTGGGCGTGGATGCGCTGGCATGGGGAATCCTGGCAGGCACGGTCGTCCAGTTGTTGATACAGCTTCCGGCTCTCAGGGGCCGTGGCGGCCGGCTTGGATGGAGCCTCGCCTGGCGAAATCCAAATGTCCGTAAAGTGGGGGCGTTGCTGTTGCCTGTCAGCGTCAGCCTGGGGCTTATAAACCTCAATGGCGTGGTCGACGTGCAGTTTGCCTCGTTCCTTGGAACCGGTGGCGTTGCGGCCATGACCTTCGCTTTCCGGCTTTACCAGCTGCCGGAGGCACTGTTTGCTATCGCTGTTGGGACAGTCCTTTTTCCGACTCTCTCCCGGATCGCCGCCAGAGGCGACCGGGACAGGTTCCGCGCGACCCTGACACTGGGGGTCCGGGTGATCTTCTTCCTGCTGATTCCCGCATCCGCGTTCGTCCTGGTTCTGTCCGAGCCCATCGTGCGGTTAGCCTATGAACATGGACGTTTCACAGCCGAGAACACTGAGCTGGTATCCTCGGCGCTTTTCTTCTTCGCCTTCGGCAGCGCTTTCAGCGGTTGCAGCGCCCTGCTCACACGCGGTTTTTTCTCTCTGGGGCGCCCCTGGTTGCCCACGATCGCGGCCATAGGCAATTTGGCCGTGAACGCGGTCCTGAACTGGTACTTCATCAAGATTTTCGGGCTGGGCGGGATCCCGCTCTCGACCTCGGTGGTCTCAGTGATAACTTTCGTGGTGCTTCTGGTGCTGATGCGCAGCGAACTGGGCGGGATCGACGGACGCACGATTCTCAGGTCAGGTGTGACTGTTATAGCCGTATCAGCCGTCGGCGCGGCCACTTCGTATATCACCTGGATGGGTGTCGATTCCTGGCTCGGCCGTGGTCTCGCGCCACAGATACTGGCTATCGGCAGCGCCTTTGCAGCCGGCGCCACCGTGTTCATGATACTGGCGCTGGCCGTGCGCATGCCTGAACTACAGCTTGTACGCAAGGCGCGCCGGGGCTGAAGGCGCCTCTCTCTGCTAAAATCGTTTGACCATGACCAACCAGAATTCAATCCGTAATTTTTCCATCATCGCCCACAT
>JAUSDE010000150.1 GCA_030650885.1 Thermoleophilia bacterium
CTGTTCGCGCCGCTGCCGAACCTGGGCATGATCGTCCTCGACGAGGAGAACGACGGTTCTTTCAAGCAGGAGAACGATCCCCGTTACGACGCGCGTCGCGTCGCCCTCGAGCGCGCGCGGATCGAGGGCGCAGCGCTAGTCTATGGCAGCGCCACACCCAGCCTCGAAAGTTATCATCTTGTCACTGACCGCTTCACCCTGCATGAACGTGCCACCGGAGCCGACATGCCGGAAGTGGAGATCGTCGACATGCGCGAAGAGAAGGAGGCGATCTTTAGCGACCGGCTAGCCGCTGAGATCGACCGTAACCTCAGCGCCCACGGCAAGACCATCCTGCTGCTTAACAGCCGCGGTTACGCCCGCTTCCTCCAATGCGGCGAGTGCGGCAACGTCTGGAAATGTTCCAACTGCGAGGTTTCTCTGACGATCCACTCCCGCATCAAAAAATTGCTGTGCCACCACTGCGGCTATCTGGAAGACATGCCGGATATCTGCCCGGTCTGCAGTTCCGCAGACCTTCGCCGCTGGGGAGTGGGCACAGAGCAGCTCGAGGACGAGGTGCGCCGCCGATTTCCCGAGGCGCCGGTCTTCCGGCTCGATGCCGACACGGCTCGCGGGTATGGCGCCGGACCGCGCATCCTCGAGGAGTTCGGCCAGGCAGATGGCGGCATCCTGCTGGGAACGCAGATGGTCGCCAAGGGGCATCATTTCCCCGAGGTGACCCTGGCGGCTGTGGTCAACGCCGATCTGTCGCTGCAGTTCCCGGAGTTCCGGGCTGAGGAACAGACTTTCGCGCTGCTCCTGCAGCTTTCCGGCCGCAGTGGCCGGGCCGAAAAGCCGGGCAGAGTGGTCATCCAGACGTGGAATGCGGATATTGAATGTATTAGAATGGCTGCGAACCAGGCAGTTGAAGAGTTCTACACGGCTGAGCTGGAGCGGCGGCGGCGGCTGGGCTATCCGCCCTGGCTGCATCTGGTGAACATCCTCTGCCATTCCCGGGAGAGCGCCAAGGCGTCGAAAGCCGCCGGATTCCTCGGGGAAAAGGTGAAGGCAGTGCTTACAACCGAGCGCCTTCTTGGGCCGGCGGATCTTTTCCGTCTGAAAGGCTGGGCGCGCAGCCACGTGCTGGTGAAGACCGACAGTATCGAGCGGACACTCGCCGCCATCAAGCCGGTTATCGAGCATTACCGTGAACCGTATCGGACCCGGGGCGTTCGCATCGTCGTCGATGTGGACCCGCAGTGGCTATCATGAAGGGAATAAAATGGCAAAGAAGGAAAAATATTTAGAAACTAATTTGAAACAATTCGGTGATCCAATATTAAGGGAAAAGTCTAAGAATATAGAACATAGTAATGATCTTTACGAAACCGTTCAAAAGATGACAAAGATTGTTAAAGACCTAAATGCTTCAGGCCTTGCAGCCCCTCAGATTGGAATTTTAAGAAGAATAATTGTTTTTAGATTCGAAAGAAAAACACATGTTTTGATAAATCCGGAAATTACTTGGAAATCCGAAGACATGATTGAGGGGCCTGAAGGCTGTTTGAGCTTGAGTGGAATTTGGACTATGGTAAATAGATTTTCAAAAATTGTTGTGCAAGGTCGTAATTTGGATGGTGATCTTATTAAATTGGAGCTCGAAGGTGAGAATGCAAGGATTATACAGCACGAAATAGATCATTTAGACGGAATAACAATATATAATAGAGTCCCGAAGGAATACAGGAAGGAGATCTTGTACAAATTAGGAAAAATTGGTTGATGTTTCATTTGTTCATCACTATTATAAATGATAATATTTTCTGGGCATAGTAACATTTTGTATTTATAAGCATTTTAGAATTCAAAGGATCTCAAAATCGAAATTGTTCAAGTGAGCTCAAATGCAGAATGGGTAATAGCTGTAGCAAATTCTGTGCTTGCTGTTACGATAGTTGTTTTTGGCTTACAGCTTCGCAATGACGTAAAGCACATTAAGGCCGATCATGAAAGATCCAGGAGGGAAAAAGCGATAGATCTTTTAGAGATGTATGCGACCAAGGTGCATGAAAATTCACCAGGCCTTCGTTTCTCTACTAAACTTTTGTCCCAGTTAAATGAAAATAATTATAAAGCGATTTGGAATTGTGATCCTTTTGAAGTAGAAGAAAAGCACAAATATTTGATCATAGGTGCTTTGGAATGTGACATTAATAAGTTAAATTTAAAAATAGAATTTGGGAGGATTTTTCTTCGCCGTCGGGAACTTCTAGTAATTAGATCGCAATTAGTTGGATATCTGAATGTGCTTGAAGTAGTTGCAACTGCCTGGAAACACAATGTTGCCGATAGAGAAATTATAGAGGATGAATTTGATAGACTCATTATTCAGCAGGACGGATTACGGAAATTTTGTGATGCTGGGGTGTTTGGTCAGCCATCCTTCAGGGAATTATATGGTAGTATATTAGAAAGAAAGAAGCGTAGTAATGGTAAACCGAAGGTAGCATAATAAAATGTCAGTCTAAAAAAAATGAAAAAAAATACAAGATATCTATGAAGCTAGCTTTGGCTGGCACATCAGTATTTGGAGCTCTCATTTTGAGGGCTCTTTTACTTTCGAGCCACGATGTGGTGATGGTCGTGACCCAGCCCGACCGTCCGGCTGGGCGTGGGCGTGGGCTAAGGATGTCGCCGGTCAAGAATCTGGCCCTGGCTGAGGGCCTCAGGATCGAGCAGCCGGAAAAGATCAGCACGCCGGAGTTTGTCGAGAAGATGAAGAGAACGGGTGTCGAGGTGCTTGCCGTCGCGGCCTTCGGGCAGATCCTCAGGGAGCCGCTTCTCGGCGGACTGCCGTGCATAAACGTTCACGCGTCGCTGCTGCCGAAGTACCGCGGCGCGGCGCCGATAGAGCGGGCCATCATGGCCGGGGAGCGCGAGACCGGCATTTCCATCATGGATATAACCCCGAAGGTCGATACCGGCGCCGTCTATATGCAGCGCGTGGTTCCCATCGGGGATGAGGATGACGCCGGCTCGATGTATGAGAAGCTGGGGCAGGCCGGGGGAGAGGCGCTTGCGGAAGTGCTCGAAGCCATCGATCGCGAAGGAATGCAGCCGACGTCCCAGGATGAGAGCGCCGCGACGTATATTGAGAAGATAAGCTCGGCAGACCGGGAGATCGACTGGCTGCGTCCCGCCCTGGAGATAGCCGACCAGGTCAGGGGGTTGTCGCCGCATATCGGGGCATATACCGCTACCGGCGAAGGGCATCGGCTCAAGATCTTGAAGGCGGTAGCGGCGGAAGTGCCGGCCGAATCTCCGCCGCAGACTGATTCTGACGTTTCCGATCAGGCTATGGCAGTTGAACCAGGCGAAGTCGTGATTGTTGGAGGACGGCTGTTCGTCCGGTGCGGCGCCGGAGCGCTCGAATTGATCGAAGTGCAGCCAGAGGGTAAGCGCCGCATGGACGCATCTGATTTCATCCGGGGGCACGGGAAGGTGATTGAAGGGCAGAAATTCGGCGAACATTAGGACTTTCTAACGAGCCTTGCCTTAGCAAAAACAGTAGAATATAATTTGGTTATTACTTTATTAATAACTGATTCATTGAACTTTATGCCTCGCGAATCCAAAATAATAACTATTTCTTTACCGCCAGATCTGGCCGAGGAAATCGATCGCCTGGCCACCGCCGAGAACCGCAGCCGTAGCGAGGTGGTGCGTGAGGCGTTCCGCGATTATGTTACCTATGGTCGCTGGAGGCGCATCAGACGCTGGGGAGATGAAACCGCGCGTGAGTTCGGAATCCGAACGGAAGCCGATGTAGATAGAATACTTCACGAGGACAAGTGAGAATTCGGGCTGTTATTGATACCAATGTCTATTTATCCGCTATCCTCTTCGGTGGCAAACCCGGAGAGGTTTTCCTTTTTGCAAAGAATGAAGTATTCGACCTCTGTGTCTCGACGGCCATACTGGCCGAACTGGCGGCAAAGCTCACAGACAAGTTTCACTGGCCAGCCGGGAAGGTTCGCTATGTGATCAAGGAGATAGGGGAAACAGCCGCCATCGTCAGGCCAAAAAAGCGTATCGAAGCTGTGCCCGGCGATGAATCGGACAATCGCATCCTCGAATGTGCGGTGGAATCAAAAGCGGAATATATAGTCTCTGGAGACCAGCGGCATCTTCTACCACTAAAGGAATACGAGGGAATCAAAATCGTGAGCCCGGCGCAGTTCCTGAAAAGAATCAAGAAGCCTTAATTGCAGTTTGTTATAATCTAGAACGGTCATTAGGCGGGAAGGAACCGCGAGGTTGCGGTTACGCGATTTCCGTTTTATAACGGGGCGTGGCGCAGCTTGGTAGCGCGCTTGCTTTGGGAGCAAGAGGCCGGCGGTTCGAATCCGCCCGCCCCGACCAGATTTTATTCGCCCGCATGCCGGGCTGGAAAGGCCTTTCAGCTGGATAGCGGGCGTCTAGTGACAGGTTTGCGGGTGTAGCTCAGCTGGTAGAGCTCCAGCCTTCCAAGCTGGTTGTCGCGGGTTCGACTCCCGTCGCCCGCTCCAAAATGTGGTGGATGTAGCTCAGCTGGTAGAGCTCCGGATTGTGGTTCCGGCGGCCGCGGGTTCAAGTCCCGTCATCCACCCCAGAACTTTGGCCGGCGTCCAGGCGCCGGCTTTTTTACGGCCCGAAATGGCGTGAAAAGAATGGCCTCAATAAAATAGAGGGGGCGCGTCGCGCCCCCTCTTGATTCCATCAATATACGCTTT
>JAUSDE010000167.1 GCA_030650885.1 Thermoleophilia bacterium
TCGGCCATCACCTTGTCGATGAGGATCTCGTCGCCGGTGAGCTCGGTCAGAGAAACCAGCTGCACGCTGGGGCAGATGGCGGCCAGCTCCAGCGCCGCCTGCATGGCCGAATTGCCGCCGCCGGCCACAAGGACGGGCTGACCTGCAAAAACGGGGCCGTCACAGGTGGAGCACCAGGTAACGCCGCGGCCGGCATATTCTTTCTCACCGGGGATGCCAAGATGACGCGGCTGCTCGCCTGAGGCGATGATGGCGGTTCGGCCCCGGAAGAGGCGGCCGCTGCGGGTGAGCGCCATCTTGACGCCATCCTCCACAAAGAACTTCGCCACCATCTCGCCGGTGACTGTCTCAACCTTGTACTTCGCGGTCTGCTCTTCGAATTTGGCCATCAGTTCGACGCCGGTGATGTACTGGAAACCCATGTAGTTCTCGACTCCCGAGGTCCACATGGGTTGGCCGCCCAGCTCACCGGTTACGATGACGACACGCAGGTTCTTGCGGGCGGCATAGACCGCGGCGGTCAGTCCGGCGGGGCCACCACCGATGATGAGCACGTCGAACAGCTCCTCCTCGGCGGAAGTCCGTTCCCGGGGCTCGCGGCCAAGCTTACGGTCGATCTCGCCCCGGGCGTCCAGCAACAGGAAGTCTTCGTAGCCGCCGACGTATTCGTCACCGATGAAGATCTGCGGCACATACGACTTGCCCGTCCGCTCCTTCATCTCGGCCATTGCCTTCGGCTCGCCCTCTACATTGATCGCCCTGAATTCGATCCCCCTCCGACGGAGGAGGTCTTTGACGCTGATGCAATGGGGTCAGCCAGGCATCGAATATATGAGGAGTTCAGGACTCATACCGACTCCGTTATTTGACTATGACTGTACCCTTCATATCCGGATGGATCGTGCACGCGTAGTCAAAAGTGCCGGCCTCGTTGAAGGTATAGCCGAAGTTCTGGCCGGACTGCAGGTCGCCGGAATTGATGGCGCCGCTGCCGCCCGTGACAGTGTGGGTGACCGAATCGTTATTGGACCAGGTCACGGTTGTGCCAACATCCACGGTCACTTCCGCAGGGTCGAACTTGTTCGCGGAGATGTCTATCACCTGTGACTTTTCAGCAGGTGATGTAGTTGCTCCGCTGGTGGTGGTCGTCTTGTCATCGCCACAGGCGGATATAACCAGTGCGAACGCTGCCAGTATCGCGATACCGGCGATCAGGATAAATGTTTTTCTCACGACTGCTCCTTTTCTTCTATTCCTCGATACTGATGATTTCAGCTGGACATTCGTCGCAGGCGTTCTGGATAGCCTCGCGCAGATCTTCCGACGGCGTTGCGTTCACGACTATCGCCAGGCCATCGTCATCCATCTCGAAAACCTCGGGGCATTCGTCGGCGCAGATGCCGTCGCCGAGACATTCGTCTCTCGGCTCTATCTTCACCTTCATGTCGTTCTCCTTTCCGAAAAGTCCTTTGCATGATTGCGCCGACACCGGCGCGCATTGGATATCTTGACATACCCCGGCTGCGAAATCCAAAAACTTGCCAGATCGGCAAACGTGCGGTATGGGCACCTGGCGAGTGCGTATTTGTCGGCAGAAGCCAACTCGTCGCCGGGGCAGGAAATGTTTCGCTTCCGACCAATAGTGATAGAATTACTCGTCCCCCTGAACGGATGAATAGCGGAGGAGCCGCATGGAAATCAACATCGAGAGCGAAAGAACCGACGACGGCATCGCCATCATCACCGTGGATGGCGAGCTGGACCTCTACACCGCCCCGCATCTGAAGGAAAACCTTCTGGCGGCACTTGAGGACGACGTGACAAAAATCGCCGTGGACATGACCGGCGTGCATTTCATCGACAGCTCCGCGCTGGGCGTACTCATCGGCGGCGTCAAGCGCCTCAAGCCCAAGGGTGGGCGCATGGTACTGGTCAGCACCGACGAGAACGTAAACTGGATATTCCAGATCACCGGGCTGAACGCCGTATTCGACATCTATTCGAGCAGGGAAGACGCACTCAAGTCCCTGGCTTAATCGAACCGGATATCAAACGAGGGGGCGGTAGGCCATTCATTCAGTCGTCTGTGTCAAGCAGGTTCCCGACACTACCCAGGTCCGTATCGACCCTGATACGGGCAGCCTGATCCGGCAGGGCATTCCCTCCGTAATCAACCCCTTTGACCTGCATGCGGTCGAGGCGGCCCTTCATCTGCGCGACCAGCATGGCGGCCATGTCACCGCTCTCTCCATGGGACCTCCCCAGGCGGAAGAAACCCTCCGCAAGGTACTTGGCTTCGGCGTCGACAGAGCGGTTCTGCTCAGCGATCGCGCTTTTGCCGGTGCCGATACCCTGGCGACCACCCATGCGCTGGCCGCCGCTATCCGCAAGATCGCCGCTGAGGAACTGGTCGACCTGGTCATCTGCGGCAAGCAGTCCATCGACGGTGATACCGGGCAGGTCGGACCAGGGCTGGCTCACCGTCTCGGCATGAGCCAGGTGACTTACATCTGCGGGCTTGAGAGCCTCGACCTGGACGCCGGGGTCATCAGAGCCTGGCGCCAGCTGGAAAGCGGCCGCGAGCTGCTGGAGGCAAAGCTGCCGGCGGCCCTGACCATCACCGAGGTCTGCAACCAGATCCGCTACGCCCCGCTTCCCAGCCTAATCGCCGCCGCGGAGAAACCGGTGGAGGTCTGGAGCGTGGATGACATAGATGTGGACCGCACTAAACTTGGACTCAAAGGCTCGCCGACGCGGGTCAACAAGATTTTCGCTCCCCCGCTCAGGGAACGGGGAGAAGTTTTCAACACCGCCGACAGCTCGCCTGCTGAAGCCGCGGCTGCCGTTCTGGACCGCCTGACGAAACACGGGCTCAAGATCTGCAGGAGCGACTGAGATGATGGGGAAAGAAACGAGCGGGAAGGCCGGGAAGAAGAAGGGGAAAGCCCCCGGCGAGATCTGGGTAGTAATCGAGCACGAAGGTGCTGGAGCGGCCCGGGTCTCGTGGGAACTCATGGGCGTCGCCCGTTCGCTGGCCGCCGATCTTGGTTCTCGTCCTGCGGCCGTCCTGATGGGGGATGGCGGCAACGGCGAAGCCGTTGCCGCAGAAGCCTTCGCCCATGGCGCCGAAGTGGTCTACCTGGCCGACCACCCCGCGCTTTCACCTTTTATAACTGAACCGCACTGCCGGGCTCTGGCGGCGCTCGTCCGCGAGCACTCGCCCGAGGCGATCCTGCTCGGCGCCACCACCCGCGGGCGTGACCTGGCCTCGGCGGTGGCCACGGAACTCGAAACCGGTCTGACTGCTGACTGCACCGCACTCGAGATCGACCCTGAGACCAAACTGCTGCGCCAGACGCGCCCAGCATTCGGCGGCAACATCATGGCGACCATCATCTCACCGGCGCACCGTCCCCAGATGGCGACCGTGCGTCCCGGCGTGTTCCCGCTACCTGAACTGGATTCAGAAGCGACCGGTGTTACCATTATTTTCGAGCCCGAACTGGCGGCCGAACAACCGGTGCGCCAGCTGCAGTTCCTGCCAACAATCGAAGAAGAAGTCTCCTTCCAGGGAGCGGACGTCATCATCTCCGGCGGCCGCGGCCTGCGTAAGAGCCAGAATTTCGCCATGCTCGACGAACTGGCCCTCGAACTGGGAGGCGTGGTCGGCGCTTCCCGCGCTGCTGTCGACGCTGGCTGGGTATCGGCGAGGCGCCAGGTCGGCCAGACCGGCCAGACGGTCAGGCCGGTTCTATATATCGCCGTGGGCATCTCCGGAGCGATACAGCACCTGGCGGGCATGCAGCATTCGGACATGATCGTCGCCATCAACAACGACCCCACCGCCCCGATCTTCGACATCGCCGACCTCGGCATCGTCGGCGACCTGTTCGAGGTCGTGCCCGCGCTGATCGAGGAGATCCGCAAGTGCAAGGATGAGGAAAAAAGGACCGGCAGCGCCGAAAGCAAGACCGCCGGATGAGCGACATCACAAACATCCCAATCACCACAGACCGCTTCGACGCTATCATAGTCGGCGCCGGCCCCGCGGGACTTTCAGCAGCCTGCACCCTGGCAGACGGAGGTGCGCGCGTCGCGGTCATCGAGCGCGGCGACTGGCCCGGCAGCAAGAACATGATGGGCGGGCTCGTCTTCTCGCAACCGACGGCCCAGGTTGCCCCGGAATTCTGGAAGAAAGCGCCCCTTGAGAGGCATATCACCCGCCGGGAGATGTGGCTCACCACCGGCGAATCGGTCGTCAGGGCCGCCTATGAGTCAACCGATTTCGGCGCCGAACCATATAACTCTTTCTCCGTCTTCCGTTCCCGCTTCGACAAGTGGCTGGCAGGCGAGGCGCGGGCGAAGGGCGCCATCATCATCACCGAGACACTGGTCGAGGACCTGCTCATGGAAGGCGACCGCGTTGTCGGCGTGCGCACCGGCCGTCCCGAGGGCGACCTCGAGGCCGATGTGGTCATCCTCTGCGAGGGCGTTAACCCCTTCCTCGCGGAAAAAGCCGGCCTGAGCAAAGGCGTGAAACCCGAATCTCTGGCGCTGGCGGTCAAGGAAGTGCTGGCGCTACCCAGGGAAAAGCTTGAAGACCGATTCAACCTGGATGAAGGCAACGGCGCCGCTTACGAGGTCATCGGCGAGATCACCGGAGGCATCCCCGGCACCGGCTTCATATACACGAACCGTGACACTGTCTCCATAGGCGTCGGCGTCATCCTCAAGGATATGGTCGACCAGACCGCCGAGGCATACGCCCTGCTGGAGCGCTTCAAAGCCCAGCCGCAGGTCCAGCGCCTGATCCATGGCGCCAGCCCCCGCGAGTACGCGGCGCACCTCATCCCCGAGGGTGGCTACCGCGGCATGCCCAGGCTTCACGGCAACGGTGTGCTTATAGCCGGCGATGCCGCCGGAATGGTCAACGCCGTCTTCACCGAGGGCGCCAACCTGGCTCTGCTTTCAGGCAAGATGGCAGCGGAGACTGTGCTGCGAGCCATGGAATGCGGTTCCTTCGAAGCCATCACGCTCGATCATTACCGCCAGCAGCTGGAGAAGAGCATCATCATGAAAGATCTCAAGACCTTCCAGGACGTGACACCCTTCCTGTCGTCGCATCCGCATTTCTTCACCATGTATCCCGAGCTGGCCTCGGCGGCTGTGAAGGAACTGCTGACGGTGGATTCACTTAGCAAGGCTGACAAGATGCACCTGATAATCAAACTGGTGCGGTCCCAGCGGCCCGCTCGCAAGCTGATGAAAGACCTTTACGACGGCTGGAGGACATTCTCATGAGCGATGACCGCAGAAACAGGTTGCCATCCGACGACCGTGACTGGACGCCATCAAAGCTCAGTGTCACCGACAAGCTCGGACTGACCAAGTTCAAGCCCGACGCCGAGCCGCACCTTTCCGTGAAAGACAAAGAAGTCTGCCAGGCGACCTGCCGCCGCAAGTACTGCACCCACACCTGTCCAGCGCAGGTTTACCGCTGGGAGGAAGAGGAAGAATCTATATCGATAGCTTACGAGGGCTGCCTGGAGTGCGGCACCTGCCGCAGCGGCGGCTGTCCCTACGACAATATCGAGATGAGCTATCCCCGGGGCGGGTACGGAGTGCAGTACCGCTTCGGATAAAGCTCGATTTCCGCTTCTGTCAGGGAAGCGCCATATCGATTCGGGCGAACCACGAAAGGAGCCAGAATGAGCGACGAACAAACAGACCTGAACAACCTGCGTGAAGATCTAAAAGACGAACTGCTGGCGATCAACCACTACCAGGTTCATATCGACGCCACCGATAACCCTGATATCCAGAAGCTGCTGGGACACATCCGCGACGAGGAGAAGGAGCATGTGGCGGAGCTGGTGAAGTTGATACGGCAGCTGGACCCGACAGAGGACGAGCTTTTTAAGAAGGAAGGGCTTTAGGAATAAGAGTTTTACAAAGAGAGATTACACGGCAGCGGTCGGTGCCTGAACCTGAATCCGGGAGGAAGCGATGAAGACCTGTACGAGTTGCGGCATGCCGATGCTGGCCGAAGAGGATTTCTCCGGAAGCGATCCGTCGAGCGATTTATGCGTGAACTGCGGCCAGGGCGCTTCGACCCGCGGGCGGCTGGTCAGCTTCGCCATCCTCGAGTCGAAGCTGGGCAAGGCAGACGACCTGCTGGAAGTCATGCGGGAGAACCTGCGACAGACGCGCAGCCTCGATGGCGTCACCGATGCCTTTATCTCCCAGTCTCCCGAGAATCCTAATATCTTCTTCACTTACTCGCGGTGGCGTGACCGCGCCGCTTATGATGCGGTGCAGGCAGTCGCTGCCGCTGACAAGAATCCGGCTATAACGGAAGACATCGCGGAATTTCTTGTTGGCGAGCCGCTCTTCGGAATCTACGATGTGATGGACTGAGGCTTCGCCGGGGCCAGCAACCCGTCCTCCAGCCAGAGTACCCGGTCGGCGATGTCGATGATACGCGGGTCATGGGTGACGATCACCACAGCCTTGTTCTCCTCCCGAGCCAGCTCCACCAGCAGATCCATCACCTCACGGCCGGACTTCGAATCGAGGTTGCCCGTCGGCTCGTCGGCAAGGATAAGCGGCGGGTCGTTCGCCAGCGCCCGGGCCAGCGCTACCCTCTGCTTCTCGCCGCCGGAAAGATCCGCCGGCACATGAGATAGCCGCTTCTCCAGACCCAGCCGGCTCAGCAACGCCCTTGAGTCGCGTTCGACAGTGCCGTCGTGCCGACCGGCCAGGTTCATCACCAGGGCGACATTCTCCAGCGCCGAAAGCCCGGCGAGCAGGTTGAAAGCCTGGAAGACGAAGCCCACCTGGCGGAGCCGCAACTGCGAGATCCCCCGGGAGTCCAGCCCGCTAAGCGGCTGCCCCGACATGACGATCTCACCCGAAGTCGGCGCCAGCAGTCCGCCCGCCATGGAGAGCATGGTCGTCTTTCCGGAACCTGACGGCCCCATGATCAGCACGATCTCGCCGCGGCTGATGGCCAGGTCGACCGAGCGCACCGCCTCCACGGCCGTGTGCCCGCTGCCGTAGGACTTCGAGACTGACTTCAGCTCTAATATGGTTTCATTTTCGCTCAATATTTTCCCTTATGCGTAAAATTTCCTGACTCGCGTCGCGCGGCTCACCAACATGCCGCGCCTTCCCGCGCCCTCCATCACGCCTTGAACACGATCACCGGATCGATATGGTTGATCTTCCGAGCCGGAACATACGACGCGATCACGCTCATGACGATCGCCGCCACGAAGGCACTGGCAAAATGCTGCCAGGTGAAAGCGACGCTGATCTGCACGACGATACGGCTGACGATGCGCGCCACGCCGAAAGACGCGACCGCGCCCACAGCGTAGCCCATCAAGGCGCTAAGCAACGACTGTTCCAGTACGATCTTGTAGAGCGTGGCGCTGCTGGCGCCCAC
>JAUSDE010000168.1 GCA_030650885.1 Thermoleophilia bacterium
GGGCGGTTTTCACCAGCGTCAACGGCGTGGAAAAATTCTTTGAGCGGCTCGGCCTTATCGGCGACGCTCGCGACCTCAGGGGCGTAAAGCTCGGCGCCATCGGTCCGGCAACTGCGGCAGCGCTGGAAAAGCGCGGCCTGAAGCTCGATTTCGTGCCAGCGGAATACCGCGCCGAAGCTGTGCTGGAAGGCCTGCTGGAACGCGGTGCGGCTGGCGGCAGCGTACTTATCCCCCGGGCGAAGGAAGCTCGCGAAGTGTTGCCCGAGAAACTTGCTGAAGCCGGGGCACGGATTGAGGTGGTCCCGGCCTACGAGACCGTCCTTGACGAGACCGGCGTCGACGACATGAAAAATATGCTCTCAAGCGGGGAAATTGATATCATTACTTTTACAAGCTCGTCGACGGTAACGAATTTTGTGAAGCTCCTCGAGGGATACGACTTCCAGACTCTCCCCGCGAATGTGACCATTGCCTGCATCGGGCCCGTGACCGCCGACACCGCCAGAGACCTTGGTCTCCGAGTCGACCTGGTGGCGGACGAATACACGATACCGGGACTGGTTCGGGCGCTTGTCGCCGGAGCCGGCGCATAACGAGGAGACCGAAGCTTGCGAGACCGGAGTCAAAGGCTGAGGGCAAGAAGCGCCCCGCCATAAGGATCTAAGGAAACCGATGATCGATATCACCCGCTTATACTGTGACCGCGATACTCCCGCCGACTCCCTGCGCTATGGCCACGCCCAGAAGGGCAAGCCCGAGATGTCGGGAGCCCCGCGTATTCCGCGTGAACCCAAAACCGCCGCCGAACGGCGTCCGGTGGTCGCCTGGAATACCAGTAGAACCTGTAACCTCAGGTGTGTCCACTGCTACACGGACTCCGAGGCGAAGAAATATGAGAACGAGCTGAACACGGAAGAAGGCAAGGCGCTGATCGACGATCTGGCAGCATTCCAGATCCCGGCGCTGCTTTTCTCCGGTGGCGAGCCGCTCATGCGCAAGGACCTCTTCGAACTGGTCGAGCACGCGGTCAAGCTGGGTATCCGCCCGACGCTCTCCACCAACGGCACGCTGATCACCCGGGATGTCGCCCAGCGCATCAAGGACCTCGGATTCACCTACGTCGGCATCAGCCTCGACGGCATCGGCGAGATCAACGACAAATTCCGCGGAAAGGTCGGCGCTTTCGACAAGGCCATGGAGGGCTTCCGCAACTGCAAGGCCGTCGAACAGCGTGTTGGCCTGCGGCTGACCCTGACGCGCCACAATTACAAGGACCTCCACCGCATCTTTGATTTCATCGAGGCGGAAAATATCGACCGTGCCTGCTTCTATCACCTGGTCTATTCCGGGCGCGGCAAGGAGAGCGACGACCTCACCCACGAGGAGAGCCGCGACGCGCTCGATATCATCCTCGATCGCACCAAAGACATGCACGACCGTGGTCTGGAAAAAGACATCCTCACCGTCGACAACCACGTGGACGGCATCTACCTGTATAGGAGGCTTCTGAAGGAAGACCCCGAGCGCGCCGCCGAGGTCATGAAGCTGCTCAAGTGGAACGGCGGCGGCATGTACAGCTCCGGCGTCGGTTTCGGCGACATCGATTTCCTGGGCAACGTGCACGCGGACCAGTTCTGGATGCACCACAGCTTCGGCAACGTGCGCGAGCGCCCGTTCAGCGAGATCTGGATGGATACCTCGGACCCGCTGATGGCCGGCCTCAAGAACCGCCGCAGTGTCATCCACGGCCGTTGCGCCACCTGTAAATATTTCGACGCCTGCGGCGGCGCCCTGCGTGTGCGCGCCGACCTAGTCTATGGTGACCCATGGGCTCCCGACCCAGCCTGCTACCTCACCGACGAGGAGATTGGCTGAGCACGGACATCCAGGAGGGCCGGCAGGCGGGCACCCGGGCGGTAGCCATCCCGGCGGGCACCCGCATGGTTCCGCTGGATCCGGTGACGCTACCGGAGGCTATCCGGCGCCGCGACTGATCGCCTGGGAGGTCACCCGCAAGTGCGGGCTTTCCTGCCGCCATTGCCGCGCGGCCGCCAACAAGGGGCCATATCCCGGCGAACTCTCCACTGAAAAATGTTTCCAGGTGATCGACGAGATCGCCGAGCTCGGAAAGCCTATTGTCATCCTCACCGGTGGCGACCCCATGCTGCGCGAGAACATCTATGAGATCGCCCGTTACGGCACCGAAAAGGGCCTTAAGATGGTTATGTCGCCCTGTGGAACCCTGCTCAACGAGGAGAACGCGCAGAAGCTGAAGGACGCGGGAATCGAGCGCATCAGCATCAGCATCGACGGGGCGAACGCCGAGACTCACGATGATTTCCGCCGGGTCCCCGGCGCCTTCGATGAAGCCATCAAGGGCATCGAGAACGCCAAGAAGGCGGGGCTCGAATTCCAGATCAACACTACTGTGACCAAGGTCAACCTGGCGGAGCTGCCGGATATCCTCAAGCTCGCCATCGACCTGGGCGCGGCAGCCTTCCACCCCTTCCTGCTGGTGCCCACCGGGCGCGGCAAGGAGCTGGCAGCTCAGGAGCTCTCCCCCGAACAGTACGAGGAGACCCTCAACTGGGTATACGACCAGCGCGAGATCGTGCCGCTGCATTTCAAACCGACCTGCGCACCGCATTACTACCGCATCCTCAGGCAGCGCGCCCACGCCGAGGGCAAGAAAGTCACTCCGGAGGAGTTCGGTATGGACGCCCGGGCCAAGGGCTGTCTGGGAGGCCAGGGCTTCTGCTTCATCTCTTACAAGGGGGAAGTTCAGATTTGCGGCTTCCTCGATGTAAAATGCGGCGACCTCAACGAGCAGAGCTTCGGCGAGGTGTGGAACGAATCGAAAGTCTTCAAACAGATGCGCGACCTGGACAACTACCACGGGCGTTGCGGGTATTGTGAATACCGCCGATTCTGCGGCGGCTGCCGGGCCAGGGCATTCGAACTGACCGGCGATTATCTGGCAGAAGAGCCTTATTGTGTTTATGAACCGAAGGCGAAGGCGAAGTAAGCAGTGGATTCAACTGATAAAAAAATAGTCACACTGATACAGGCGGGCTTTCCCGTCAGCGCCCGGCCCTATGCTGAGATCGGCGACAAGATCGGCATCGGCGAAGACGAGGTCATCGAGCGCATCAAGGGCACCAAGGAGTCCGGCGAGATCCGGCGCATGGGGGCTTCGTTCGATTCACGCAAGCTGGGCTATTCCAGTACGCTGTGCGCTGTCCATGTACCTCCCGAGAAGCTTGAAGAAGCGGTCGAGGTCGTCAACTCTTATATCAACGTTACTCACAATTATGAGCGTAACCACCATTACAACATGTGGTTCACCTGTATAGCTCCCAGCCGCGAGCGCATCAGCGAGATATTGAATGAGATGGAAAAGCGGGCGGGCATCGGCCCGATAATCAACCTTCCCGCCGAGCGGCTGTTCAAGATCCAGGTCGACCTGCCGGTGATCGATGGATAGAATATTCACCAGCCAGGAACAGGAACTGGTCCGCCTGCTGCAGGATGACATCCCGATCACCGCTGCACCATTCGCCGAGATAGGCTCCGCGGTGGGAATGTCCGAGGGCGAGGTCGTGGCCAAGGTAAAGGAATGGCTGGCGGATGGGACGATCCGCCGCTTCGGCGCCATGGTGAGGCACCAGCGCCTGGGCTACAAGGCCAACGCCATGAGCGCCTGGGATGTGCCGGACGAGCGGGCTGAAGAGGTGGGCAGCGTGCTGGCGGATGCCGGCGAGGTCAGCCACTGCTACCAGCGCCCGCGCGCCGAAGGCTGGAATTACAACCTGTTCGCAATGATCCATGCAGCCACTCCCGAAGAATGCCATGAGGTGGCAGCCGTGTTAGCCGGCAAGATCGGTATCGAAGATTACGAACTTCTATTCAGCAGCCGGGAGTTCAAGAAGATCAGCATGACCTATTTCGTGGAACAGGACTGAAGCAGCCCGGGGCAGATCGCAGAACTGCCGGTATCACAATCCCGGGCGGCATAATCCAATCTCTAACAGGGCGTGGGTGGTGTTCAATGTTTAAATCAGCACTTGCCTTGTTTCTGGCAGCGGTCTTTTCCGTGGCCGGATGGGGTTGTGCCCTCACCGGCTCCACACCGCCGCCAACACCCCACTCGGGTTCCGGAACATATGCAAACTGCCAGCGCTGCCACGAGAACGGCAGCGAGGGAGCTCCGGTCACCTCTCATTCCAAAAAGCCGGATTGCGTGTCATGCCATCCCGCCAGACCCTGAGCATGCGACCAATAGCCGAACCGGTGCCACGTTGGAGCAGATCTGACTGGCTGATAGCCGCGACCCTCTTTATCGCGACGCTTCTATCGCGCCTTCCTTTCCGAACAACCATGTTGTATGCATGGGATTCTGTTCTCTATACCCGGGCGATCGAACAGTTCGATGTCAGGTTGCATCAGCCCCAACCGCCAGGGCATATCTTCTATGTTGGACTTGTCTGGCTGGTCAACAGCCTGGTTGGAGACGCCAACGCTGCCATGGTCTGGGTCAGCGTATTCGCGGCGGCCGCAGCGGTAGCCGCGCTTTACTGTCTGGGGCGGGTCATGTTTGGCCGCGATATCGCCCTGGTTGCAGCGCTGCTTCTGGCTACCAGCCTCAGCTTCTGGCTTCAGAGCGAAGTCGCCTATCCGTATACGCTGCTCGGCTGCCTCAGCATCGCCGTGGCCGCAATGATCTACCCGGCCTGGGCCGGCAGCAAGGCCTGGGTGCTGCCGGCGGCGCTTGCGTTGGGCATAGCATCCGGCTTTCGCCAGGATCTTCTGCCGTTCCT
>JAUSDE010000184.1 GCA_030650885.1 Thermoleophilia bacterium
CAAGCTGGAGGTCGAGGTCTTCATCAAGAACACCGCTTCTCCTGACCAGATCAACGAGCTTGGCGACGAGATCCGCGCCATGACCGAGGTCAAGGATGTCACTTTTGTCAGCAAGGAAGAGGCGCTGGAACGCCTGCGCAGCAGCCTCAAGGGCCACGAGGACGTTCTGGACGCGCTTTCAGGCAATCCACTGCCTCCTTCCTATGAGATAACCCTCAAGGATCCCCAGAAGATCGAGGATGTCGCCAGCCGCTTTTACGAGAACCCCGTGGTCGACAACTCGCCGGGCACTCATGACGGCGTCAAGTCCGGCGGCGAGACCTCGGACCGGGTGTTGACGGTCACGACTTATTTCCTCATCGGCGGCACCGGTTTCGTCGCGCTGCTGACGGTAGCTTCGGTGCTGCTCATCTCGAATACCACCCGGCTCTCGATCTTCGCCCGCCGGCGTGAAGTGGAGATCATGCGGCTGGTGGGAGCCACCAACTGGTTCATCCGCTGGCCGTTCGTGATGGAGGGTGTCTTCACCGGCATGGCGGGAGCTGCGGGAGCCGCGATCCTGGTCATGCTGACCAATCGTTTCATAATCGAGAGCGTCGTCAGCAAGATGCCCTTCCTGCCATTCAACTCCGAATCGGTGCCGATGTTCTGGCTGATTCTTCTGGTGATACTCGGCGGGACCGTGCTCGGTTCCGTGGGTAGCGGTCTTGCGCTCAGGCGCTTCCTGAAGATCTAAGCCTGTGAGACATCCGGATGAGAACGAGACCGCGCGCCGCGCCCTTTGCCTGGGAGCGCTGGTGATGAGGGGCAAGTTCGAGGCGATCGCCGCTTCCGGCTCTCCCGAGATGGTCACTGTGCACGAGGAGATGGCGACCCAGCTTAATATCTGGCTCGCTGACGAAGGCCTGGTGCCAGCCCAGTCGACGCTGGAGAAGCCTCTGGTCAGCAGGGGGCTGGGATCCTGGAGCCGCCAGGAGAAGATCGATGTGGCCTGGCGGGCCAATTCACTCGGTGTCATCCTCTGGGCGCTATCGCAGTTCAAGGAGTTGCCGCACTGGGATGCCGAGTTCACCCCCCAGGAGACGATCAAGCAGCTCAATCTTTTCGCGCCGACCACGGCATTTCTGGAAAAGGTCAGCCTGCGTCCGGATTCGGAAATCGGGAAAGCCCGGGACCTGGCTGAGGTATGGCACTGGCGCTCTCGCATCCGGCGTCTGCAGGAAGATGGGATGAAGCCAGAAGATGGCAGCGATCTGATGGAGATCGTGCGCGCCGCGACAGCAGCAGCCCATAAAAACGGCGATATCCCGAATCCGATAGATGGCGACTTCCCCGTGTTCGGCAAAGCTTATGCTGATCTTTCCCAGGACGAGTATTACGCTGCGACATCGATCGCGGTCGAGCGCCATTACGCGCTTAACTGGCTATGTGGCTACGCGGCGGACTGGGACTGTGTTCCGACTGATACCTGACAGGAGAGCTCTGCCCTGGCTGTCGGTGATAGCCTGGGCATCGCTGATCTTCTATCTCTCTGCCCAGCCAAGCCTGAAAGCCGATTTCGGTATATGGGATTTTATCCTTCGCAAAGGCGCCCATATAGTCGAGTTTGCGGTGCTCTGTCTCTTACTCTGGAACGCTTTCAGGCGGACTGCTGTGACTTACATATTCGCCCTGTTGCCCGCCGTGGCAATCTCGCTTTTTTATGCTTTTTCTGATGAGTTCCACCAGCGATATGTCCCGGGACGTACGCCAGCGTTGAGAGATGTCGGCTTCGATGCTGCAGGCATCGCGATCATGAGTTTGATAATTCTCGCGCTTCGGCCGAAAATTTCTGCGCGGGTTGGACCCTCGGTTTCCTGAAGCCGCGCAACCGAGCCGAATACAGGGGATTTTCCCCATAAAAATTGTTTGCCTTCTTGCTCGCGTGGAAGTATAGTTAATTAGCTCGCGTGACAAGCGCGAGGCAGCAATCTGGTTTTAAGTGCTTGGCGGTTTGCTTTTGGCAAGGTTCGAGTGCTTTTGCCACGGGAATGGTGAGAGGAGGAAATACCTTGCCAGAAGGAACAGTCAAATGGTTCTCCGATCAGAAAGGCTTCGGCTTTATTGAGCAGGAGAACGGCAGCGACCTGTTCGTGCACTTCTCTGAAATTCAGACTGATGGTTTCAAGACCCTCACTGAAGGACAGAAAGTGACTTTCGAGCCGGCGGAGGGTCCCAAGGGCCCCCAGGCCACGAACGTGCGTCCTGTCGCTTAGAGCCCCGCAGGTTAACGCCAAAAGGGTAATGAAAAGGCCCTCCGCAAGGAGGGCCTTTAATATTGCTTAAAAGCAGATCCGGCTGTGTTGGCAGGCACCGGCGCCCGCTGCGGTCTGTGGTTCTTACCAGGTAAAGACCTTGTCGCTCGAGAAGATGAGGTCCACCAGCTTCGCGTAGTCCTTGTCCTCGTAAACATTGACGACGGTCACATCGTGGTTGCCCGCCTCTTTCTGGTCGTTGATGATCGTGTCCACGTTCCCCGAGGGGGTCCGCTCCTTGATGATATGAAGTATCTTCATTTAGCTTCCTCCTCTTTCTAGTAAGCGAGTACGTGGTCGTAGTCGACCAGCTTCAAGGGGATGTCCTGCATGTTGATCTTCTGGAACCCCTCATCGACGTCGTTGACGGAAAAGAGGATGCTGTCCATCATATCCAGGCTTTCGATGCTCAGGTTGTTATCGTCATTGCGCTCGATGGGCGCGCCCACGTTGATGACCGTGACCTCGTCATCTGCAAGGATGAGCCCCAGTGACATGCGCAGGGCTTCGCCCTGACGGTCCCTCACCATGACTGCTATTTTTTTCTTTTCGTCCCCCATTAAAAGACCACCACCTTGTCTGAATCGTGCACCATGACAGCGTTCTGGTACTGGCTCCCCGCGGTAGCGCCTTCTACATCCTTGACGCCGCGCGGCTCGGCGCTATGGTCACAGTAGGCGAGAGTCGCGTCGCCGCCGCACTCTTTGCTGAGGTCCGAGGCCAGCAGGGTGCCGTCGTCCATCATGAATACTGTTACTTCATGACCGGCTGCCTTTGCCGCCTTGATTATGCCCACGACATCGTCGCGGTACTTGTCCGAGTTCAGGAGAATCCCGAGTTTACTCATGATCTGACCTCCATGCGCACGCACCTCCAAATAGGTTGTTATAAAAGCTCCCACTGAATTCAGGGTTGCAGCGGGGATTATAGTATTGCCGCATCGGTAACTCAAGAAACCTTTTAAAAACAACAAGGCACGGGATCCGCAGGTTGACGCCTGCAGCTCCCGTGCCTTGTAAGGCTTCGAAGCCTGGTGCTACTTCTGTATCTTGATAA
>JAUSDE010000185.1 GCA_030650885.1 Thermoleophilia bacterium
CGCTGGCCAAGGCTGGCGCAGTCTCGACTGGCAAGGTCACTTCGGTCAAATCCACCCAGAAGAAACTGCAGCCACCGGCGCCGTTCAACACCACCGCCTACACCAAGGCGGCCACAGCGCTGGGCTATTCAGCCGCCCGCGCCATCAGGCTGGCTGAAGACCTCTACCTGGGCGGCTTCATCAGCTACCCGCGTACCGACAACACCGTCTACCCGCCGTCACTGGATCTGCGTGAGCTCCTCGGCGAGCTGAAGAAGAGTTCCGAGCTGGGCGAGGCGGCAGGCAAACTGCTGGCAATGCCCGAGCTCACACCCACGCGCGGCAAGAAACAGACTACCGACCATCCGCCGATCTACCCGGTGGGAGTCCCCGGCCCCGGCGACAAGATGGACGACGCCCACTGGAAGGTCTGGTTCCTGGTGGCGCGGCGCTTCCTGGCCACGCTCAGCGAAGAGGCCATCTCCGAGAGCAACCGCGTCGACCTGGACATCGGCGACGAGCCGTTCGCCGTCAAGGGCTCGCGCATCGTCAAGGCCGGCTGGCTGGGCGTCTATCCCTACAGCCGCGGCAAGGATGTCGAAGTGCCGCGCCTGGAAGAGGGCGAAGAGGTGCAGGTCGACCGCGTCTACGAAGAGCAGAAGGAGACCCAGCCGCCGGGCCGCTACGGCCAGGGCCGCCTGATCGAACTGATGGAGCAGAACGGCCTCGGCACCAAGGCCACGCGCCACAGCATCATCCAGAACCTTTATGACCGGGGCTATATCAAGAACACCCCGGTGGAGCCCACCGAGACCGGCGTCGGCATGGTCGAGGCGCTGAACACCTACGCCGATCGCATCACCAAGCCGCAGATGACCGCCGAGCTGGAAGAGGAGATGAACTCCATCGCCGAGCAGGCCATGACCAAGGACGAAGTGGTCAAGCGCTCCCGCGAGCTGCTGCACCTGGCTTATACATCGCTGGAAGAGCACAAGGAAGAGCTGGCCGGCATCATCGTCAAGGGCATCCAGGAAGACAAGATCGTCGGCACCTGCAAGAAGTGCGGCAAGTCGCTGAAGATAATCCGCTCCAAGAAGACCAAGAAGCGCTTCATCGGCTGCGACGGCTACCCCGATTGCGACAGCACCTATCCGCTGCCGCAGATGGGCAGGCTCATCCCCATGCACGTGGAATGCCCGCAGTGCAACACGCCCAAGGTCAAGATCATCACCCGCGGACGGCGCCCCTGGGAGCTCTGCATCGACCCGGACTGCCCGACCAAGGATGAATACAAGAAGAAGGCAGCGGAGCGGAAGGCGGCAAAGGCTGCTGAGGCTGCGACCGCGAAGCCGTCCGCCAAGGTGAAGAAAGCAGCTGCGGCGACCAAGGTCGTCAAGAGGAAGAAAAAAGCTTCCTGATAGCGCTACCGGCGAGTTGGTGCTATCTTAAGCGCAACTCAAGCTGAATTATCTCAACTGCCCGGGAGCGCCATGTATTTCATCACTTTTGAGGGAATCGATCAAAGCGGGAAATCGACGCAGCTGGATCTGCTGGCTACTGCAGCCGGCAAGGCTGGAATCGACACACTGAGCGTCCGTGAGCCGGGCGGCACCCCACTCGGCGAACAGATCCGCGATATCCTCCTCGGCCCCGAACACACCACCATGGATGCCTGGACCGAAGCCCTCCTCTACGCCGCCGCCCGCGTGCAGCTGGTCAAGGAAGTCATCAAGCCGGCGCTGATGCAGGGCAAGATCGTGCTCTCTGACCGCTATATCGATTCTTCACTGGTTTATCAGGGGATGGCGCGGGATCTGGGTGTGGATCGGATTCTCGACCTCAACCTTGGTGCTACGGGCGGACTGATGCCTGACCTTACTTTTGTCTTCCATCTGGATGTGGCCGCCTCGCGCGAGCGTCTTGCTGGGCGCGGGACTGCTGAAGACCGCATCGAGGGAGAGCCGCTTGATTTTCATCAGAAGGTTGAGGATGGATATCGGAAACTGGAAGAGATGTATCCGGGGCGGATTGTGGGGGTCGATGGCGGGCGTAGTATTGAAGAAGTTCAAGGTGATGTGGTAGAAGCTTGCCGAGAGCGGCTGGGGTTGGAGCTTTGAAGTACACTTAATATCGTTCGTTAAGAATTCACGACTTGGCGTCTAACTTGGTTTGAGAGAAGTAATTGTCTTTAACTCAATTCCATTCTACTTTAGCATGGGCATATATTCTGCCTTCCAATGCATTTTTGTTAGCGCTGGTGATACTTGCATTTGTTTGTCTCGTACTTCTATTGATGTATTTGCTGTATCAGTGGATTCAGTAATTATTCGGTTTTCCTTTTCCCAATTCTGTTTATAAATCAAAAATAGACATGTTGACTAACGATTACGTTTTTAGTTTTGTTGCGATGCCACTAGGCATCCTAATCATTCTTACATTTAAGTCGGGTGCGAAAAGAATTACAGTCAAAATGCAATCTTTTCATTTAAGAAGCAATGAGAAGATAAATCGCAATCTAGCAATCTTCGTGGGTGTGTCGTTGATATTTATTGGTTTGTTGAACCCGATTAGTAAATTCTGGTAGTTCGAGGAATATCCGATGACTGATTACATAAGGCACACATTGTGCTAAAATGAGCGCAGATGAAATATTTCGATTGGGATGACGACAAAAACGAGACACTAATTCTTGAACGGGGCATTTCTTTTGAAGAAATTGTGTTCCATATAGGTCAGGGAGATATTATTGACATCATGGAACACCCCAACCAGAAGAAGTATGCCGGCCAGCGAATATTCATCATCGATGTCGAAGGATACGCTTATCTGGTTCCGTTCGTTGAGAACGAGGAAGAAATATTCCTAAAAACAATCATTCCAAGCCGCAAGGCGACCAGAAAATATTTAAAGGGAGAATAGCAATGGCAAAGTTAACGCCAAAAGAGAAAGAGATCGCCGAAGCCGTCGAGCGGGGCGAATGGAAATCCGTCAAGGCTGACGAGGCAGAAAAGGGGCGGTACAAGAAATATGCTGACGCGACCTTCAGGAAGGATCGCCGGATTAATATCAGGTTATCCAGCAAGGACCTGCTGGCGCTTCAAAAAAGGGCACTGGAAGAGGGGATACCCTATCAGACGCTCATTTCGAGCCTGCTTCATAAGTATGTATCTAACCGCCTTGTGGAAAAGGAGAGGAAACGCTCGGCTTGATCCTTGCTTAAAAAACGCCTCTGATTCCCATCCACCCCTCCCATATGACAGAATCATCCCATGTCCGCACCGCCACCAATCCTGCAAGATCTCATCGGCCAGGAACACGCCTCCCGGTTTCTCGCCTCGGCTGTAAGCCACGGCGAGCCTAGCCACGCCTACCTTTTCCATGGACCCAAAGGCGTGGGCAAATATGATGCCGCGCTGAAGTTCGCGGCGGCGCTCTGCTGCGAGACAGGCGGCTGTGGCGAGTGTCCATCTTGCGAGAAGGCGGCGCGGGGAGTCCATCCCGACATCGACGCCATCGCCCCTGTAGGTGCTTTTATCACCATAGACCAGGTGCGCGAGATCAATCGCAATCTCAATTTGCGGCCGCATGAGAGTCGGGCACGCGTTTTCATCCTCAGGGGCGCTGACCGCTTCAACACTGATAGCGCCAATGCTTTCCTCAAATCCCTGGAAGAGCCGCCGCCGTTCGTTTATTTCCTGTTGATTGCGGACCGGCTCGACAAGCTCATCCCGACCATCGTCTCCCGCTGCCAGCCGGTGCGTTTCGGCCCGGTACCTGCGGCTGACATCGAGGCGCATATCCTCGGGAACTACGAGATCAGCCCGGTCGTGGCACAGGCTTACGCCCGCGCAAGCAGAGGTAATCTACACCTCGCCGAAGCTCTCGCCGCTAACAACAAGCTCAGCGACCGGCGCGAACGCTATCTTCACATCGCCGAGAACCTGGCCAAAGGCGCCTGGGAGGGCGGCGCCAGTCAGATGGCGTCCGAGATCATCGCCGCGGCAGCCGAACAGGGCGATACAGCCGAGCAGGAAGAGGAAGAGAATGTGCCCGAGGGCTTCCTTGTCGCGCCCAAGAAGAAGCGTGAACAGGATGCACACCGCCGCGCAAGCCAGGCCCAGAAGCGCGAACTCGATCTGGCCCTGGATTTCCTCGAGACCTGGTTCCGCGACATGATGGCGATGGCGTCCGGAGCCGGCGAGGCCATCCTCAACCGCGATTATGAACTGGAACTCGAGGCCCAGTCGCATGAATCGCGGATCGATAATTACTGCCAGGCCCTCGAGGTCATCGAAGCTGCCCGCTCGAAACTGAGCTATAATGTGGATTTGGAGCTTGCTTTGCAAGCGATGTTCTATAAATTGCAGGAGGTTTTGTAAGTGCCGGAAGTAGCTGAAGTAGCTTTCAAGAGTGGCTGCAAGGTCTACTCTTTTGATCCAAACGGACTCGAACTCAATGTAGCCGACCAGGTGATAGTCAGGACCAGCAGGGGCATGGAGATCGGCAAGATAGTCGTCGCCAATCACGAAGTGCCCCAGGCGGAGATCGTCGGCACCCTCGAGAAGGTCGTGCGCAAGGCCACCGAGAACGATCTGGCGGCGGTCGAGCGCAACGAGAAGCTGTCCGTGCGGGTCTCCCAGGTATGCACCGAGAAGATCGAAGAGTATGGCCTGGACATGCGCCTGATCAACACGGAAGTCGTGTTCGACGGCGGCAAGATAATCATCTCCTTCTTCGCCGAGGAGCGGGTTGATTTCCGCAAGCTGGTGGAGGATCTGGCGAAGAAGTTCCGCACCCGCATCGAGTTCCGCCAGGTGGGCGTGCGCGACGAGGCGCGGCTTATAGGCGGATACGGCCCCTGCGGCCGGCGCATGTGCTGCACCATGTTCGCCGGCGACCAGCAGCCGGTATCCATCAAGATGGCCAAGGAACAGAACCTGCCGCTGAATCCCATGAAGATCTCAGGGATCTGCGGGCGGCTGATGTGCTGCCTCAAGTACGAGCAGGCGGCTTATAAGGACTTCAAGTGCCGCTGCCCCAACAAGGGCACGCTGGTGCAGACGGATCAGGGTGAAGGCAGGGTCGTGGACTATCTTGTTCCCAAGGAGAAGGTATTGGTGAACCTTGGGGAAGCTGGGTCGACTGAGGCTTCCCTGGAAGAGATCGAGGCGGCCACGCAGCGTGAGAAGGAATTTCCGCGGGAACGCGAGCCGGAGAAGGTTGCGGCTGAAACTGGTCTGGATGGCGGCGGTCAGGCTGCCGGCGGGCGTCCTGAAAGGTCAGGCGGGCGACCGAATAAGGGTCGTAGCCGTGGCGGGAGGCCTGATGGAAAGAGCTCGAAGCCTGAAGGTGGGCGAGGAGGTAGGCCCGATCGTGGCCGTGGCCCGAAGCCTGATGCTACTCGAGGCGGGAAGCCTGAAGTCGCCAGCGGCGCACAGGCTGAAGCCCAGGGTGGCGTGCGGCCCGAAGGCAATAGCGGTGCCAGGGCCGAAGGCGCAACGGGCGAAAAAACCGAAACCAAACCCGGCGAAAAGCCTGCCGAGGGCACCGATGAGAAACCAGCCGCCCGGCGGGGTGGACGGGGCCGCGGCGGCCGGCGCAGAAGGCACTAGGTGGCTGCCGGAGAGGCAAAGATCGATCCGCGCCCCATTGGCATGTTCGATTCCGGGGTGGGCGGGCTCACAGTCCTGCACGAGTGCCTGGTTTCCCATCCCCATGAGGATTTCATCTATCTTGGTGACACCGGGCGGTTTCCATATGGCCCCAGGTCCATCGAGGAGCTCAGGAGCTTCGCCTGGCAGATCGCTTCGCACCTGCTTTCTCTCGACGTGAAGCTGCTGGTGGTGGCGTGTAACTCGGCCACTGCGGCGGCACTGACCTTTCTGCAGGAGCAGCTGGAGGCATCGATCATCGGCGCGGTGCATCCCGAGGCCGAGGCGGCAGTGCAGACCACCCGCAACCGGAAGGTCGGCGTGCTGGCTACCGAAGCGACCGTGTCCAGCGGCAGCTACGAGCGGGCCCTGCTGAACCTGGATGCCGGACTCGAGACTTTTTCCCAAGCCTGCCCCCAGCTGGCATCGATGATCCAGAGTGGCGACGTTTCCTCCCCCGAGATGGTGGAGGCGGTCAAAGATTACGCGGCTCCGCTCAAGGATGCGGGCGTCGATACGGTGATCCTGGGCTGCACGCACTACCCCCTGGTGACGCCGATGCTCCAGCGCGTTTTCGGCCGGGACGTCACCCTGGTGAATTCCGCCCGGGAGATCGCCCGCGAGGTCGGCGAGGTGTTGGGCCGTAAGGGCATAGGCAATGACACGGCGCGGGAGGGACGGTATTCATTCCTGTGTACCGGTGATGAAAAAAGTTTTGTGGAAGTCGGCGCGAGATTCCTCCAGATGCCTTTTGAGAACGTCGAACATGTAGAGATTTCGGAACTGGAAAAGATCGAAGTGGGATAACTATGAATGGACCGGAAAGGATTGATGTGACTTGAAGCTCAAGACGATTACACGCGGTGGCATTATCGCAGCGATGTATGTGGTGCTGACCGTGACCCCAGGGCTTAACGCCGTCAGTTTCAGCGGCGTGCAGTTCCGCGTATCGGAGATGCTGATGCCTCTGGCGGCTTTCGACATCGCAGCGATACCGGGACTGTGGATCGGCTGCATGATTGCAAACTACATTGGCAGCCCTTTTGGCTGGCTGGATGTGACCCTCGGGGCATCGCTGACCCTGTTCTCGGCACTGATCATTCACGCCGTTGGCAGCCGCTGGATCGGGCTTTCCAGTCTCTCGGCTCCAGTCCTGCTTAACGCCATCGGCGTCGCGTTCATCATCATGGTCGCGAGCCCGGCTGAGGACGGCATCCTGTTCTGGCCGACCGCGCTGAGCGTCGGCATCGGCGAACTTGGCGTCATGGTCGTACTGGCGGCGCCGCTCTTCGTCATGCTGAAGAAGAATCCCGAGCTTATCGGATTGGAGCAGAGGCTATAATGGCGGTCGAAAGGCCGGATGGCCGTACCCCCACGCAATTGCGCCCGATGATAATGACGCCGGGTTTCCTCGAATACGCCGACGGTTCGGTGCTGATCGAGGCCGGTAAGACCAAGGTAATATGCGCCGCCAAGATCCAGGACGGAGTGCCCAACTGGATGCGCGGCAAAGGCAACGGCTGGGTCACCGCCGAGTACAGCCTGCTGCCTTCATCCACGCCGGACCGCACCTTCCGTGAGGCGGTCAAGGGCAAGCAGGGCGGCCGCACCCTGGAGATACAGCGGCTGGTCGGCCGCAGCCTGAGGAGCGTCGTCGACATGCGGGCGCTCGGTGAGCGGACAATCTGGCTCGACTGCGACGTCATCCAGGCAGATGGCGGCACCCGCTGCGCCTCGGTCTCCGGCGCCTACGTGGCGCTTTACCTGGCCCTGGCGTCGCTTGTGGACAGAGACCTTATCACCGAGATCCCCCTGAAAGATTCATTGGCGGCTGTAAGCGTCGGCATCTGGCAGGGAGAGCCCCTTCTAGATCTCGACTATGCTGAGGACAGCACTGCCGAGACGGATATGAACGTCGTTATGACCGGTTCCGGCGGCATCGTCGAGCTGCAGGCCACCGCGGAGAAAGAACCTTTCTCGCGGGAGGCCCTCGACCAGCTCATCGACCTGGCGGCTTCAGGCATCGAGCTGATCACGGCCGAGCAACTGAAGGCGACTGCGGTCCGTAGCAGCTGACGCGGCTGAATATTTCCGTGGAAAAAAATACCATCATCGTCGCTACCTCCAATCCCAATAAGGCGCGGGAGTTCGCAAAGCTGCTTCCGGGCGTCGAGGTTCTGCCCATGCCTGAAGGGATCGAGCTGCCTGAGGAGACCGGGACTACGTTCGAGGAGAATGCTAGGCTGAAGGCGCAATCGGTGCTGGAGCAGCTGCAAGTTATGCCTGGACGCCAGCCTGCGTTTGCAGAACCGGAGGGCCAACCTGCTGGCGCCGGCAGTGAAACTGATTATGGTGACAGCGAAGCACCATCCGCCGGCAAGCTCTGGGTCATGGCCGACGATTCTGGCATCGAGATCCACGCCCTTGGCGGCGCGCCCGGCATCTATTCCGCACGGTATGCGGGCGAGGATGCCACAGATACCGACAACGTGGACAAGCTTTTGAAGGAACTCCATGGCCGCGACGACCGGGGCGCCCGCTTCGTATGTGTGCTGGTTTGCCTCTCAGCGACCGGCGAGGAAATAGTCTCAAGCGGCTATTTCGAAGGGAATATAGCCGAATCGCCCCACGGACAGAGCGGATTCGGCTACGACCCGGTTTTCATCCCCCTGGAAAAAACGCTAACGGTCGCCCAGATTTCTGCCGAAGAGAAGAACCGCATAAGTCACCGTGCCCGGGCGGCCCACAGTCTGCTAGCTCAGCTTCGGGGAGGCTAACTCAGAAGCGAGGGCTTTCCAAGGGGGGGTGGAAGGCAACTTTTAGGGATGGCGGAGCGCCGAACTTAGAAGTTTTTTACACCCTTATTGCAGAATGTGGGCTCCCGGACCGGACGAACCTCGCAGATTCCTGAAGTTCAGCAACGGCCACAAGGCTTTCCTCCAGTTTTACAGACCTTCACAGCGGGTATCTATCTTTCATGAAATGGTCTTTCAAAGTCGGGCGCGTCTTCGGTATCGAGCTTCGCATCCACATCACCTTCTTCCTGATTGTTATCTATGCCGCGTATATATGGGGCTGGGGCATGCAGAAAACACTGGGATGGCCGGGAGCCGCGTACGGGGCTTTCCTCATTTCCGTGCTATTCCTCTGTGTTGTGATCCACGAGCTCTGCCATTCCCGCATGGCCCAGCATTATGGCGCTGAGGTGGACAGCATCACGCTGCTGCCCATCGGCGGTGTCTCCATGCTCAAGAACATGCCCGAGGACCCGAAGAAGGAGCTCTGGGTCTCCCTGGTCGGCCCGCTTAGCAACCTGGTCATCGGTGCTCTTCTCGGTATAGCCCTGATCCTTGTGCCCGGGAAAGTCAGCGCTGAGACAGCCGAACAGTTCGTTGATGTGATCAGCGGCATCACTCTGCAGGGATTCGTCACCTACATGCTGATCATCAACGTGCTGCTTGCGGTCTTCAACCTGATCCCGGCGTTCCCGCTCGACGGCGGGCGCGTACTGCGGAGCATCCTCGCCCAGTACATGCCGTATATGAAAGCAACTCGGGTGGCAGTGACGACTGGCCAGGTGTTCGCGTTCATCCTTGGCATTGCCGGATTTTTGCTGGGCGCCTGGATCTGGCTGATCATCGCCGTCTTCATCTATTTCGGGGCCGAACAGGAAGGCAGGGGAACTGAGGTTAAGACCGTGCTTTCGAAGCTCACGGCCGGTCAGGCGGTGGAGGCTAATGCAAAAGCGCTATCGCCTGGACAGCCGCTCAGTGAAGTGGTCGCTATCGTGCTCCATTCTTTCCAGGAGGATTTTCCGGTTATCGAAGGCGATAGTATCGTCGGCGTGCTCACGCGGGCGAATCTGATCGCCGGGCTGCACAACATCGGGCCTGAGGCGCAGGTCTCCCAGGTGATGGAAAAGGATTTCCCAATCGTGGAAGCCAGCGCACTGTTCTCAGAAGTCTACGAGAAGATGAACGCGAGCGGGGTCAAGGCTGTGCCCGTGGTGGAAGGCGGCCAGTTGCTGGGTATGGTCACGCTGGAGCATCTGAGCGAAGTATTCATGCTGCTTAATTCCACAGAGAAGCCGCTGCAAATACCTTCTTAAAAAGCGAAAGACAGACTTCATCTTCTCAAGTCTGCCTTCCACATACCCTCCACAAGTGGTACCTCCGCTAATCCGGATAACAGCTACCTTTTATATTCATTGCCCTAATGCGTGGTCTTAAACATTAAGAAAAGTTTGCCTTGATTTGCACGTTTGATGCTACTAATATGAATTATCGTACTTATTACACACTGCAGCAATCAAGGAAGGACGGAGCCTGATGGCCAAGGACAGCATACCGGATCCGCAGTTCTGGGGGTCGGCGACAGTAGGCGAGCGCGGCCAGATAGTGATTCCGGCCGACGCCCGCCAGGAAATGGATATCAAGCCGGGCGACAA
>JAUSDE010000191.1 GCA_030650885.1 Thermoleophilia bacterium
AAGTCATTCTTCTCGGCATGCTCCCAGTCAATCAGGTGCACCGTCTCATGCGCCTGCCCTGCAACGATCTGTACAGGAACGCCGTAGCGCAGGAGCTGGTAGGTGCGCAGGTTAGCCTGATAGAGCGTGATGCCTGTCGAGTCGGCGGCGGTCTCCAGCTTCTGCAGAGCAGCGGATATGTGGGAGTCGGAGTAGCCGCGAGTAGTCAGGTTTTCCCGTAGGATCGTGTTCTCGATACCGCGGTTATTCTCCCGTTTATTCCAATCACCGAGGTAGCGGTAGCATAGGCCGTCGGGACGGGCCGGGTCGGTGAACAGGCTGATGACACGGTTCTGCGTAATTCGTTCAGAGCGGGATTGCTCAGGCATCGACACCTCCGGTGAGAACAAGCCTCGTCTTGCCGGTAAGCAGCTCCTGCATCATGGCCTGCTTGAGGTCGCGGGTCTTGTTGCGGCGGGCCTCGATCGCAGTCAGCTCAGCGTCCATGTCGGAAAGAACAGTTGCTATGGCGGTTTGCTCCCGCAATGGGGGTAGCGGCAACCGGAAATTCTCAACATCTCCGCAATTCAAGCCTGGTTGCGCAGCGCCCTTCAGGAAAGAAGTAACTTGCCTCTTACCTACTGCGCTCTGAAGAATGTATTTGCAGAAGCTTGGGGACGCCTTGTCAGGCTGGATGGCGATGCGTGCCGTTGTCTGGGTCAGATTCGCTCCGTCCAGCCACGCCGGCACCAATTCAATGTGGCCACAGTACCCAACAATTGTCATAATGAGGTCGCCATGTTGAACACGGGCGCTGCGATAACGCTGCTCAACCGCATCGCTTACTCGGAACACTTCGCTTGGATCTGCCCAGCCCTTAGCTTCAGAGTAGTCTTGACCTCGAATCATGAAGCGACCATTCCGGTCGTACGCGCCAGGCTGAACAATTCCGTAACGAATGCCCCTTGACGGGTCGACCAGATCTTTCAGTCGAGTCACATCCCAATCACTGGGACGCATACCGATATCGTCCGATTCGAACGATCCAGTGTTCCCGAAACTCGGGAGGCGGATCTGGCCCGTCAGGAGTTGCTGTATGGCGGCCTGTTTGAGGTCGTGCTTTTTGGCGATGAGCCGTTCCAGGCCGCTCAGTAGCGCATCCACATCGCTCAATGCCGCCGCTATTGCGCGTTGTTCAGGGAGGGGTGGATGAGGTACCGGAAGCTGTGCGTATTCAGTGCCGTTAATCCCTGGCTGTCCACTTCTCATCGACATCAGACGGACCCATGACCAATACGGTCCAGTTGTCACGTATGCAGCCAGAAAACCGGGCAGAAGGCAGTTTGGGTTAGTTCTCACTCGGATAAGAAATCCAGCGAACACCAGTGGACCATCCTCGCTGCGGTATCTATACGACTTACCGACGCTCGCGCCTGTTCGGGCAAAGACAATGTCGCCCTCACTGAGGAAGTAGTCACCCGCCCCTACCGCATCGACTGAAACCTGTTCCGCAGCTGCAAAATGTCCTTCGGGAGAGATGTCCGTAATCCTGATGTACGTCGGAAGTCGGTCAGAGAAGGGAACTGCTGCCGCGTTGATGCCATATCGAGGCCGGTCGACGAGACTCTCGCTAAGAGGCCGAATCTTCCAATCCACTGGAAACGGACCCGCCGAATTCTGCGTGTAGCCAGGACTTACTTCCATACCGCCCCCATCAGCTTGAGGTGCTCATCCACGTGAGCGGCGAGCGTTTGCACTTCGTCGACGAGCTTCGGCAGCGGCGTGGCGTAGCGTTCGGCCAACACACGGATACGCCCGGTGAGGGTTTGTGAAACGCGATCCAGCTCGCCATGTACG
This sequence comes from Thermoleophilia bacterium, assembly GCA_030650885.1. GTDB lineage: Bacteria > Actinomycetota > Thermoleophilia > BMS3ABIN01 > BMS3ABIN01 > JACRMB01. The sequence goes on from JAUSDE010000191.1 coordinate 1,837, forward strand.
GCGGCCGACAGGCGGGCCATCCACTTGTCGTCCACCACTAGAGTCTTGATCTCCACCACGGTGATCTTGGGGTACTTAGCATCGATCTTCTCGTCTAGGTCCACTTGTGCGGTCTTACGCTTGGCCTTTACGTCCGCCTGCCGCTTCAGCAAGTCAGCGTATGCCTCAAGCGCTGCCAGCTCGTCCGCGAAGAGAGGGTCCTTGCCGATCTCCTTCTGCCGCGCCTTCACGGCTTTCGCGGTGATCTTCTGCTTATCGCCCTCACCTTCGATCACCTCTTCAAGCAGCCCTTCCTCACCACTGTTCTCTTCCCGCATCTCGTCGAGTTGTTGTTCGAGCGTGGCGAGCTCATTGTCGAGCGCCTCGATGGAATCGCGCTCGGTGACGAAGTAGCGGGCGACAAGAATCGGTGCGGGAACAAGGTCCGACTTGAAGCGCCGTTTCCCCTTGAAGTAATCATGTGGTTCCGGCCAGACGAGCTTGTTGTTTTTATCCTTGACCCGAACGATCTCTCGCGGCTGCGCGCCAGCTACCCAGCCGTCGGCTGCAATCAGGTAGGCATCGTCCTGCATTGTCTCAGCCCAGTAGTCCATAAGGTGCTGGTAAATGTCGTAGGCATCGAGCAACGGCGCCTTCTTAAACGAGGTGAGGAGATCCTCGCTGATTGTCTCGATCAGCGCTTTGGGGTGACCATCTTTGCCGAACCCGGTGAGGCGCGGCGTCGTGGCCTTTCGCCAGTCGGTGAAGCGCTTCGTCGCCTTCTTCTGGAAGGCGACAAACTCTGCGTGGCCGAGGATGGCGGGCTTCACCTCGGTGAGCGACAGCTTTAGGAGGACGTAGTCTGGGCGACCCGCGGACTCGAACAAGGCGTCGCGTGCACTGGGAAGCACCTTCCAGTACGCACCTAGCACGTCCAGATCCCGCTCCGGGATACCACCAAGCAGATGACCGTCGATGTCCTGCAGGTCATCGGGCTCGGTGCTGTCAATGTAGCGTGGCAGGTTGAGGTTGAAATCATTCTTTGGATCAGCAATCTCGTCCAACGGCACCAGCCGGGCGTAACTTGAATCGTTCTCGTCCTGGCGAGTAAAAGTATCGACAATCCTGTGAATATCTTGTTCGCGGAGTCGGTTCTTGTTGCCATCCTTGATGAAACCCTTGGAGGCATCGATCATGAAGATATCCTTCCGGCCGGCGGCGTTCTCCTTGTCGAGCACCACAATGCAGGCTGGAATGCCTGTACCATAGAAAAGGTTGGCGGGCAGACCGATGATGCCTTTAAGATAGCCGGAGTGAACTAGCTGCTGGCGGATAGTGGCCTCGGCATTGCCGCGGAACAGGACGCCGTGAGGCAGGATGCAGGCGGCTTTGCCAGCGCCCTTCATCGAGCGAATGATATGCAGCAAGTAAGCGTAGTCGCCTTTCTTGGCGGGCGGCTCACCCCATGCGAAGCGTTGGAACGGGTCCTTTGATGGCGTGAGGCCGGTGGTCCAGGTCTTGTCGGAGAACGGCGGATTGGCTACAACGTAGTCATATGTGCGGAGCTGCTCACCGTCTTTGAACTTCGGTGCAGCCAGCGTATTTCCGGCGAGGATAGCGGCCGTAGGGAAGTCGTGCAGGATCATGTTCATTCGGGCCAGACCGGCAGTTACGTTTTCTTTCTCCTGCCCTTCGAGTGTGATGTGCTTGCCTGCTTGGGCGGCCACCTTCAGGAGCAGAGAGCCTGAGCCACAAGTCGGGTCGTAAGCGGTGGTGGATGCCTTCGTGTTGTCCGGCGAGATACCAATCACCCTAGCGATTATGCGGCTAACCTCCGCGGGGGTGTAGAACTGTCCCTTGCTTTTGCCACTCTGGGTGGCAAAGTGCCGCATCAGATACTCGTAAGCATCGCCGAGGATGTCGTCGTGGTCGGCGCGGTTCTTCGAGAAATCGAGCTCGGACTTCTGGAAGATTCCGATCAGGTTGGAGAGCTTCTCCACCATGTCCTTCCCTTCGCCGAGCTTGTTCGGGTCATTGAAGTCAGGAAAGTCGCTGCGGGCCAACCGCGCGTTGGCGTCAATCAGAGGCTGGATAATCTGAGTGTTGATCTTGCCACCGATGTCACTCTTACCCTTGAGGTCGATCATATCCTTGAAGCTCGCACCCTTAGGGATCGTGACCGGCGGGGCGAAGTCGCTGCTGTCGCCGTACTTGTCAGTGATGTACTTGATGAACAGCATGAACAGGACGTAGTCCTTGTACTGGCTCGCATCCATGCCGCCACGCAACTGGTCGCACGATGCCCAGATGGATGAGTAAAGATCGGATTTCTTAATTGCCATAGGCTCCTATTTCATTTAGGTAGTTTGGGTGTGAATGGTGATCATATAGCGGGTTTTATGATAACCATTGATTAGCCTTCGGCTAATTGAAGGTTGGTATCAGCAGTGGTGTGAAGCGGCGGCCACTGCATGCTATTGTTAAGCATTTCTGTGTTGTTCAGCCCTATGCGGTCGCGACCATATTTGGCTCTTCAATATAAGCATCTCCCATCATCATCTTGTAGTGTGCGCTATGGCCCGACTTGCCGAACATCGCCCTAAAAACTTTTAGGTAGGTGTCTACCATCACGTCATCAATCGCGACATACAGGTCGTCGTATACATTATGCGACCCGTCGTGCACCCATGAACAAAGGGATTTGCAGATTATCTTCTCTTGTCCCTCAAACATCGCGCATAGTTCGTCAAGTTCGATGCCTCCCAAAATCTTGAAGTAGTTTTCCAAAATGCGCCGCAGCGAGTTTTGAATAGCGAGATTGGAGCGCGGGGCTTTTCGAACTTCCTCCCAAAGCAGTTCGTAAGAAGTTTTGATCGGATTGGTCGGGTGTTTGTCGAGCTTCGACACTAGCCCATGCTTCCGGACGATCCAGAACGTCTCCTCGTTCATCGCCACGCCTTTTCGCTTCGAATTATATGTGACTTCCTTGTGAAAGTAGACGTTGTGCGTGAGAACAAAGAGTTGCTTGATATGGCCAGTTCCCGCCCGGACCTCGTCGAACAAGCCTTTGATCAAGCTACCGACGATAAAAAGGATGTCACTATCGAGGCTGGAAACCGGATCGTCGAAGACCACGATTCGGTCAGTCGTCATCCCACTTTCAGACTGATTGCCTTTGAGCAGAAAGTAGAAGTAAAGGAATGCGACAATGGCCTTTTCGCCCTCGCTCAATGTGGCCTTGGCATCAGAGCCGTCTGGGCGCACCAGTTTGTAGGACGTCCCACTTTCTGCTTTTGCAAGCTTGAAACCTTGAAAGCCAAATGAGGAGAGCAACACGTTACTGCCGTCAATTGTGGGCTGAACGCTCGTCGTCTGCTGTTCCAATTTCCGAATATCAGCGGTCTTCTTTCGCTTGACCTCAACGGTCTTTTCAATCTTTGCTGTCATAGCCGTAATGGCTTTGACCAACTCGCCTTTAGCCTTCTTAAATGCAGATAGATCGGTTTTGAGTTCCTCCAGTACGTACTTCCAAACCTGTGCTGTCAGGGTCCTGCGCTCAGCCGTAAGGTTTGCGACCATCGTGTTGTGCGCGTCAACTTGAGTGTTTGCTGTTTCTATCACAGCCTTGATTGCCGCGAAGACATTGCTCAATGAGTCCAACTCAACCACCTGACTTGCTTCCTTCTTTTTTCTGGTAATTCGTTGATTGTTGAGAGTGATCTTCGTATCTAGCAGTTCCTTTTCAGCCTGCAACTTTTCGACATCGAGGAACTTAGGCTGCAACGCGATGATTGCCGCGAGTTGTTGCTGTAGACGTGCGGTGGCCGAGGCGTAGTTCGTCGCCAGGTCGTCGATTGCCTTGCTGTCCGTCACAAAAGTCTCGTCAAAATACTTGTTCAAGCTCTCGGCGAATGCTTCGCTGGTGTTTTGTTGGCAGAACGGACATACGCCATCTTGTCTTGCGAAGAAGTCCCTCCCTTCACTAACCCAGTCGCTATTACCGAGCCTCTTGATCATCGCGGCAATATCAACGTCTTCCTTACCGATAACCCGCTTTATTAAAATTGGGCTCTCTTCATAAGCGAGGAGCTTCGATGTGTCCACAGCAGCAATAGATGTTTCCGTCGTAGGTGCTGAACCGAAGACACTGTCGGCTTTTTTCTCCAAGTCTGCCAGTGCCAGGACGGTTGCTGTGTTCGAAACCAGCTCTTGGAGGACTTTGCTTTTAAATCGCTCTGCGTCATTCCGAAAACCCTCGAAACCGCCTTGGAGCTTTGCATCGTGCTTCTTCTTTTGTGCCCAGCACTTGTCCTTCAAGTCTGCCTCTAGAGTTGCCAACTCACCCTTCTTGCCACCCGTGCCATCAACGCCACACAGCCCCATTGTGAGTGTTTCGATCTTCGTTGTAAGCTCGTCGAGTTCTCCTTTCGCCTTCGCGATCTTGTTGAGCGTGTCGAGCTGCTTCTCGCCCAGCGTGAACACACCCTTTAGCTCTGACGATTGGTCGAAGTTCCGTTCCACAAAATCGCGGTTAAAAACAATCGGCTGCAGTTTCGTCCCCGCCTTCCACGTCACCTTGCAGTCTGGGAAACCGCTTTCATCTGCTATGACACGGCTGATAGTTGTCTTCCCTGTGCCGTTTGAACCAAACAAGAAATTGAATTTGGACAACCCGTTCAGCTCTTCCGGTGTGCTGTCATAGGTCGCAACGTTTGCGATGGTGATGGACTCGATCATATTCCGACTGCTTTCAGTTGCACGCGATGGCTAATATCCATTTCAGCAGCCACAATACGCTGCTACGCCTTGTACCGATTGAGCTTACCGCCCGAGCTACTTATTGTCTACTGTATGCCATCGTTAGGCCGACCTGTGTTCGCTACCAGAGATAACGCACTGAAAATGCCTCAGATGCAGCGCGCGGCAGCACATCTGCGGCAAGTAAAGATTCCACCGTACTTACACGAATGGACGCGCCGGGCTCTAGCAACTCACGATAACGGGATGTAGCGCGGACGTAACTGGGATTGAGGGCTGGGTGAACCAGAGCGAACCCAGCCCATGCCCATTTGCCTGAATCGTGGAAGGGCATCGACGCTGCCAGCAGGTGATCCAGCCATATCTGCTGGAGATCGGTGCCGATGATTTCCTTCACAGATTTAGGGGCAAGCAAGCCCGATGAGGCTGATACGTACTCGTACCGTCGAAGACGGTCATCACTGGGTTCTTTCTCGCGTTTGCAGTCCTCGTGGTATTTCGTTTCCACCCCGAGGACGCCGCGGCTACCGTCGTCGAGCACCAGTTCAAAGGCGACATCGAAGGCGCTTCTATTCTCCAGGTACTCACCCTTCAGCGCGCGCCCCGGGGACCATTCGAAGCGAACTGCGCTGACTCGTCCAGGTACATCGGGCCACCAGGCATGTACTGCGCGGTCCGCCAGGACATGGTCATTGAACAGCTCGCCGAACAGGTTGAAGCACATTGGCATCGACGAGAGGAGGTCACACCACAGCCGGTCCGCGTCCAGAGTCTGGTGCGGCTCGGGATTCGCAAGCCGGCAGCGCGCGGCGGCAAGGGCTGAATCGGTCAGGAAGTTGCAACCGTGCTTGTGCGCGTACTCAAGCTCGACTCGGCTGCCGAGTGGTCGAGACTTACGGTCTGGTGACCTGCGCATCGGCTGGTGGCCGATTGGCAGATTGCGGGCCTCACGCCATAGGGATTGGTGAAGTCTGGCCTTTTTCTTGAAGGCCGTTGTTTCCTCGTCACCAGTTACGTGATCGACCTTTTCACGACAGAAGTGGGCTTTTTGTTCGTCGTCAGAAACAGCTGTAATCCTAGACACTCAAGCCTCCGGGGTAAAGCATAATGTTCTAGCTCACCGGTGACAATAAAGCGCGGCGTAGTTCACGTCCGGTGCAGAGCTCTATTTTGAAATTTGCAAGTTTGCTGTCAAATCCGTTTGTCTTTAACCAGTCTCCAATAGTGAAAACCTAGCGATGTTAATCTACATGCCTTTGACTCCATTGCTGCAAAATACATATATTCAGATTCAACTGGCACAACTAATCCGACGCTTTGTAATTTTTGTAAAGCCTTAAAGACAGCAACATTTTCATCTTTAGCATATGGTTCAATAACATCATGCTTCACTGTTACTGAGTTTGTATCTTCATATGATGGGTCCAGCTTAAACTCATGTTGAGGCGCAGGAAAATACTCTACTATTTTACGTAATGTCTCTAATGGAACTTGAGGGTTTATTGTTCGTAAAGAAGTAAATCGTGTTACGTTTGTTTTAAATACTGGGCGTTGTTCCCATGCGCCTAACGCTTGATCAATATAAGCATAAACTCCGCCAGGTGAAATATGGCCTCTTAGATCAGCTGCACCTCCTTGCAATGCATCTAATAAAAGATTTGTAAAAACACCATGCCCATTAATTTCCATAGATGGTTCATCATCTCGACTCGCTGTCAGAATTGAGACACCTTCATCCAACTGTGAAGCTCCGCGCCCTATTGTTGGCGACCCAAAAGAACCGGAATGACAACAGTCAAGAATAATAATTTTATCTTTGGATTTTGACTGGTTTGCAAGTATTAAGACCTCGTCCATCGAAATGCCTTCATCATACGATTTATGATCAGGAGTAACTAAATACCCACCCAATTCATTCAAGAAGCCATGTCCAGAAAAATACAATAATACTGTATCACCGTTTCCTGAAAACAGTTCCACTATCATTGTTTTAAGCTCAGATTTTGTGCTTACATCCGTTTCAAGCCTTACATCAAAATTTGGTGATCCATCACCGTGGGTCTCAATGATACTCGCAAGGCCTGAAGCATCATTAATACACCCTTTAAGGGGCGAGGATGGGTAGTTGTTTATGCCCACTACCAATGCTTTTTTCATTTGTTTTTACCTTCACCCATAACTTGATCTATGGCACTAGCTATTTCTTCCCAATCCCACTTAATTGTCCTGTTTCGAGCTAAGCCAGTGGGTAAATTACTGCTAGTATTTGCCCCGCCAACATATACCCCGAAAAATGGTACATTTTGGTCTTTGGCCATTTTTATTTCTTTTACAACACCAGTAGCACTAGCCATACATTTCCCAACGAGCACTATAACTAGATTGCACTTATTTATCTTTTCTTTAACAATGGCTTCCCACTGAGATTGAGGCATTGAGGATTTAGCTGACCAATCCTGAATGGAAAATGGTGTTTTCGAGTTCTTAGCTTGCCCAGCAAAAAGAACCTTTTCATCTGTATTATGATCGACATCGAAACTTATAAATGATCTTGGGTCTGACATACTTCTCTCCTTTGTTTTAATGCATAACGGTGTTTACCTAGCCATATGAACCCCCAATACTGCAAGTCCTGTCAGCATATTTATCCGAGCCGACACTCGTAATACGAACATAAGCAAGCAGAAATATTCTAATTTATATTGTTTAGATTGGTCAGTTTCATCCTCCATCACTGCGAGCAACTTGTCAACGTTTGGATTGGCGTGTGAAAGGGATTCAACCCCACACCCCCGCCCCTCAATCATCAACCGCAGCCGTCCACTTGCCAGTGAAGTGGACGATCATCTGGAGTCTGCCTTCCCGGAGATATTAGTCACAGTTTTGAAGAGCTCCGCAAGACTGCGTCACTTACAGCGATTGGATCGTTATGAAACAGCTTCCTGCAGAGGTCCATCATAAGAAATTCCCTTCTCTTCGAGAACCGTCCGGAACTCCTCGGGCAAAAACCATGAAGAGGTCCTTGCCTCGTTCGAAAGTTCCCAGGCATTTCGCGCCTGTATCTCTTGCGCCGTCATGCTTTTGAGCGCGGATAGTCCACCTCTTACCCCTATGTACATCTGTAGCCCTTTAGCTCCAGATACGAGATACAACAATCGGGTACCAAACGGCTTTCCACGCCACTCAACACCGTCGAGACTCTCGGTGTCCGGATGCATGGCCCATGTCGCCACCTTCCTGAACTGGGGCAGCGAGAGATACTGCCATCCATTTGAGCCCTCAACAGCCTTCAATGTCTGCTGGAGAAAATCCGGATTACGCCAGGCCTTGGTAATAAGCCCGTACAGTCCATACTGAACGCCGACGTACAGGTCGGGCGTATCCATCTCCATCAATTGGGAGACGCTGTATTCATCTGTGTTTTTTCCACGGACTTTCCGTTCGAATTCGTATCCCGTGAATTCCTCGTTGATGAAGTTCAGAAAGGCGAGCAGCAGTTGCTTCATGTCAGCGCTGATAGGGGATACCATTCCCCGCGATTCTTTATCGAACAACGCCTGAATCGCTCCCGCAAATGATGGGACTGAGACATCATCTGTCTGTTGCCAGGTCATCAGCACCGCAAAGTTCGGGGACGTAACCTGGAAACTGACCTCTTCCAAAGCCGACTCCATGACGGTCCAGCCTTCAGAGCCCCTGGCAGCCGGCACCAGATAGATTCCACCGATGCTCATATCTGTGTTTTCTTCCTGTTCGATTGTGGACTCAAGGCCCTGGAACTGGCGTAAGAGCTGGCCTTTCGTTTTCGAGGCGGCATCGATCTTGTTCTCGATGAGAAAAAGCCACTTGTCGCGGCGCACGAGAATATCGATAAACTCGATTCTCCCTTCCGCTGTTGGCACCCGGAACTCGGTCTCCAGCCCTGTAGCCATTTCGCTCGAGAAAAGGCTGATCTGGAATGGATCGTTGATATTACTGGCCAGCGAGGCGAGGCTGGGATTATCATTTGCCCGCGCGATCTCTTCAAGCATCGTGGCAAGAACGGCGCTTCCAAGTCCATGATCCATATGCGGTGATAGCAAGTAAGCGAGGAATGCGGAGACGAATTCCTCGCGGAAACGGTGTTTTCCGGATGCGAGGACTTTGAAGATGTTCAATTTGTTCCTTTGGTTGGGGCTGGGCGGTGCTGCGTTGTAACAGCGTTGCCTGGATTAACCCGGTCAATCCTCCTTTGCTGGGAACAGGTTGTCAACATGCGATGCGCTTTTTTAGGCCCCCTCCCGCTCTAATCATCAGCTGCCCCCTAAATACATGCCTGCCCTGTCGTCCATACCGCAGCATTCCGTCCGGCGGGTATGTTAGAGTCTTGGCACCCACTGTTTCACCATGATGCACCATCCTGCATATCTCTCCCACTCCTCTGAAGAGCCGCTGCCCGGATGGGCTGTGAATTAATCGAGCAAGAATTATAGGTATTTATATACTTCAGAGACTATACTATGCTATACATACTTATAATTTACTATGAATCGAGGGTCTGGTGGATCGAATAAAGAATCCTTTTTCGCCAGGAGCAGGCTCTCCACCGCCAGAACTGGCTGGTCGAGATGAGATCCTGGAACAAGCCAAGGTTCTTCTGGGGCGCGTGATTCGAAAACGCCCGGAAAAGAGTATTCTGCTGACAGGCCTCCGAGGGGTTGGCAAAACAGTATTACTCAATGAGATAGAGCGTCTTGCGCGAAAAGCTGATTATCATACAATTCTTGTAGAGGCGCATGAAAACAAAGAACTTTCTTTACTGCTTGCACCGCATCTCCGCAGCCTGCTATTTGACCTGGATAGAGTCGCTGGAGCTGGAGACAAGGTCCGCCGGGGTAAAGCGGTCCTCAAGAGCTTCATCGGCTCTGTAAGGGTATCCGTTGGCGATATCGAATTTGGATTGGATATTGAACCAGAACTTGGTACTGCTGATAGCGGGGATCTCGAAATTGATCTACCCAACCTTTTTGTTGCTGTTGCCGAAGCTGCGGAAGAAAGACGTAGTGCGGTCGCCATTCTCATTGACGAAATCCAATATCTCAAGAAGTCTGAGCTGAGCGCATTGATTATGGCTATGCATAAGATGCAGCAGCGGCAACTTCCACTTGTTTTGATCGGTGCCGGTCTGCCAATTCTTCCAGGCATGGCGGGAGAATCAAAATCATACGCCGAACGACTCTTTAGCTTTCCTGATATCGGACCGTTGACGGAATCGCAATCTTTCAGCGCTCTTCAGGACCCGGTGAAAGCATCTGGCGAAGAATTTGAAAATGATGCTCTCAAGGAGATCTTTAACATGACAAAGGGATACCCTTATTTTCTTCAGGAGTGGGGATATCAGTCATGGAATCACGCGGCCGCCTCACCTATTTCTCTCCTCATCGTTAAAGATACAACTGATTTTGTCAAAAGTAGGCTGGATAGCAATTTCTTCCGTGTTCGTTTTGATCGCCTGACACCGCTTGAAAAGAATTTTCTGCGAGCGATGGCGCAGCTGGGTTCCGGGCCGTATCGAAGCAGTGATGTGGCCGATGCCCTCGGAAAGAAAATGAGCAGCCTGGGTCCCATGCGTTCCCAGCTCATAAATAAAGGAATGATATATAGTCCCGCTCATGGCGAAATGGCATTCACAGTGCCACTTTTCGACGAATTTATGAGGAGATCCATTCCCGAATTTCAGCCTTGAGGGGGACCTCGAAGCCCCCTGACGATACGGCAAAGATCAACTAGGCTCTCAAGGCTGAAGGCGCCAGGCCAGGTTGTTGCAGGTCAGTGCCCCTCCTGAAGCTTTGCCTCAAGCTCTGCCACGCTGGGAAGCTTTTCCGACAGATGCGCGGGCAGGGCTTTGGTCAGAGTGCGCAGCCGGCAACTCTTTTCCGAAGTTATGCTGCTTGGAGATACTCCTGTGCCTTGCGAAAGCGCCAGCTTCTATCTGATGGATCAGGACATTCCGGCTCCAGCCGAGTTCCGCCGTCGAACGCAGGTAGTATTCACGCTCGACGGGGTCAGATACCTTGTCGAGAATAACCATGTTGCTGGTCCAGGGAATTTCTCCAGCAAGCTGCTGGAGAATTGGCTCATCCCGATACGAAAGGTAGAATTTGCGCATATACCAGAGGTTTTTTGCCGAGAGCCCCCTAGAATCCGGCATCTCCCGACGCAAATCGCGCGAAAGTTGCTCAACCACGGCCTTCCCCCAGCCGAGCCTTTCCTGCCGATCGACGATGTCACAGCCGATTTCCCAATAAAGACTGATCAGTTGCCGATTCACGCTCCTGTACGCTTGCTGCCGCGCCCTGGCGATACGGGATTTAAGCTCTGATAGGAACTGCTGGTATTCGGCGTTGCCTGGCTGGACTCTGTTCATTTCCACTTCTCCTCTCGATAGACGCACGCATTGATGAATGCCCAGCGAGATTTGTGAGCCACCCTATGGGGACAGGGTGGGAGAAGCGGGAGAGGTGGGTTAAACGGTGATTGGGACTATATCATGGCGGTCGAGGGCTATCGACCGAATTTGAGGTCATTTAAATATATGTATGGCTGGATATCCGGACATAAATCCGGACATTGTGTCCGGATAGCTATTTTTTTGTGGAAAAGGAATTGATGACCTCCGGCAGCTTCCCCATCCATTCATCCCAAGTCTTCGGATCCGCAACCAGCTCACACATAAAATCCGCAACATTCGCCATATTAGTCCTGTCCGGAGCAAAAAGACTACTCACAAGACCTTCATGCAGCGTGTACTCCGATACGTCGCCTTCCCGGAGCGTGTCCGGACGGACCGCCACCCACTGCGCGAACGGATTGCCTGTCCCGATGGTGTTATGGAGAAAGTCTGCAGCCAGCTGGTTGTCCCTGGCCGGAGGCATCACACCGCGGAGCATCCACATGAACCCCTTTTCAAACTTCCCGCGACGCGTGTCGAGGCCACCCGGGTGATTGACCGAGATGCTGCACATGAGGATGAACCTGACCGGCTTTGCAGGCTGCAGCGCTAAGATCGCCCGGCACGGAGGGCACTACAAGCACGAACGCCGATGCCGCGGCTCAGAAGCTGTTCCAGGACGCGCCCGCCGGTGCGTCCGGTGCCCGAGGAGTAGGACTGTTTGCTGTGTGGGCATTGTGTCGTAGTCAGGACGCAAATTGCGAGACCCACTCCCGCACGAACGGTGACACTCCGTTCATATCCATGGCCGCAAAGACCTGCCTCCAGGAGAGGACATGAGCCTCTGCATTTTTCCGCGGTTTCTCTACAAGGTAGAAGAACTGGGCCTCAATACCGAGTAAATCGAAGATCATCTTCTGAGTTTCTGTCTGGTTGACGAGACTCAATCCGCGCCGTTTGAAGATAGTCCGCTCATTGCCAAGGCTGGGATATCGGCCTTCGGAAGATTTGAACTTTGCTTCGATACAAATCGCCTTGTCATCAGGAAGCGCGATGACGATGTCAGGCTTGGCGTTAAATGACCACTTTAAGTTACTGATTGCCATGAAAGTCTTGTCATCTTCAACGTTCTGGTCATAACGGCCCATAGACCAGGTTGCCGGCGACTGGATGAAATTCAGGGATGCCTTCGGTGTCGCCCCGAAATAGCTATTGAATGTTTCGAAGGATGCATCTCTCAGCTCATTGTTAGCTGGATAGGCAAGAACGTCCAACAAAAAGTGACGTTTTTGTTCCTCGTCCGATGCCGCCTTCCATACGTCTCGTAGATAAGAATACTCAACATAGACTTCTGCTCGAGAATCTGAGACCAGCGTCGTCCCCACCGCTTGTAAAAAACGGTCTATGTTGCCGTCCTGTAAAAGCAGGTGGTAGAAAACCGCACATATGTTCCGCTCTTCGCGGCAAATGTCATAGTACGGCTGTTCCTGGCCTAAGGCTTTTCGGATATTTTGGCTCAACAAAGATCTCCTGTTCGGTAAATCTGAATTACAGGCTGACAGTCTGGACTGAACCAACCCATCCTCCGTCGCTGAGGGCAACTTGTCAACTTGCTGACGGTGATACTCGCGCTTTCTATCCGGCGGCTGTGTTAGAGTTCCGACACCCACTGTTTCACCATCCTGCGCTCTCTCCCACTCCTCACGCTGGCATGTGCCTTGTTATTGACTTCACCTTTGGGGTGAAGTATATTTCGAGAGGGAGCGAGTAAAATTTTGTTTCTAATCCGCGAGACTTGAAGAGCTCTATACCAACGAAAGAGGAGCTCAAAGGCGGCTGGGTCAGCTTTCCGTCAGACTGAGCAGGCAATACCGGTTGATCTATACCAGGATCGAGGATTGCGTGGTCATTCTGGAAATCAGCAAGCACTACCAGTAAGGAAATCAATGGATAGAAAGCTAATAGCTGCCAGAGTTCCACCACCTGGCCGGACCATAAGGAAAGAGCTGGCCGCCCGCGGCTGGACTCAGAGATATCTGGCCGAACAGATGGGACGGCCGGAGCAAAAGATCAGCGAGATTATCAGCGGTAAAAAGCGAGTTACCGAAGGCACAGCCCTGGAGCTTGAGGAGGTCTTTGGGATCGACGCTAGTTTCTGGCTCAGCCTTGAAGGTAATTACCGCTTGCATGTGGCCAGGGAGGCGAGAATGAGGCGGAAAGCTGGCTAACGCCTGCATGGCATGGCCACACAAGAACGATAACTTGCATCATTAATGCAAGAAATTGGCTGGACCCATAGATCCTTCAAGTTAATTGGCATTTATTGCCTTGTCGTCCATCCCGCAGCATTCTGTCCGGCGGCTGTGCTAGAGTTCTTACACCCACTGTTTCACCATACTGCGCTCTCTCCCACTCCTCTGAAGAGCCGCTGCCCGGACGGGCCGCGGCAATCCAACCACGAGGAGGAGACATGAAGGACAAGACCCCTGACGATACGGCCGTGAACGGCTACGGCAATCTCCTGGGTGACATCAAGGAGCGTATCCGGTCTGCCCAGTATGAGGCTCTGAAGGCGGTGAACCGGGAGCTGATCGAGCTGTACTGGGATATCGGGCGGATGATTGTGGAGAGGCAGGCGAGGGAGAAATGGGGAAAGGCGGTTGTAGACCGCCTGGCGCAGGACTTGCAGAAGGAGTTCCCCGGCATAAGAGGCTTCTCGGCCTCAAATCTCTGGCGTATGCGGCTGTTTTTCGAGGCTTACTCAGGAAATGTAAAACTCGCGCCATTGGCGCGAGAAATTGGCTGGACTCATAATTACACCATCCTTGAAAAGTGCAAGGACGGCCTTAAGCGTGAGTTCTACATCCGTATGACGCGCAAGTATGGCTGGTCGAAGAACGTCCTCATCCACCACATAGACAACCAGACCTATGAAAAAACCCTCCTGAACCAGGTCAATTTCGACAAGACCCTGCCGGCAGAAGTGCGCAATCGGGCCAAGCTGGCGGTGAAGGATGAGTATACCTTCGACTTCCTGGATCTCAGTGAGGAGTTCTCAGAGCGGGAGCTGGAACGGGCTGCCATCTCCAGGATTGAGGAATTCCTGCGTCAGATGGGTGGAGTCTTCGCCTTTGTCAGCAGCCAGCACCGGCTGGAAGTCGAGGGTGAAGAGTTCTTCATCGACATCCTTCTATATCACCGGGCGCTCAAATGCCTGGTTGCCGTGGAGCTCAAAGTGGGAAAGTTCCTGCCGGAGTACGTCGGCAAGATGCAGTTCTATCTGGCGGTGCTAGACGATACGGTCAGAATGGACGGTGAAAACCCGGCCATCGGCATCATCCTCTGCAGGGACAAGAAGCGGACCATCGTCGAGTACGCGCTGCGTGAATCAAACAAGCCCATCGGCGTGGCAGCGTACCGCATGGTCTCGGCGCTGCCCGATGAACTGCAGGGCCAGCTTCCGGGGCCGGAACAGGTGGCTTTGCTGATGGAGGAGATTTAGGTCAGGTAGCCCGACTGCGAAAGTCAGAGCACCTTCCACTTGCCCGGCCTGAACGCCGCTGAGCCCGTATGCCATTCCAGCCTGACGGTCTGGCCTGCGGCGACATCGACGGTGGTGCTGCTTGCATACGCCTTTTTGAAGACCAGCCATTTGTGGTAGGCCTTGATCGTATGCTGGCCCGGCGATACGTCCAGAGTGTTTACTCCCCAGATGCCTTCGCGCGGTTCACCGTCGACCTCGATGGTCGGTTTAACCATTTCCTGGGCTACCGAACCCGTCATATGGCTGGCAGTTACTTCGATTGTGGCTGTTTCGTCACTCATGTTTGCCTCCTTCGCGTCGTGACATTTAAGAGTGTTGATGCCTTTTCTGGGCTGAATCCAAACCGTTGAGCTCGACAATATTCGCAGATGCGGATTGGCCCTGCACTATAAGTTCGCCAAGCGAACTCGGGTGCCCTCTGCCGCGTCGCCCGGAACTCCCGGGATTGACGAACAGGACGCCATGCCGCTCCTCAATCAGTGGCTTGTGCGTGTGGCCGGATACTACAACATGAATACCTGCAGAATTGGGCACGATATCGATCCGGGCGAGGTTGTGGATGGCATAGACGAACAACTCGCCCGTCTGCAGGATCTCGGTCTCGTTAAGGCTCTCAGCCCACGTCCCCTGATCACAGTTGCCGCGGACGGCGGTAAGCGGAGCAATGGTAGCGAGCTCTTCGAGGATAGATGGGTCGCAGATATCCCCCGCGTGGACTATGAAATCGCTGCCGTGCAGGAACGCCCTGGCTTCAGGCTGCAGAATTCCGTGCGTGTCGGAGATGAGGCCTACGCGCAGCATGTTTCAGACATCTTTTTACCACAGAACGTATTGATTACTGCTCCTGCCTTTTCAGGGCTTCTTGTAAACAGCCAGCTTATCTCGTTTTCCTACAGCTACCACGAGGACGCAGATCTTCTCGTCCTGCACTTCGTACACCAGGCGGTAGCCGGTCGCTCGCAACTTTATCTTGTAATGATTGGAGAAGCCGTAAAGCTGGCTGGCTGAAACATGCGGATTTTCAAGACGCTCGGTCAGCTTCTTTTTGAATTGATACTGAACAGTCCGATCCAGTTTTTTCCATTCCCTGAGGGCGGTAGGAATGAATGCGAGCCTGTAGCTAGAGCTCATCGATGTCGACTTCGACAGCGTCTATCTTTTCATCCTGTCTTTCCTGCACGATAAGGCCAAGCTGATAATCCTCTAGCCGCTCCATGATCATCTCGTAGGTCTCAGCGGGAATCAGGTAGGCAGTCGGGCTGTTGTGATTGAGGATAGCGATGGGTTCGCCTTCTGATTCCTCTATCAAGGCGCTTGGATTCTTTTTTAATTCGGTAATACTGGCTGAACGGCTGGCAAGCACGGATTTCATGATTCCGCCTTAAGATGGTTAACAGGTCTTAATTAAGGTTATATTTTAGCACTTAATTATGACCTGTTTCAAGGCCTGGTTAACCAGGAATGCTAAGCCCTCAGCGTTGCGCCGAGCTTCTCCCCAAGTGACGCCAGAATCGCCCCGCGAGCCCCATCCACATCTTCATCCGTGAGTGTCCGCTCGGACGAGCGGAACTCGAGACCCAGGGCGATGCTCTTTTTGCCTTCGCCAACCTGATCTCCGGTGTAGGTGTCAAAAACCCGGGCGTCGCGCAGGAGCGGTGCGCCGGCTTCACGCACCACCCTGATGACTTCTTCCGCAGCGGTCTGTTCACTCACGACCACAGCTATATCCTGGAACGATGCCGGGAAAGTCAGCAGGTCTTCGAAGATGACGATACCGGCGGAACTTGCAACGAGCGGGTCTTCGAGGATCTCGAAGGCGACCACTGGCTTATCGATGCCGAAGGCTTCGAGCACCAGGGGATGCACTTCACCGATGTAACCGGCGTGCTTTCCATCGACTAATATGTACGCAGACTTGCCAGGATGCAGGAACGGCTCGTCGCAGCGCTCGACGCTGAAACTTCCCTTGATGGACGCGAAAACGGCTTCGACGATGCCCTTACCGGTGAAATAATCGGTTTCTCTTCCAGCGTGCATCCAGGACTCACCACGGAGCGAACCGCAAAGGCAGCCGGCGATAGTACGCTTCTCGTCTGCCAGCTTTTCGCCGGCAACGGTGTGATAAGTGCGGCCGAGCTCAAAAATATTCACATCCGGGTTCCGCATGGAAAGATTGCTCGCCACTGTCGTCAGCAGGCTTGGCAGCATCAGCGGCCGCATCACCGACTGTTCGACTGAAAGCGGATTCGACAACTTAACCACCTGGCGGCGCGGATCATCCTCGGCCAGCCTCAGCCTGTCGGCGAAATCCGGTGCGATGAATGTATAAGTGATGGCCTCGTTGATGCCCGCCGCCGTAAGCGCCCGGGCGATCTCGCGCTCGGCCGTCTGATAATCCGACAGCCCGCCCATCACCCGCATGTCACTGGGGAGCGTCGCCGGTATCAGGTCGTAGCCGAAAACCCTGACGATCTCCTCGATGAGGTCGACTTCCCGCTCCACGTCGGCGCGGAAACTGGGGACGGTCACATGCAGATCTGCGCCCTCCCGGCGGCTCTCGAAACCGAGCCGGCCGAGGATGGCCTCGATCTCCGGGCCTGGCACAGATATGCCGAGCAGACTGGTGACCCTTTCCTCACGAAGATGGATAGCTTGCTCCTGCTCCGAACGTGGCTCAGCATAAATGTCATATTCCCCGTGAACCAGGCGTCCGCCGCAAAGCTCTACCATCATCCGGGAAGCCATCGCCAGCGCCTTGGGTACGACCTCGGCGTCGAGCCCTTTCTCGAAGCGGGTGCTGGACTCGCTGCGGAGCCCCAGCGCCATCTCGGTCTTCATCACATTGGGTCCGTTGAAATTCGCGGCTTCCAGCAGGATGTCGGTTGTGTCGTCAGAAACCTCGGTGCCGGCGCCGCCCATGATGCCAGCGACCGCGGCGGGCCTGTTCGCGTCGGCGATGACCAGCATGCTCTCGTCGAGCTCACGGATATCGCTGTCGATGGTCTCGATCTTCTCGCCCTTGCCGGCGCGGCGCGCGGTCAGCGACGGCCCGCCGATCTTCGCCAGGTCAAAGGCGTGCATGGGCTCACCCAGAGTCCACATGACATAGTTGGTGATGTCGACGACGTTGTTAACCGGCCTCATGCCGGCGGCGGCGATGCGGGCCTTGAGCCACGGCGGCGACGGCGCGATGGTAACGCCGGCGATGAGCCTGGCGCCGTAACGGGGGCAGAGTTCGCCGTCGTCCACGGTGATGGTGATCAGATCTTCAATGTTGTCGTCGCCGCGAGCTTCGACGTCTGCGATCGGCTCGGGCGCGAGAGCGGCGCCGGTGATGGCGGCCACTTCCCGGGCGA
>JAUSDE010000195.1 GCA_030650885.1 Thermoleophilia bacterium
TGGCGCCTTGAACGGCAGGTTATGCCGTTGGCGCCAGAATTTTCTGATATTACAAGAGGTAGGGGGACGCAATTGATCCTGTCCCCCTGAATCAATATGGGAGGTAATGCGGCGATGATGATCGTGATGAAACCAGATGCAACCGGTGAACAGGTCCAGCATGTAGTGGACCGGCTGGCGGCAGTCGGCGCGCAGGCCCATATTTCCAGGGGCGAGTTCGTGACCATAATCGGCGCCATCGGCGACCGCGAAGAGATCGGGCAGCTGCCACTGGACGCAATGCCCGGCGTTGACAAGGTCATGCCGATCCTTAAGCCATACAAGCTCGCCAGCCGGCAGACCCATCCCGAAGACACTGTCGTCCAGGTGCGTGACCGCGCCGTCGGAGGCGGGATGTTCGCGTTGATAGCTGGCCCCTGCTCGGTTGAGAGCGAGGAGCAGTACATGCTCGCGGCGAGGCAGGCCAAGGCCGCCGGCGCTTCGATGCTGCGCGGCGGCGCATTCAAGCCCAGGACTTCACCCTACAGTTTCCAGGGTATGGGTGAAGCAGGGCTGCAGATCATGGCTGCCGCCCGCGAGGAGACCGGTCTTCCCATCGTCACAGAACTGATGGATCCGCGGGATGTTGAGATCGTCCTCAAATACGCGGACGTCATCCAGATCGGCACGCGTAACATGCAGAATTTCCAGCTGCTCTCAGAGGTCGGGAAGGTGGAGCGCCCCGTGCTGCTCAAGCGAGGCATGAGCGCCACCATCGAGGAACTGCTGATGGCGGCTGAATACATCCTCAAGGAAGGTAATTCCGACGTGATACTCTGCGAGCGTGGTATCCGCACTTTCGAGACCGCGACCCGCAATACGCTGGACATCTCCGCAATCCCGGTGATCAAGAAGCAAAGCCACCTGCCGGTTATCGTAGACCCCAGCCATTCCGCCGGAAAGCGGGACCTGGTGCTGCCGCTGTCTCTGGCTTCCGTGGCTGTGGGCGCGGACGGCCTGATCGTCGAGACCCATCCTGATCCCGAGGCAGCCCTTTGTGACGGCTCTCAGTCGCTGCCTGCGGATGATTTCATGGCCTATACCGCCGAGGTTCGCCGTTATGTGGACCTGGCGGGCAAAAAGATTTCCTAGAGCGGCGCGCCGCGGGGACGGCCATGCCTGACTTTTCCAACACCTCCATCGCCATCATAGGAGTCGGCCTCATGGGCGGCTCACTAGGTCTGGCCGCGCAGGAGCGGCTGGGTATAAGCCGCGTTGTCGGCTACAGCCGCACAGCCCGTACCCTGCAGAAAGCCCTGGAGCTCGGAGCCATCACCGACCAGGCAGGCAGCATCGAGGAAGCCGCGGCGGAAGCGGATATCATCTTCGTGTCTACTCCCGTTCGCTCCATCCTTGAGGTATCGCGCCAGGCGATGGCTGCATCGAACCCCGCGAGCATCGTCACCGACATGGGCAGCACGAAGTCCAGTATCATGGGCGCGTTGACCGCGGTGGAGGAGAAGCGGTTCATCGGCGGCCATCCTGTCTGCGGCTCCGAGACCGCCGGCGTGGAGAACGCCCGCGAGGAGCTTTTTGACAACGCCACCTGGTTCCTCACTTCGGGCCGGGATATCGACCCTTCAAATTTTGAGCGCCTCCACGGTTTCATCACCGGCATCGGCGCCGTTCCCACCGCCATAGATCCGGACGCGCATGATCGTATCATGGCGCTCGTGAGCCACCTGCCGCATGTTCTTGCGAATTCGGCCATGAATCAGGTGGGACGAGTCAACCTTGACGGCCGCGAGGCACTGCTTTCAGCGGGCCCCAGCTTTCGGGACCTGACGCGGGTGGCAGGCAGCAATCCGCGAGTCTGGACCGACATCATCATGGAAAACCGCCGCTGGCTGTCAGAAGCGCTCAAGGAGCATCGCCAGGCCATCGACCAGTTGATCGAGGCGATCGATTCCGGCGATGAGGAATTCCTCAAGGGCGAGATCATGTCCGCCGCGGCCAACCGTGACCGCATGCTGGAGGCCGAGCGGATGACACCCAGCGACCTTTTCGTGGTCAAGGTACCGGTTTTCGACAAGCCAGGCGTCATCAGCCAGGTCACAGTCGCCCTGGGCAACGCCGGCATCAATATCGAGGATATCGCCTTCCACCGTATCAGCGTCGAGCAGGGCGGTGTCCTGTCCCTGGCGGTATCCGGCAGCGACACCGGCGACCGGGCAGTAGAGATCCTGCGCGGCCTCGGCTATGACGCCGTCGCGGTTCCTTTCACCGATGTCGAGGCGGGTTAGGTTCCCGGTTGGCGGCAAGTCCCGCAAGCCCTGTGATGTTCGCGCCGGCCTCAGGCCTGAAGGGTGTTGTGCGCGTGCCTGCCGACAAATCGATATCTCATCGGGCTGCCATCATCGGCTCCATATGCGACGGTCCCGTCGCTATCCAGAATTTTCTTGCTGCAGCTGACACGCGATCGACCCTTTCGGCAATTGCCGCCTGCGGCGTTGAGGTCGTAAACGCAGAGAGTGATAACCCGGTTGTCAAAGGTGCAGGATTGCGTGGTCTTGCTACGCTCATGGACACCATCGATATCGGTAACTCCGGTACCTCTATCCGTCTGCTTCCAGGTATCCTTGCTGGCCAGTCCGGTTCATTCAGGCTCGATGGCGACGAGAGCATCAGGCGCCGGCCCATGGACCGGGTCGTCAACCCCCTGCGGGAGATGGGCGTCAGCATCGAGGCTCGCGACGGCAGCTATGCTCCGCTTACAGTAACCGGCGGCAGCGTCCATGGAATCACGTATGAAATGCCGGTTGCCAGCGCGCAGGTCAAATCGGCTTTGCTGCTTGCGGGCCTATACGCCGATGGCCCGACTGAGGTGATCGAGCCGGCAGTCTGCCGTGACCATACGGAGGTCATGCTGGACGCCGCCGGTGCCCGGGTGGAGAAGGAGGGGCTGCTGACCCGGATCTATCCCGCAGAACGCCTGAGCCTGGATAAAGTCGAGGTCATGGGTGATTTCTCATCAGCGGCGTTCTGGCTGGTGGCCGGGACTATAGTCCATGGTTCGGAGATAACGCTTAAAGGCGTCGGCATCAACACCACCCGAACCGGCCTTCTGACGATACTGCTTGAGATGGGTGCCGATATCACCCTGGAAAACGAACGCCGGCAGGGTGGGGAGGCAGTCGCCGATCTAACCGTGCGCCACGCAAAACTCCACGGGCTGGCGGTGGGAGGGGGCATCACCGGACGCATGATCGACGAACTGCCGTTGCTGGCCCTGGCAGGCGCATTTGCTGACGGCGAGACACTGGTCACAGGCGCCGCCGAGCTGAGGGTCAAGGAGTCAGACCGGAT
This sequence comes from Thermoleophilia bacterium, assembly GCA_030650885.1. Taxonomy (GTDB): domain Bacteria; phylum Actinomycetota; class Thermoleophilia; order BMS3ABIN01; family BMS3ABIN01; genus JACRMB01. The sequence continues at coordinate 3,346 of JAUSDE010000195.1, forward strand.
CACCGGACTGGTTGACAATCTTGCCAGTCTTGGTGTCCATATCGAGGCCTTCGAGGACGGATTCCTCGTGCGTGGCATCCACGGACCTCTCGGCGGCAACTTCCGGAGCTATGGCGACCATCGCATGGCGATGCTCGGCGCCGTGGCCGGTCTTGCATCCCGTGACGGCGTTCAGGTGGATGGGTTCGATTGCGTCTCAGTCTCTTATCCGAATTTTTTGAAAGATCTGGAGAGCCTGGGAGCGCTTATATGATCGCCGGTTCGATCAGCACGAATTCAGGCCCCGAAGTCATCAGAGACCGGCTGGCGGGAGGAAGATCATGATCGTCGCAATCGACGGCCCCGCGGGCGCGGGCAAAAGCACGATCTCCCGAATGCTTGCGGACCGCTGCGGCTGCACTTATCTCGATACTGGCGCCATGTATCGAACCGTAACACTGCTGGCTATGGAGCAGGGGATAGCGGCTTCAGCCTACGATGAGCTGGGCATGCTGTCGCGCAATCTGGAGATCGGCTTCCAGCCCGGTCCGGGTGGAGTGCCTCGCGTCTTTGCCGGCTGCCGCGAGGTGACCGAGGAGATCCGTACACAGGAGGTGACCCGGGGTGTATCAGAGGTCAGCGCCCACGCCGGCGTTCGTACGGCAATGGTCGAGAAACAGCGGCTCTGCGCCGCCTCCGGCAACGTCGTCGTCGACGGCCGCGACATCGGCACGGTGGTATTCCCCGCTGCCGAGGTCAAGATATTCCTTACTGCATCTGTGGCTGAACGCGCGCGCCGCCGCCGCCTGGAGCTGGAGGGCAAGGGTGTTACGGTCTCCCAGGATAAGATGGAAGAAGAGATCGCAGCCCGCGACGATTATGATTCCAGCCGGGAGGTCGCGCCGCTAAGGGCCGCCGATGACGCGATAATTTTAGACACCACGGATATGAATATTGATCAGGTTGTTGAAAGGGTGGCGGAGATTGTCGACGGCGCCGACTGATCCGCAGCCGGGTGGGCAAGGGCAGCAATCAACCGCGCACGGGCTAAAGCCGGCCCCGCGCAAGCCCGAATTGTCCCTGCTCCTTTATGGCTTTCTCAGGATACTGATCACCAATCCCCTGAAGTTTTTTTTCCGCATGGAGATCAGGGGCACCGAATACCTGCCAAAGCGGGGGCCGGCCATCCTGGCATCCAACCACCTAAGCAACATGGATCCGCCGCTCCTGTGTCTTTCATACTCAGGCCAGATCTGCTGGATGGCCAAGGCGGAACTCCTGCGGGTGCCGCTGCTTGGCAAGATCCTGACAAAGCTGGGCGCGTTCCCGGTGCGGCGGGGCGAGAACGACCGCGATGCCATCCGCCGTGCCCGCGAGCTGCTCGAGATGGGCTATGTGATCGGCATGTTTCCCGAGGGAACCCGCCAGAGTGAAGGGGCGTTCGGCGAGCCTCAGCCCGGAGTCGGGCTTCTGGCGATGACTCCCGGTGTGCCGGTAATCCCCATCCGCATCCGCGGCACCGGTGATATCATCAGTGGCGGCTGGTTTCACCGTGCGAAAGTCACGGTCACCGCGGGCCCGCCGGTCGATATGGAGATCGAGGGTATGTCAAAGGGCAAGGCATACCGGGAAGCGAGCCGCCGGATCATGGCGGCGATAGGAGAACTTTGAGTACGACGATGAATGCGATGGCGGCCCACAGATGGGGAAAATACTCCAGCGGCGGCTATAGATGAAGATCCTGATCTCACAGCGCGGTGGCTACTGCTACGGTGTCCAGCGGGCGCTGGACATAGCCCATCGCGCCGCTTCCGATTCACCCGGGCCGATCAAGACGCTGGGACCGATAATCCATAATCCGGGAGTTGTACGGGAGCTTGCCGAGGCGGGAGTATCTCCGGTGGAAGATCTGGAGGGAATAACCGGTGGCACGGTAATACTCAGGACGCACGGAGTCACCCCCGAGGTCATCGCCGACGCCAAGGGGCGCGGTCTGGCCATCGTCGACGCCACCTGCCCTTATGTGAAGGTGGCTCAGGAGAAGGCATCGTTCCTGGGTGAGCAGGGCTATCTGACGATCATCCTCGGCGAGCATGAGCATCCCGAGGTCGTGGCGCTGGTCGCCAATGCGGGCAAGAAGACGGTGGTCGTGGAGAACGTGGACGAGCTCGATATGGACAAGGTGCACGGCAAGCGCGTCGGCGTTGTTGTTCAGACCACCCAGGCGACCGCCAACCTGGCAGCGCTGTCATCCAGGCTTGCCCCGGCATGCCGTGAACTGCTCATCTACAACACCATGTGCAACGCCACCCAGAAATGCCAGGACGAAGCCTTGAGCCTGGCGCGGCAGGCGGATGCAGTCATCGTCATCGGCGGCCGCAACAGCGCCAACACGACCAGACTATCGCAGCTCTGCCTCGAGGTTCAGCCGCGTACCTATCACATCGAGGACGTAAGTGAGCTTGAGCCAGGATGGTTCGAAGGGGCGGCGACCGTTGCCATCACTGCCGGTGCCTCTACACCACCCGAGCAGATGGAAGCGGCCGCGGAGTGGCTGGCGAAGCTATAGCTCGAAGATGGCCGTATGGCCATGGCAGGACCCGGAATCAGGTCCCATACCGGTTTCGCACCGCAAGCGGCACTTCAACCAGCAAAAACTCCAGGTCAGCCTCAGACTTGAACTTAAGGTCCTGCCCGCCGATTATCTTAGCCGCGCCCAGCGCAGGTACATGGTGTCCGTTGACCTTCAGCGAACCGCCTTCCAGCACGTAGAGATAAGCGCCGCGCCCGGTTTCCAGGTGGTGCTCAACCGAGCGACCCATTTCCAGATATGAAGAAAATACGCGGGCGTCAGAAGCGATCGGCAGAGCATCGTAGTCGTCGGGGTTGCTTGAAACAAGCGGCAACAGCCGGTCGGTCCGCTGCTCCCTCTCGACCGGCTTCTGCTGAAGCGAGGGCTCAAGATCCGGCTCCGACGGGATGAACCACATCTGCACAAAGCGCATCGGCTCTTCTCCCGAGTCGTTGATCTCGGAATGGGACATGCCGCGTCCCACGGTTGTGTGCTGCACCCAACCCTTTCTGAGGACATGGCCTTCGCCGTTCTCATCCGCATGGCGGAATACGCCAGCAGCGCAATAAGTCACGACCTCAATATTGCGGTGTGGATGCTGCGGCCAGATCGCACCGGGGGAAAGCGTGTCGTCGTTGAAGACACGCAGGGTGCCAAAATGGCTGTAATCCCGGTCGTAATACTGGTCAAAAGAAAAATGCCACCGTCCATTGAAAGTGCCGTTCTCAATGATCCCACGGGCCTGAAAGATGCTGTCAGGCTGGCGGATGATGATGAGATCCCTGCCGATGGTGCTATCCATGCAAATAACCTCGATTAGAGATAAACACGCTAAAATTAACTATTCCCGTTGGCATTGTGGGCGAAACACGGCGGTGATTTCCCATCCGCCCTGTTCATATCCGCGAAATCGCTGTTACAATGATATATAGCTGTTTCATCCCTGCATGAGCCCGGATTACAGGACGGTGCAAACCAGTCGATAAGGATTGGGCGCGAAGAAGTTTTCATGGAAACATCGCGGGTATTATTAAGGGGAGGGCGGAAACAGGGGTAGGGGAATAATAGATGTGCGAAAATGGGTTGGCATGAGTAGAAGGAAACCATTCATGGCTCTCGTGGCCACGGCGATGATGCTGCTGGCAATAGCGGGGGCTTTTTATATTGTCCAGCTGAGCGGCGAGATGGATGCGCCAGAATACACGGCGGACTCGGGCGGTGTCATGACGCCAGGGCCGGAAGGGGCCGGCATCGTCCCGCCGTCCGGGAGCTCCGGACAGCCGGAATCCGATATCTCAGTAAACAATACCGGCGCCGATCCGGCCGTGGAAGGCGCGGCCTCTATAGCGGTTCCCCCGGCGAAAACCAGCGCTAAAATCCAGGCAACGGTAGTCGAGCTGGCGGCGACACGGTTCGAGGCGGGCCCGGAATCCGCCGCCGAATATGCCTCCTTGCACGGGCTTGAGCTTAAGGATGATAAGGTCAAAGTAGTCATCGAAGCCGCGCCCGGGCAATCGACCCCGAATGCGGCTGCGTCCTCCGCGACCATCTCGGCCGGGGCCACCATCGATACAACCTACGGTGATCTCATCCAGGCACTTGTTCCTCTCGAAAGCCTTCAGCAACTGGCAGAAGATCCTTCGGTCAGCTATATACGAGAGCCAAAAAGGCCGACCGTTTTCACGACCACAGAGGGTGTCGCCGACATCGGAGCCAGTGCCTGGCAAGGCGCCGGCAACAACGGCGCCGGAGCCAAAGTCGCTGTTCTCGACCCCGGTTTTTCTGGCTACAGCCAGCTGGTCTCGGCAGGAGAGCTGCCCGCCGGCGTCATAATCCGATCCTTCACTGGCGATATCACCGGCGGCGGCGAGATCCATGGCGCAGCCTGCGCGGAGATAGTATACGACACGGCTCCTGGCGCTCAGCTTTACCTGGTCAATTTCAGCACCGATGTGGAACTGGGGAATGCCGTGGATTACCTGATCACACAGGGGGTCGACGTGGTCTCCGCCTCCTGGGGCTTCTATGGCTCGTTCAGAGGCGACGGACAGGGAGATATCGATGATATGGTCCAGAGCGCAAATGCCGCCGGCATCTTCTGGGCAAACGCATCGGGTAATGCCGGGCAGACCCACTGGAGCGGCAGCTTCACCGACTCCAATTCTGACAGCTGGCACCAGTTCTCAGGCAGCGATACCAGCAACGACGTTTCTGCTTCAGCGGGTAATACCATCGACCTTTTCCTGACCTGGAACCGATGGCCTCTGACCGACCAGGATTACGACATGTATCTATACTGGAGCGGCAATCCGAACACGGCCGTGGCAGCCGGTGATGCCTGGCAGAACGGGAGCTATCCGCCCTCTGAGGAGATCCATTACACCGTGCCGACCGGCAAGGACGGCACATACTACCTCAAGATAAAGAATTTCAGCGCTACCGGCGATGCCGTCTTCAATCTCTATTCTTACCCGGCCCAGTTCCAGTACCAGGTGGCCGCCGGCAGCCTCGGAGGCCAGCCGACGGATTCGGCCTACGCCGCGATCATCGGTGCGGTGCCTGTGGGAGGGACAACGATTGAGAGCTTCAGTTCCCGCGGGCCGACCATTGACGGACGTGTCAAGCCGGACCTGGTGGCGCCCGACCGTGTGTCGACGGTAACATATGGCGCACAGGGTTTCTGGGGAACGTCAGCGGCGGCGCCTCATGCAGCCGGCGCAGCGGCGCTGGTGAAAGGATCTGATCCGACCCTGACTCCGGCGTCGATCCAGGCGCTCCTGGAATCCCGCGCGACCGCTCTGGGAGCTGCCGGCAAAGACAACATTTACGGCAGCGGCAAACTAAACCTCGGCAGTGTTCCTGATCATACGGCGCCGATAGTGACTTCCGTCCAGCCAGGCGGCACCATCGATTATAGTTCCGGCGCCGTAGTGGTTTATTACATGGACGCCAACAGCGGCATCAACCAGGCCTCGGTGCAGGTCGCGCTCGATGGCGCTCCTCTTGCCGGCTGCACGGTCACCACGGCTCAGGCCAGCTGTCCTTTCAGTGGGCTGGCGCAGGGAAGTCACTCTGTGAGCGGAACAGTTTCGGATAACGCCGGCAACGCCAGTCCCATCAGCGGTTCCTTCATCGTCGCAGTCGCCTGTGTGAAGCCGCTGCTCAGCCTGGGTGCCCCCAGCTCCTTCTGGGCGACGTACACGGATTACACGATGCGTGAGCTTTCGGTGACCTTCCCGGTCAGTAACACCGGCTACAATAACGCCATCAACATAAACATCATCGCCAGTCTCAACACTAACAGCGCCATCCTGTCCACAGCCGTGCCTATGGGTCTTGGTTCCCTCGATTCGATAAACGGCACGACTACATCCACGAACGTCACCCTCAAATACCTGGTGCCGATCGGTGTTCCCGGTTTCAGGGCCACGTTGTTCGCCACGGCTGAGGATGTCTGCGCTACGACATATACTTATCCTTCGCCGTATATCGATGTCTGATAACGGCGGACCGGGAGGGCTGGTCGTATCAGTTTCGCCCGGCAGCCCCGCCGATGTCGCCGGCATCGAATCCGGAGACCGCATTATTTCTCTGGACGGCAGCGAACTGCACGACGTCATCGACTACCAGTTCCATCTCGAGCCCGGGGTCCAGGCTGTGATTGTCGAGCGGGATGGCCGGCGGCATGAACTCGACCTCGATAACTACGAGGGTGGCGATCCTGGAATATGCTTTGACGATGTCAGATTTGACCGAGTGCGGACCTGTGCCAATCGCTGCGTCTTCTGCTTCATCGACCAGGTCCCCGACGGCCTGCGCCGGCCGCTTTATCTCAAGGACGACGACTTTCGGCTTTCGTTCCTGCGCGGCAACTTCATCACTCTGGGGAATCTTGACGGAGACGACATCGACCGCATAATCGCGCAGAGGCTCAGCCCCCTGCACGTCTCCGTACACGCGACCGACCCGGAGTTGCGCGGGCAGATGATGGGATGCAGCACCGTGCACGCCGCCCGCGGACTGGCGAATCTCAAGCGGCTGGGTGACGCCGGTATCGAAACTCATGCGCAGATCGTCCTCTGCCCGGAGATGAACGACAGCCTGGCGCTGGAGCGAACGGTAAAGGAGCTCGCGTCAGATTACCCGGGAGTCAAAAGCGTCGGCAACGTGCCGCTGGCGGTCGACTCACATTCATCACTGCGCCCGGTCAACGTCGAAGACAGCCTCGCGGTCACCGACGCCATTGCGGCCTGGCAGGAGCTGTTTCGCCGCGAGCGCGGCTCCGGCTTCGCCTACGCCGCCGACGAGTTCTTCCTGCGGGCCGGTAGGCCGATCCCGCCCGCAGCTTATTACGATGATTTCGAGCATTACGAGAACGGCATCGGCATCGCGCGCAGCTTTATGGACGAGGGGGAAGGGCTCATCCGTGGACTGCTGACCGGTCATGATGGACGAACCGGCCATCCGGCCATATATTCGCGAATCTTTCTCCTCTCCGGAACGCTCGCAGCAGGGATCATGGAAGAATCTTGTGCCAGGCTCAGCAGCGTGCTCGACCTGGACGTGCGAGTACTGCCAGTGAAGAACCTGCTCTTCGGGCCATATGTGACCGTCACAGGACTGCTTGGAGGCCGCGAGATCCTGGCTGCCGCACGCAACGCCGGACTCGGCCAGGCAGACCTGCTCCTTTTGCCCTCGGCCACCCTCAACGGAAGCGGGGAGCCGCGTTTCCTCGACGACCTTACCCTTCAGGAGCTGCACGAAACCCTCGACTGTGAGATCATCGTAACCCCCCGCTGAGCGCACATACATCCGGCGGCCGGACCCCTTTCTCCGTCCCAAAGCCGTTACCTGATAGAATCCCCCCATGCCAGTTCTGCCAAAAGTCGCTGTTGTCGGCTACCCCAACGTGGGCAAGTCGACTCTTCTGAACCGCCTCACAGGCAGGCGTGAGGCTGTCGTGCACAGCGAGGCCGGCGTCACGCGTGACCGCAAGGAGATCCAGGTCGATTGGACCGGCCGTTCCTTCACTCTCGTAGATACCGGCGGCGTCGATACAGCCGACCGCCGCGAGATGGCCCGGCAGATCCGTGCCCAGGTTGAAGCGGCCCTGAAGGAAGCGGCTCTGGTACTGCTGGTCGTTGACGGGGTCACGGGAATCGGTCCCGGGGACGAGGACCTGGCCCAGATCGTCCGCCGCAGCAAGACCCCGGCGATCCTTGTCGCCAACAAGATCGACGACTTCAACCGCGTCGACCTTATCCACGAGTTCCACTCACTGGGAATGGGCGAGCCCGTCCCCCTCAGCGCATTGCACGGCACCGGTTCCGGCGACCTGCTGGACATGATCCTCGACAAGCTCGAAGAGATGGGCGCCATGGCTGACGCCGATGCCCGCGAGGAGATTCGCGTAGCCTTCGTCGGCCGCCCCAACGCCGGTAAATCTTCCATGCTCAACAAACTGCTCGGCGAGGACCGCGTCATCGTCTCAGACCAGCCGGGAACCACCCGCGACACGATCGACACAGTCGTGGAGGCCGGCGATACGACCTTCCGGTTCGTCGACACCGCCGGGCTGAGGCGCCCTGGAAAACTCACCGAGGACGTGGAATATTACAGCCGCGTACGCGCCCTGGCGGCTCTGGAAAAAGCGCAGATCGCCCTTGTCCTGGTTGACTGTACGCTGGGACTGACGGATTACGACCTCACCATCATCGACGAGGCCATGAAGCGCAACTGCGCCACGGCTATCCTTCTGAACAAGTGGGATCTGCAGAAGCTCGACTTGGAAGATCTCAAGTGGAAGCTGGCGCGAAAGACCACCCTGAAGCCGCCCTTCCTGGCGGTTTCGGCGCTCACCGGCCGCGGCATCAAGGACATCCTGCCGCTGGTGCGCCACCTTCATGAGCAGTACACATCGCATTTATCCACGAGAGAACTGAACAAGTTCCTGCAGGAGATAAAGGCGGAGCACTCGCCGCCGATCGTCCGTGGGCGACAGCTGAAGATGTATTACATCAGCCAGCCGTCGGCGGCACCGCCTGGCATTATCATCCAGGTGAACAACAAGGGGCTGATCACCAGGCCATATGCCACCTATGTGGAGAATTCCATGCGGGAACGCTTCGGCTACTTCGGCTGCCCTCTGGTGATCCAGTTCCGGGGCAAGCAGGGATAGCAGCCCATGTATCCGCCAGTCCATAGCCGTCAGACTGGATCTTGCAGGGGGGCGCTCCGTTCCCACAGGGGAGATATCCGATGCTGACAGCCATCGCGCTTGTGATATTCGCCTATCTGCTGGGCTCGGTGCCATTCGCGCTGGTTATCGGTAAGGGCATCTACGGAGTCGACGTCCGCGACCAGGGTTCGGGCAATATAGGCGCCACGAACGTCTTCCGCGTTCTCGGGAAGCGTGCGGGAGTGCTGGTTTTTGCCTGCGACGTGCTCAAGGGTTTCATCCCCGTCTATCTTTCATTGCATCTGCCCGCCAGCCTCACTTCAAATATCTCCACCATTGAGAATGTCCAGGTGATGGCCGTGTTCGTCGCCGGCGCCGCCATCGCCGGCCATACTTTTCCAATATTCCTGAAGTTCAGGGGCGGCAAGGGCGTGGCCACCGGTTCGGGTACCATCCTGGCATTGATGCCTTTACTGTTTCTGGTTACGTTCGTTGTTTTCTGGGTCGTCCTCATCGGCACGCGCACCGTTTCTATATCGTCGCTTACCGCGGTGACAGGGCTCTGCATCCTGGTAATCGGGACCGATCAGCCGACGCCCTATATCGACTTCACTTTCGTGGGCGCGGCCGTGATATTCTACGCTCACCGCTCGAACATCAGACGGATTCGTAAGGGGGAAGAGAACCGGGTGACTTTTCCGTGGAACCGCAAATGAACGGCAGCATCAAGACATCTATCGTCGGTGGCGGCAGCTGGGGGACAGCTTTCGCGCGGCTGCTGGCGCGCGTGGGTGCTGAAACGGAGCTGATCTGCCGCCGGCCCGAGCAGGCTGCGGCTATCAACAGCAGCCACCGCAACCCCGACTACCTGCGTGACATCGAGTTGCCGGCGTCACTAAACGCCACTTCCTTCGAAAAAAACAGTCTGGAGTCGGCCGACCTGGCCGTCATAGCAATTCCCAGCAAGGCCTACCGCGCGGTTGTCGACGAGGTGGCGGCAACGCTCAATCCGGAAGCCGCCGTCCTCAGCCTCACCAAAGGCCTTGAGCCGGGGACCCTGAAGCGCCTTTCCGAGGTGCTCGCCGAGGAGCTGCCTCAGCCTGCCGCCTCGCGGATCCTGGTACTTTCCGGGCCGAACCACGCCGAGGAGGTCGCCCTGGATATTCCCACGGCTACGACTATCGCCTCGAACGATCTCGAGCTAGCCGCCTGGCTGCAGCAGCTGATATCGACTGACAGTTTCCGCCCATATGTCAATCCCGATCTCATCGGCGTCGAGCTCTGCGCCGCCACCAAGAACGTCATCGCCCTGGCCGCCGGCATGAGCGACGGGCTAGGCTTCGGTGACAACACCAAAGCCAGCCTGATCACACGTGGCCTGGCGGAGATGGCCCGCCTCGGCGATCGGTTCGGGGCAGACCCACAGACCTTTTCCGGCCTCGCAGGCATGGGCGATCTGATCGCCACCTGCACCAGCCGCCACAGCCGCAACCGCATGGCCGGCGAGCTGATCGCTACCGGCAAGACGCCGGCCGAAGCCGAGGCCGATATGGGCATGGTCGCGGAAGGGCTGACCAGCGCCGCTTCGGTCCGCGACCTGGCGAAAGCCAATGGCGTCGAGATGCCGATTACCGAGCAGGTCTGCGCCGTCATATATGAGGGGAAGGACGTGCGGAAGGCCGTCGCCGAACTAATGGCCCGCGCCCCCCGCCCGGAATAGGATGACCGCCCAGCCCGACCTGTCCGGCGCCCTTTTCCTGATCGATGGCAACAGCCTCGCGTATCGCGCCTTCTACGCCTTGCCTGAGACCATAGCCACAAGCGATGGTTTTCCTACCAATGCCCTCTACGGCTTCTCGACCATGCTGGTGAAGATCCTCAACGACTACGAGCCGGCCAATGTCATCGTGGCCTGGGATGCCGGCAAGAAAGTCTTCCGCCACGAGGAATACGAGGAATATAAGGCCGGCCGCAAGCCGATGCCCGACAACCTTTCCCTCCAGTTCGAACATTTTGAGGACCTGGTCAATGCGTTTGGTTTCGAGAACCTCAGGAAGGAAGGCTATGAGGCGGATGACATCCTGGCCACCATCGCCCGCGAAGCCCGCGAAGAGAAGCGCAAGGTGGTCGTCGTAACCGCCGACCGCGACGCCCTGCAGCTGGTCGGGGAAGGCGTTTATGTCATGTCAAATACCAAAGGCATCTCAGAGGTAAAGATCTACGACCAGGAAGCGGTCGAGGCGCGCTACGGCATACCGCCCCGGAAGGTGCCCGACTTCATAGGCCTCAAAGGAGACACCTCAGATAATATACCTGGTGTCCCCGGTATCGGCGAAAAGACCGCTGCGGCCCTGCTGGCCGACCGTGAAACCCTCGAGGACCTGCTGGCCAGCCTGGACGGGATAAAAGGCAAGCGCCGCGAGCTGCTGGAGTCATTCCAGGAGCAGGCTCTCATGTCGAAACAGCTGGCCACGATGTATGACGAGGTCCCACTGGAGCGGATATCCCTTGACGCCGCGACAGCCCGCCCAGGCAACAAGCCGCTACGCGATTTCCTCTCACGCTTTCAATTCACCAGCCTGATCCGGCGCCTCGAGGAGACAGGCATGCTGGAGCAGCCGGAAATCGTTGAAGAGAAGGCAAGCCTTGAAAAGGCCACGCTCGAGAAGCTGGCTGAAATGCTGGCCACGGACGATGCGGCCATTGCCTGGAAGATTCAAGGGGATAGCGTCGAGCTGGCGGCTTACTCGGCCGCCGCTGACAGGGTTTTGTTTGCCGTAGCAAAGATCGCTGTTTTTAAAGAAGCGATGGAAGAATCGACGGGAGGCGAAGCTGCCGCTCGCGCCGTTATCGCCCCGGCGCCGGCCTGTCACGACTACAAAAGCCTGATGGCAATCGCCGGATCATCAATTCCGTGCAGCCATGACACCATGGTCGCCGCATACCTGCTCAAGCCGGCATCGCGCACATATGAACTCGATCAGCTTGCAGCCGCTGCGGACATCCGTATCGAGCTCCCCGCCACCGCCACCGGAAATCCACGCGAACACGACCTGGCCCTTGCGGCTCTGAGGACGCACCATCTCGCGGCCATCCAGCGCTCGCAGCTCGAAAAACTCAGCCTCACCGAACTTTTCACCACGGTCGAGATACCGCTCATCGGCGTCCTCGCCGGCATGGAACGGGCGGGAATCAGGATCGACCTGCCGCGCCTGGGGGAGCTGGCATCCCGAGTCGACGACCAGCTCGAACAGCTGTCAGCCGAGATCCATAAGCTGGCGGGCGACCAGGACTTCAACATCGACTCGCCGCAACAACTTTCCTCCATCCTGTTTGAAAAGCTGCAGCTGCCCCACGGGAAAAAGACCAAGACCGGTTATTCAACGGACGCCTCCGTCCTCAAGAACCTGCGTGAGCATCACCCGATAATCGAAAAGATCGAGAGTTACCGGGAGCTGGCCAAACTCTCGGGTACCTACCTCCAGGCCCTTCCCCGGCTGGCAGACTCTGACACCTGGCGCATCCATACGACTTTCAACCAGACCGTGACCGCCACTGGCCGCATCTCATCGAGCGATCCAAATCTGCAGAACATCCCCATCCGCACACCGCTGGGGGAAAAGATCCGTGACTGCTTCGTTCCCGAGGAGGGGTCGCGCCTCGTGGTCGCCGACTACTCCCAGGTGGAGCTGAGGATCATGGCCCACCTGTCAGAAGAGCCGAAACTGCGCCAGGCCTTTGCCGCCGGGGAGGACGTGCACCGCGACACCGCCGCCGAGGTTTTCAATATCGCGCCGGAAAAAGTAACCAGCACCCAGCGCGGCCGCGCCAAAGCGGTCAACTTCGGCATCATGTACGGTATCAGCGCTTACGGACTCTCTGAGCAGCTTGGCATCACCCAGCAGGAGGCGGCCGGCTACATCGAGACTTACCTGGCGCGTTATCCGAAAGTAGCCGCTTTTCGCGACCACATCATCGCGCAGGCAACGGAAGACGGTTTCGTCATCACCATGCTGGGGCGCCGCCGTCTGATCCCGGAACTGCGCTCCGTCGAGGACCGTGTGCGAAAACTGGGCGAACGCCTCGCGGTCAACACTGTCATCCAGGGCAGCGCCGCGGATATCATGAAAGTCGCCATGGTCAACGCAGACCGAGCCCTCGACGACGAAGGCCTCGTGGCGCGTATGGTACTGCAGGTGCACGATGAGCTGGTATTCGAAGCTCCCGAGGATGAAGCCTCCAAAGTCGCCGAGCTCGCCCGCCGCGAGATGGCCGGCGCATGGAAACTGGATCCCTCGCTCGAGGTCGACGTGGGCATCGGCGAGACCTGGGTGGACGCCAAGTAGGCACAGGATAGTGCCAGGCACTTCGGCCGTCTTCCCACCAATAGTCGGCAATCGCTTCCATACCTCCGCGCCCTTCTGTATAATAGCCACTGGCACGCAAAGCGCTTGTCGCTGCGCGGGCTAAATTTTTCGGAAAGGAATCTAACTACCAAATGCAAAAAATCAACGAAGACGAAGTAATCGAATTAGTGGAGGGAAGCGGGGGGCTGCTTAAGATCGTAGATGGGAAGGAAGAACCCAACTACGACGCCACCATCACGGAGTTCCAGGAGGGCGACATTGTCTCCGGCGAGGTAGTCCGGATCGACAAGGACGAGATCCTGGTTGACATAGGGTATAAGTCCGAAGGCGTGATCCCGGCCAACGAGCTGTCGATCCGCAAGTCCGTAAGCACCCAGGAAGAAGTCAGCGTAGGCGACAGGATCGACGCGCTGGTCATGCAGAAGGAAGACGCCGAAGGGCGCCTCATCCTCTCCAAGAAACGGGCCCGCTTCGAGCAGGCATGGAAGAAGATCGAGGAAGTCGAGCAGCAGGCCGGCACCATCGACGGCACCGTCATCGAGGTCGTCAAGGGCGGCCTGATCCTGGATCTGGGCGTACGCGGTTTCCTTCCGGCATCGCTGGTGGATATCCGCCGCATCCAGAACCTGGACGAGTATATGGGCCGGGTCCTCACCTGCAGGGTCATCGAGCTCAACCGCAGCCGCAATAACGTCGTGCTTTCCCGCCGCGCCGTCCTCGAAGAGGAGCGCAAGGAAGTCAGGGAACAGATACTCGGCAAGCTTCAGCCGGGAGACGTTGTGGAAGGCATCATCTCCAACATCGTCGACTTCGGCGCTTTCGTGGATCTGGAAGGCATCGACGGTCTCATACATATCTCCGAGCTCTCATGGGGCCACGTCAATCATCCGTCTGAAGTCCTTACCGTCGGCCAGAAGGTCAACGTCAAGGTCCTCGACATCGATCGTGATCGCCAGCGGGTGTCTCTCGGCCTCAAGCAGACCCAGGAAGATCCATGGGCGAGCCTGGTCGACGCACATCAGGTCGGCGACATCATGACCGGAGCCGTCACCAAGCTGGTGAGCTTCGGCGCTTTCGTGCAGATCAGCGAGGGCATCGAGGGTCTGGTGCATATCTCCGAACTCGCAAGCCATCATGTTGAGAAGCCCGAGGAGGTCGTAGCTGTCGGTGACGAGATCGAGGTCAAGGTGATCGAGATCGACGCTCAGCGCCGCCGCCTCTCATTGAGCATCAAGCGCCTCCACGAGGAGGACGAGCCGGAAGCGGAAGCTGCTGCCGAAGGACCTGCTGATGAAGCGGAAACCGCAGCACCTGCTGAGGTTGTTGTCGAGGCGGAAGAAAAGTTCGCCGAGGCTGATAACCTGGGCCTCAGCGACGAGATATTCCCGGACCGGCCAGGCTCCGAGCCGGCTGTAGTCGAAGAAATCTCAGAATCTACCGGTCTTGCGGACGCACAGGAGGACCCGACAGATTCAACCAGCCTCGTCGACGCCGAACCCGACATTGCCGCTGAACCGGAACTGAAAGATACTGTAGAGGAAGAACCCGAAGCAGCGGCCGAGGAAGAAACAGCGCCTGAAGCCGAAGCAGTCGAAACGGCAGCGGAACCCGAAGCTGCCGCTGAGGAGATTGCCGAAGTGGAAGTCGAAACTGCAGAGCCCGCTGAGGAACCCGAAGCTGCGACGGAGGCTGCTGAGCCTGCGGCTGAGGAAGAAGCGACCGAAGGCGAGGACGCGGAAAAGGCGTAAGCCATCCGCAAATCCAGCGATTACGCGCCCCGCCTCCGGCGGGGCGCTTTTTGTTTCACCGTCGAAATCCCTTAGAGTAACTCATATGGTTATCTATCAAGGTGTTCATATGTCGATCATGACGTTTAGTAAAATCGATGCGATGATAAAATCCAAATCCGGAAAAGTCTGCTATGGCTCCTGAGCGCAACAGCGACGGGCCGATCCGGATCGCCCTCACGGGTGGAATCGGCTCCGGTAAAAGTACGGCCCTGCTGATGTTCGCAGCCCGCGGCGCCGCCGTGCGCGACTCCGATGAGATCGTCCACGGACTTATCGACCGCGCAGATGTGCGTGCGCGCATTCGTCATCACCTCGACATTGGCCAGTTACCACCAGGCGTGGACGGCCGCGGTCTCATCGCCAGCATTGTTTTTGCTGACGACGTACAGCTGTTGCGTCTGGAAGAAATAATCTTTCCTCTGGTAAACGGCGAAATCGACAGATGGCTGGCCATCGATGAGGTAGCGTCTGCGCCTCTGGCCGTCATCGAGCTTCCTATGCTGTTCGAAGCTGGCATGGCGGAACGATTCGACAAAGTGGTTCTGGTGACCGCCCCGTCCGAACTACGCAAAACCCGCCATGAGGGCCGGGTAGGCCTTGCCGACTTCGAGCGCCGTGCCGCCCGCCAGCTTCCCGAAGACGAAAAACGCGCCCGTAGCGATTATGTCTATGATAATACTGGCTCGCCCGAGGATCTCGACCATTTCATCGCCGGGGTTATTGAGAAAGTCATCGCTGACAAAGGGGAATAAGCCTTGCTGAAGCGAATCCCACTGTTTGTGCTCCTGCTGGTCATCCTGGCCGCCGCAGCTGGGGTCGCGATCCATGAAACCAGGCCTGACTGGTATGCCCGCTGGCTTTATCCCATGAATCACGCCGACCTGATCTCGCGCTCAGCCAGCCAGAACCAGCTCGATCCCGCCCTCGTGGCTGCTGTCATCTACGAAGAGAGCAGCTTTGAGCCGGCTATCAGCTCCGATGCTGGCGCGGTCGGACTGATGCAGCTGATGCCGTCCACAGCTACATGGATTGCGGCGAAAACCGGTGGAGTAGATTTCCAGGTCTCCGATCTCAGAGACCCCTCAGTGAACATAGCCTACGGCTGCTGGTATCTGCGCTATCTCATCGACCGTTACGGAAGTTCGGAGCTGGCTCTCGCCGCTTATAACGGTGGCACCGAGAACCTGGATCGATGGCTTGCAGAGGCCAGTGCCGAGGGCAGGGAATTCAGCTCCGCCGTGGACATCCCCTGGGCCGAAACCCGGGAATTCGTCACAAGCGTCGATGACACCCGAGAAATTTACGCTAGCGCCTACGCAAACGAACTGTCCACGCAATAGCCAACATGCCAGCCAGTGAGACAAAAAACTAGATTGCCGGTGCCGTATATATGTCCATTTACAGGATAAATTCCACATACCAGCCCACCGGCGACCAGCCGAAGGCCATCGACGCCCTGGCGCGCGGCGTCGAAGCCGGAGACCCGTACCAGACGCTGCTCGGCGTAACCGGCTCCGGTAAGACTTTCACAATGGCACAGGTCATCGCCCGGGCCCAGAAGCCGGCGCTGGTCATGGCCCACAACAAGACTCTCGCTGCCCAGCTCTGTAACGAGTTCATGGAATTCCTGCCCGATAATTCTGTCGAATACTTCGTCAGCTATTACGATTACTACCAGCCGGAAGCCTACCTGCCCTCATCCGATACCTACATCGAAAAGGACAGCTCCATCAACCAGGAGATCGACCGTCTGCGCCACTCGGCCACCGCGTCCCTGCTGTCGCGCCGCGACGTGGTCATCGTCGCCAGCGTCTCCTGCATCTACGGCCTGGGTTCCCCCGAGGAATACCTTGCGAAGATGGTGCTGCTGAAGGTCGGCGACGAGCCCGGTCTCGAAGCGGTCAACCGCCGCCTCGTCGATATCCAGTACAGCCGCGCCGACTACGACTTCAGCCGCGGCCAGTTCCGGCTCCGCGGCGACGCTCTCGAAGTGCATCCGGCCTACGAGGACACAGTCGTACGAATAAATTTTTTTGGGGATGAAGTCGAGCGCATAACGCGGGTCGACGCAATGACCGGAGAGGTCCTCGATGAGATGCAGCATATTGCCATCTACCCGGCCACTCACTTCGTCACATCCCCGGAGGCCATCGAGAAGGCACTTGTCGAGATACAGAAAGAACTGAACCAGAGGGTGGCCGAGCTCAATAAAGACGGCAAAGAGCTGGAAGCACATCGCCTGACCATGCGGACCCGCTATGACATGGAGATGCTGCGCGAGACCGGCTATTGCTCCGGTATCGAGAACTACTCGCGTATCCTCGACGGACGCGCTCCCGGCGATCCGCCAAACACGCTGCTGGACTTCTTCCCCGACGATTTCCTCTGCTTCATAGACGAATCTCACAACACCGTGCCCCAGATCGGAGGCATGTACAAAGGTGATCGATCCCGCAAACTTACGCTGGTGGATTATGGCTTCCGCCTGCCGTCTGCCCTCGACAACCGCCCGCTCCAGTTCGAGGAATTCCTGCAGCGTGTACCCCAGATCGTCTTCGTCAGCGCCACGCCGGGCAAGTGGGAGCTGAACCACAGCACGCGCGTGGTAGAGCAGGTCATCCGGCCGACAGGCCTGATAGATCCGAAAGTCGAAGTCCGCCGTACTGAGCACCAGGTAGATGACCTTATGAACGAGGTCCGTGGCCGAGTAGAAGCGAAGGAACGGGTTCTCGTGACCACTCTCACCAAGAAGATGGCGGAAGACCTTACAGACTATCTGCTGGAAGCAGGTTTCAAAGTGCGCTATCTGCATTCAGACATCGATACGCTACAGCGCATCGAGATCGTCCGCGACCTGAGGCTGGGGGAGTTCGACGTTCTCGTGGGAGTCAACCTTCTACGTGAAGGCCTCGACCTGCCGGAAGTCACGCTCGTTGCCATCCTGGACGCAGACAAGGAAGGATTCCTCCGCGGCGAGACCGCGCTGATCCAGACTATTGGCCGTGCCGCCCGCAACGTCCATGGCAAGGTCATCATGTACGCCGACAAGATGACCGGAGCCATGGAGCGCGCCATAAGCGAGACCGACCGCCGCCGCAAGCTTCAGGTGGCCTATAACGAGGAAAATGGCATCACGCCCCAGACCATAATCAAAGGCGTGTCCGACATGAGCGCCATGCTGGGTGAGGCCACGGTACCATACAAGGGGACCAGGGTCCGTGAAGCGGCAAAGAAGATGGATCAGCAGGAACTGGATGAGGCAATCGCCACCCTTGAGGAAGAGATGTTCGTCGCCGCCGAGGAGCTGAAATTCGAGTACGCCGCCAAACTCCGCGACCAGATCAAAGAACTGGTGCGCTCGCGTTCAAAAAAGTAAATTCGTGGAAGCCGGAATGGGGTTTTCCCACATCGGCTGATCTTTAAAAACAGGGCTGCCTTTCGGCAGCCCTGTTTGATTACTGGCGTTTTCTCTTTCGCGGTACTACGGTGTCATACCCGCGATCGAGTTATCGAGCAGTGTCTGGGTGTATTCCGGGTTATGGACGCCCTTGCTGCCATCCTCATTGTTGATCAGGATCCAGTTCCAGAGAGCGTAACCCACGTTCTGTGGAGCTGAGAAGGATGCGGTCGGCGGAACACAACTTTCCACGCCTTCCTCATCCACTGTGCAAACAAGCACGCCGGCGTTGAGCAGGAGTCCCTTGAGAGTATCAAGTTTCGCCTGGGTCGCGGTCTGCACGCCGTTGACATCGAAGCTGGTGGCGGTCGTGTGACAGCCCTTGCAGGTGGCGATGTTCGGCTCGGTGGTATGGTTGTCGGTTGAGCCCATGTGGCAGCCTACGCAGGTATTCTCCACGTACTGATAATGCGCCGCGGATGTGCCTTCAGCACCGGCGCCGCCGGTACCGATCATAACCGAGCTCTGCGGGCCATGGTGCGGGCCGAAGCGGTTGGTGATCCCGGTGACCGTGCCGCCAGCTGCTACAACAGGAGCGGCCTTGCGGGGCTGATGGCAGTTGGCGCACAGGTTGCCTTCGCCTCCGTCAAACGTCTTGCCGGGCAGCATGTAGAAGCTTACCGGCGCGACAGTCTCCAGAGCCCAGTCGATACCGGTGTAGGTAGTGTGGGTCTGGTGACAGGCGCGGCAGTCCTGGGGAGTCGGGTTGTTATCGCCAGCCGTGGGCTGGTTAGGCTTCTGCCCCGCGGCGATCATTGCGCTGAAACCGCCACCAGAGTGACAGCCGACGCAGCTTTTGTTCGGGCCTTCCTCCATAAAGGCTGTACCGGTTCCATGCCCGGACTCTTCCCACTGTGCTTCTTTGCCATCGATCAACGTCGTGTTGTTGTGACATGCGTTGCATGGGGCAGTCTCCTGCGCCTCCGCCAGCGTTACTGCCGATGAGCCCATGGTCATTGTCGATACAACGGCGGCGATCAGGGCTATCATTATGGCAGGCGCCATAGTAAACGCCATGTATTTGATAAGTCTCTTGCGCTTTATGCTCATTCTTTCTCCCTTGGGTCGATTGGTTGCGACTTAACCTCGGTGCAACTCATTACGGTGCCGGTGGCGGTGGTACTGTCACGCTGCACTGCCACTGGGGGCACTCGAAGGTGATCTCCCGAAGGCTCTCGTGCTTTACCAGCACCGGCCTGACATAGAGTTCCCGCGTTTTCTTTTTAGCCATGAAGGTCTCCTATGCTCATTAGGGTGTTGGTGGTTGGGTTCCGTACGTGAACGTAGTGCCGCAGTTGTCCTCTGCTGAGGCGCTGTTAGTGGTGCGGAAAGACCCTACACCTGACGGCACATTGTACTGAAGTGTTACCAGTGCCGATGCGCCGGCAGCGATGTTGCCAGCGGAGACAGGTAGTGAGCTGGCCGTTATCACACCATTGGTGGCGCTCGAGTTGTCAAGATTGACGCTGAACGCGCTCGTGCCGCCGCTGTTATTGACCGTATACCTAACTGATAGCAGACGGGCGGTATAGTCGGCGTAACTGGCCCAGAACGCTTCTGCCGAGCCGATGCTGAGTACTGGCTCTCCGTCACACGCTATTGACGCGATCGAGTTATCGAGCAGTGTCTGGGTGTATTCCGGGTTATGGACGCCCTTGCTGCCATCCTCATTGTTGATCAGGATCCAGTTCCAGAGAGCGTAACCCACGTTCTGTGGAGCTG
>JAUSDE010000198.1 GCA_030650885.1 Thermoleophilia bacterium
ATGTCAGGAAAAAATGAGATGAATAAAAAAGCGCCCCCGAAGGGACGCTTCAATCTGACCGGCAGTTTGAACGCTGCGGTCTATTCAATTAAAAAGTCTTCCCGGTTAATCGAGGAGCTCTTCAACCGTGCGGTTTTGAAGAAGCCACGCGAAAAATTCGGCAAAGCGTTCGTCGGCATCGAGCTGTCGGGGGGTTTTGTCGACGTAGAGGGCGCTGACCGGATCCAGCTTGCAGCACTGGTGGTCCGAACAGAAACCCAGGTCACTTTCATCAATGACCCACTTCGCACATCCGGGGGCTCTGCATTTTTCCATCTTTTTACCCATCTTTTTATCCAAAATGTCCCTCGCTTCCGGCAGCGTGTGGGTGCCGCACCGATAGCTTTATTAAATTAAATGTATTATAAGCTATTTCCTTGTATTTGAAAAGAGACAAGTTTGGTAGGAATTCAAAATGTGGCTTGTGATTTTAGCTGAAATGGCAGATTGTAAGCCGGAATGGGGGAGAGATTGACTATGCGAAGAACAAAAATCGTGGCCACGTTGGGGCCGGCTACCGAGGGTGAGCAGCAGATAAATGCCCTGGTTGATGCCGGCGTCGACGCTGTCAGGCTCAATTTTTCTCATGGAAGCCATTCTGACTATTCCCGGATGATCGCGACAATCAGGGCGAGCGCGACCGAAGCCGGGCGAGCCATCGCCATTATCGCGGACTTGCAGGGGCCCAAGATCCGGGTAGGCGATATGCCGGCTTCCGGGGTCGATCTGGTTCGCGGGCAGGAAGTCACGCTGACCACCGGAAGGGTGACTGGTTCGCGTGACTTGATCCCTGTCAACTTTCCTGAACTTCCCGGCGTCGTCGAAAGCGGCAGCCGCATATTGCTCGATGATGGCCGCATAGCGCTGAAAGTCCTCGAAGTCGCAGGTGGCGATGTCGTCTGCCGCGTTACCGCCGGCGGTAATCTGATCTCCCGAAAGGGCGTCAACCTGCCTGGCATGAAGATCACGACGCCGAGCCTGACAAGCAAAGACCAGCAGGATCTTGCGTTTTCGCTGCAGGCAGGGGTCGACTATGTCGCCCTGTCTTTCGTCCGTACCGCAGATGACATCAACGACCTACGGGGGTTGATCAGCAGCCAGACCGAGCGGCCAGTCAAGCTGATCGCCAAGATAGAGAAACACGAAGCAATAAAAAATATAACATCGATCATCAAAGCGTCTGACGCGGTAATGATCGCCCGTGGAGACCTCGGGGTCGAGATCGCAGCCGAAAGGGTGCCGTACTGGCAGAAAGAGATCATCCGCCGCGCGGTCGCCCAGGCCAAGACTGTGATCACGGCAACCGAGATGCTCGAGTCCATGATTAGCAGGCCGATCCCCACAAGGGCGGAAGCAAGCGACGTCGCCAATGCGGTATACGATGGCACGGACGCTGTCATGCTGTCCGGTGAGACGGCTGTAGGAAAGTATCCGGCGCGGTCGGTCAGCACTATGAACCGCATCGCAAGGACTGTCGAGTCGACCATCAGGCATCGGGGCAACACTCATCTGCGTTCCGGCAAATCGGTCACCGACGCCATCAGCGCGGCAGCATGCGAGCTGGCACAGAGTCTCGATGCCTCCGCCCTTGTGACTCCGACCAGCTCCGGCAGGACGGCGCTCGAGGTGGCAAAGCATCGTCCGGCCTCGCCGGTGCTTGCTGTCAGCTCAAGCCGCGATGTCGTGAATCAGCTGGCTCTCGTCTGGGGTGTACAGCCATTTCTGGTGCCTCCCGCGCGTGACACTGACGACATGTTCACAAAGGCGATAGAATCCGCCGCCGAAAGCGGTCTGGCTGATGAAGGCGACGAGATAGTCATTACAGCCGGTGTGATGGTCAACGTTCCGGGTACAACGAACCTGATCAAGGTTCATCGCATGGGGGACTAGCAGCTTTAAACCTTCGAAAAAACAAATAAACGATCCAGGAGCGACTGGTCCGGATAATTTGAAGGTTATATCAGGGTCAGCGGCGAAACTCTATCGAAAGCACTGTCATAGTAGTCAGGAGCAGGTTTGGCCCAGAGAACAACCGCAGCGCCCCGCGTGAACGGCTTCCTGGCCCGGAGGCCGGGATGGTGGCGGCTGATGATAGTCGGAGTGATCATTTTGATCGCAACTCTATACGTGACGCCCGTTCGGGCGTTTGTAGAAAAAAGCCGCCTGATTCAGAGCGAGAAAACAAAAACGGAATCGCTGCGAAGCCAGCGTGACAAGCTTCAATTCGAGAAGGACAGCCTGCAGAACAATTCCTACGTAGAGCAGGTCGCCCGGCGTGACCTCGGCATGGTCAAACCGGGAGAACAACCCTATGTGGTCAAGGATCTGAACACCGAAGAAAGTCCCGCCGCAATCGAAGCCCAGCCGGTTGAGGAATTATCGGTTACAGACCGGATCATGGAAACGCTGGGCTCACTGATCCCCTGACGCTTGTCTGGCGACGCCTCTTTTCCCTCAGGCCTCTCACGGCTGATCGCACGTCAACTCGGCCGCGAGCCATCCATTCGATTCGAGGTCGCCACAATGTGCGTCCACGGATGGCCGGCTGTAATCAGAAACGAACCACTGGATCTTCGAGGCGAACCGCATCCCAATCTCTTTTATCTGACATGTCCCTGGCTGAGACGAAAACTGGCGCGCCTCGAAGACAGTGGTTTTATCGCAACGCTGCAACAGAGAATATCTGAAAGCCCGGTACTGCTTGACGATCTCCGTAGATCTCAGTCGAGGCATGCTGCAGAGTATCAGTCGGCCGCTGAGAATGCAGGCTCAGGCTCCCGGACGCGGGAAATGTTCATTGCCGGCGCCAGTGATCCAGAGCTGTTAAAGTGCCTGCATTCGCACATGGCGTATTTTCTTGTCTATCATGATTATCTTGTCGGCCAGGAGGTCGCGTTGGCCGCCGGAGACCCGTGGTGCCCTGACGATGACGAAAGATGCGCCTCCTGGATGAATGATATAAATGCTCACGTGACGGACTCGGGGGGAACGTAGTGCCATGAAAGTCGCTGTCATCGATACTGGCACCAATTCAACCAGGCTGCTTGTGGCCGACGTCTCTCAGGGCAGGATCGAGGAAGTCTACCGGCAGACAAAGATAACGCGGCTTGGTGAGAAGGTCGACCGCGACGGCAACCTCAATGCTGACGCCAGGCTGCGGGTCACTTCCTGTGTTGACGAATATGCTTCCCGCATCGACGGCCTCGGAGTATCGCGGACGATGGTGCTGGCAACCAGTTCGGTGCGTGACGCTGGCAACGGGAAACAATTCCTGCGATCGCTTGCTGAACACCTGGGCTTCGAATGGAAACTGTTATCTGGTGATGAGGAGGCAGGCCTCAGCTATTCCGGAGCGACAGCGAGTCCTGGGCTTGAAGGAGCCGTCAATCTATTTGATATTGGCGGTGGCAGTACCGAGGTTGTCTCTGGAAACGATGGGAGAGTTGTTTTTGCGCGCAGTCTCAGGCTTGGATGTGTGCGTATAACTGAGCGGTTCATTTATTCGGATCCGGTAACGCGGCAGGAGCTGGTGTCTGCTCGTGAATATATAGACGAGGTCCTGGATCATGAAATCGAAACAGGAAGGCTGAACAGGCCGGCCAGGACGATTGCCGTAGCCGGCACCGTGACAGCCCTGGCGGCAATCGACCTTGGGCTGAAAAGTTACGACCCCGTCAAAATCAACGGCCATATCATGAGCCTCGCCAGGATCACGGAGTTACTGGAGGGGCTATCTGGGATGGACTTAATGCAACGGGTGAGCCTTGCGACGATAGAATCCGGAAGGGCTGATGTTATCGTGGCGGGAACCTTGATTCTGGAAAGACTGATGCTGCATACAGGAGCCGAGGAGCTGACGGTGAGCGAACTCGATATACTTGATGGCGCTGCGCTGGCGCTGGCTTCCGGCGAGCTGTAGCGATCCATTAGCCGTACACCTATAATCACGATGTCATCTTTTGTGCCCGAGTGGTGGAACTGGTAGACACAAGGGACTTAAAATCCCTCACCCTATGGGTATGTGGGTTCGACTCCCACCTCGGGCACCATCAATGCTTTATCCGATCAGGCGTGTGAGGAATACCTGTCGGGTGATGGGCTCTTCACAAGCATGACCGATGTCCCGCTGGCGCCCGTCTCCACGTCTACCCGGTCCATCAGGCTTCCCATGATGCCCAGCCCTAATCCTTCGGATGCAGGCGGCGGCAGAGGGATTCCACTACCATGATCGGTCACTTCGATCGTCATCTGGCTGACGTCGCCGTAACAGTTGATCTCGATGATCCTGCGCCGTATTTCGATGCCCTCCGGATAAGCATGCCTGACGACATTCGTTGAAGCCTCCGAAAGGGCGACCTTGATATCGGCGATATTCTCATCCGTAAAGCCCGAGTCGCTTGCGATAGCTGCCACAACCAGCCGCAACATCGAAAGGTATTCAGCCCTTGCGGGTACCACCAGGTGCAGTAATTTGTCTCCTGTTATCTCAGACGCGCTCACGATATGTACGGCTCCCTTGATGAGGTTGTAAGGTTCTCCCGCAATGACTGCAGTGTGCGCCGCAATAACCTGGATACATGCATCTGCGATATTTCCAGGCGATCGGCTATCTCGGTCTGGCTCAGCCCTTCTATGAATCTGAGATAAAGCAAATTCTGCTCCCGTGAATCGAGTGTGGACATTGCGCCGGCGAGGCTCAACCGCTCATCAAGCAACCGCAATGTCTGGTCCTCACCGCCGACAATATCAAGAAGCGAGAGGTCGCCCTCGTCGGTTGTGGTGTCCAGTGACGCGATTGTCGTGGCTTCGTTGCTTTCGAGCCCCTCGATGACGTCCTCTTCACTTATACCCACTGCGGCCGCAATCTCACGCACATTCGGAGTCCTGCCGTTTTCCTGGGAGAATTTCTGGATCGCTGTATTCAGCATGAAGCTTCGCTCACGAAGCCCGCGGGGCAAGCGGATAGCAGAAGCACGGTCACGAAAGTAGCGCCTTATCTCGCCGACGATGGTCGGGACGGCGTATGTGGTGAATTGAACGCCGCGGTCCGGATCGAAGCGGTCGATCGCCTTCAGCAGGCCCATTGAGGCAACCTGAACGAGATCGTCAAGCGGTTCGCCGCGATTCGCGAACCGGCGCGCCAGTGAATGCACCAGGTCCATATAGGAGCTGACGAGTTCGTTCTTGACCTCGGAGTCCTTGTTTTCCTTATAGGTGCGGAACAGGGAATTTATCTCATCCCTGCTGAGCGAATTGTGATGCCGTTTAGTCAATTGCGGGGGTCAGTTGCTGACGAATTTCACTAAGAGGATGTCAAAGCCGCCGTCTGGATTTGTCCGTTCTTCAAAACGGTCAGCTACCTTTTCAATAATAAAGCGCCTGTACCGGCTGACCTTGCTGCTATCGTCTTCCATGCTCACCCTGACTTTTTCCGCAAGCACTTCGAGGCGGTCATCATGGATGTCATAGCGGACGCAGAACGACTGTTCGCCACCCGTTTTTGAGAGTGACAGGCGAAACAGCTCATCAAGGGCGGTGTTGATATCATCGGCCTGATCTATATTGAGGCCTGTGCGGCTGGCGACGGCGGTCGTGGCAAGATGCACTACCCTGTTCATCCGCTCGATAGGCGGCACCGCTATACAGACGACTTCCATGTCAGTTTCTGGTGGCAATGGTTTCTTTACGGTCCTTATATTCTTTTGCAGAGTTTGCAAAATCCCGATATTGCTCAGTACTAAAGTAA
>JAUSDE010000013.1 GCA_030650885.1 Thermoleophilia bacterium
AGAACCTGGTGGGATACCGCCATTATGGGGATGACATCGTCCGGCATTTTGTCGCGCGAGCTGCGGACAGCGGCGTCGATATCTTCAGGGTCTTCGACGCCCTTAACGACACCCGCAACGTGGCCGTCGCCGCCGAGGCCATCAAGGAATCAGGCAAACATTTTCAGGGTGCTATCTCCTACACCATCAGCCCGGTGCATACCATCGATCATTACATGGAAGTCGCCCACATCTATGCGGACATGGGCGCTGACTCTCTTTGCATCAAGGACATGGCCGCGCTCCTGTCGCCATATCATGGCCTGCAGCTTGTGCAGCAGCTCAAGGAAGAGATCGATCTGCCGCTGGAGCTGCACTGCCACTATATCGGTGGTCTGGCTCCCATGACCTATCTGAAGGCGATCGAGGCCGGAGTCGACGTGGTCGATACGGCAACCGTACCGCTGGCCTTTGGGGCCTCCAATCCAGCGACCGAGATGGTTGTCAGCGCACTGACCGGCACTCCGTACGATACCGGGCTCGACCTCGACCAGCTGTTCAGGATCGCCAAGTACTGGGAGGGAGTCCGCGTGCGCGGAGGCTACAAGCGCGGCGTTACTTCGCTCACCCATATGCAGGTTTATTCACACCAGGTTCCGGGCGGCATGATCTCCAATCTTGAGAGCCAGCTTACGGAGCAGAACGCGCTGGACCGCCTGCCGGAGGTCCTCGTGGAGATACCGATCGTGCGCGCGGAAGTGGGTTATCCACCGCTGGTGACGCCGATGAGCCAGATCGTCGGCACCCAGGCAGTGTTGAACATCCTTTCGGGGAAACGCTGGCAGGTTGTCCCAGACGAGATGAAATCATATTTGCGCGGCCGATATGGCAAGGCGCCGGGGCCCATCAGCCCCGAGGTCATGCAGAAGGTGCTTGGCGACGAGAAACCGATGACTGGCCGGCCCGCCGATTTGCTGGACGAGACCGTGGCGCAGTATGCCGAAGAGATCGGCGACCTGGCCCATAACGAAGAAGATGTGCTCATATACGCCATGTTCCCTGCGACCGGGCGCAGCTTCCTGGAGAAACGCCAGCATCGAGTCGAGGAAGATGTGTTCCTGATACAGGAAACGGAGGAAAAAAGTGGGGTTGAAATGGACCTAGATAAAATCAAGGAATTGATCGCCACAGTGGAGCAGTCCACAATCGCCGAGATCACCATCGAGGAAGGCGATACGCGCATCACCGTCAGGAAGAGTAGCGAGGCCACTGAAGCGGGCGCCACCGGCGAAGGCTCGCCGGGCATGGTAAAAGCCGTCGCCGCGGCAGCCGAGGAGGAGGAAGAGAATGACTTTCATGTGGTCAAGTCGCCCATGGTCGGCACTTTCTACCGCGCTGCCTCGCCCACCAGCGACCCGTTCGTGGAGGAAGGCGACGAGGTCAAGGAGGGGCAGACCCTCTGCATCCTCGAAGCCATGAAGCTTATGAACGAGGTCACTTGCGAGGTCAACGGAATCGTCCGGCGCATAATGGTGGATAACGCCAAGCCGGTGGAGTACGGGCAGAAGCTGCTTTACATCGAACCGCTTGAAGCGTAGCCAATGCTTTCCAAGATACTGATTGCCAATCGCGGTGAAGTGGCGTTGCGGGTCATCCGCGCCTGCAAGGAGCTGGACATCCCCTGCGTCGCCGTATATTCCGAGGCCGACGTTGATTCGATGCATGTCATCGAGGCCGACGAGACTGTCTGCATCGGTCCCGGACCCGTGATCGACAGCTATCTGAAGATCGCACACATCATCGGCGCTGCCGAGATAACCGGCTGTGACGCTATCCATCCCGGTTATGGTTTCCTGGCTGAGAATCCTGAATTCGTCCTCGCCTGCGAGGATAACGACATGGTCTTCATCGGCCCGAGCGCCGATCTCATGCGTCGCATGGGCGACAAGTCCCTGGCGAAGCAGACCATGAAGAAGGCGCGCATCCCCGTGGTCCCCGGTTCCGAGGGCGCGGTGGATAATGCAGCCGACGCCGCGAAGCTGGCTGACGAATACGGCTATCCGGTGATGGTCAAGGCATCTGCCGGCGGCGGCGGCCGGGGCATGCGGCTGGTTCATTCCCCAGACGAGATGGAAAGCCTTTTCAACATGGCATCCAGCGAGGCCGAGACTGCCTTCGGCGATGGAACCATGTACCTGGAAAAAGCCATCGTCGGCCCCCATCACGTAGAAGTCCAGGTGCTGGCCGACCGCGCCGGCTCGGTGCTGACCCTGGGCGAGCGTGACTGCTCGGTGCAGCGGCGCCATCAGAAACTTGTGGAGGAATCACCCTCGCCGCTGCTCGATCCGGAGACCCGCCAGAAGATGTGCGAAGCGGCCATCGCTGCCTGCCGCGCCTGCGGCTACATGAACGCGGGCACACTGGAATTCCTGGTGGATAACGATCAAAACTTTTACTTCATGGAGATGAACACCCGCGTGCAGGTGGAGCATCCGGTCTCGGAGATGGTCACCGGCGTCGACATCGTGCGCGAGCAGATCCGCATCGCCCGGGGCGAACTGCTCACAATGACCGGCGCCATCCAGACCCGCGGCCACGCCATCGAGCTGCGCATCAACGCCGAAGACCCGAGTAATGGTTTCCGGCCCAATACCGGCACCATCAGCCGTTATGTGACCCCCGGAGGCCCCGGTGTGCGTATTGACTCACATCTCTACGAGGGATACACGATTCCGGTCTTCTATGATTCGCTGCTTGCGAAGCTCATCGTCTGGGACGTGGACAGGCCGTCGGCTATCCGCCGGGCGCTGAGGGCGCTGGACGAGTACGTGATCGAAGGGCTGGTCACGAACAAGGACCTCTGCACACGTATCCTCGAAGCGCCGGCTTTCAGGGACGGGGAATATACGACGGCGTTCATCGAAGAGAACATGGAACTGCTGGAGATCTAGGCGGTTATCTTGAACCTTCCATCATCCACATCTCGCCGCCAGGCCCGCCGCGATGCCATGGTAGTCCTTTATCAGCATGACCTTACCGGCGGCGAACTCGAAGGCCTCTATGAGAATCTTGAGGGCAGGGAAGAGCACGAGCTGGAGCCTTATACACGCGAAGTCGTGGAAGGCGTGCTGGCGTCGCAGGTCGAGATCGACGGGTTGATCGACGCGAGCGCAGATAACTGGACTGCGAGCCGAATGGCGGCCCTTGAGCGCAATATCCTGCGCCTTGCCATCTATGAGATCAGGTACCGTGATGACGTCCCCGCCGAAGTAAGCATCGACGAGGCGGTTGAGCTTGCCCGGCGTTTCTGCTCCAACGAGGCCGGTTCGCTTATCAACGGCGTACTCAGTAATGTGGCCGACGGTGAAGTGAAGAATTGAACGCGAGACGAAAAGCGAAATCGCGAAGTGAAGAAATGAACTTCCACGAGCCAGGAAGCGAGGTAGCCCAGTGAACGATGAAACAGAAGCGAAACCCGAACTCACCAGCGCTCTTTCCTCGACCCTCGACAGCCTCAACCAGTCAATACAGCGCATGGAAACGATCGTGCGTAACCTGCAGTCCGGTGACACCGACTGGGAAGAATCGGTGCGTCTTCTCACGGAAGCAAACGAGCTGGCTATGGAGAGCAGCCAGAAGCTTGACCGTGTCGTGCAGGATGTCGTCTACGGCGCCTCCGGTGAAGAAGAGCAGGAACAGGAACGAATCCCGGGGATCTGAGGATTGACTGAATTGAGCTATCCCGACGAACTCACCCGCCTGCTGGAGAGCAATCTGAAAGAGCTCGCTTATGGGGAGATGCCCGAGGTGGCGCCCCTCGGCGAGGCGATGCAATATTCGCTCCTGGCTGGCGGCAAGCGTGTGCGGCCGGTGCTGTTGATGGCCACCTCCCAGGCATTCGGCCGCCAGCCCGAAGAGATGCTGCCCACGGCGGCGGCCCTGGAGATGATCCACACCTATTCCCTGATCCATGACGACCTGCCCTCATTCGACGACGACGACCTGCGGCGCGGTCAGCCTACCTGCCATGTGAAGTTCGGCGAGAACGTGGCTATCCTTGCCGGCGATGCCCTCTTCGCTGAAGCGTTCCGCCTGATCTGTGAACGGCAGCAGGGCGATGCGGCGGTGCTGCTCGAGGTCATCCGTGAGATCTCCGTGGCGACCGGGCTCAAGGGCATGGTCGGAGGCCAGTATCTCGATGTCTCCGGTATACCAGATGACGACGGCGAGGCGCTGAGACTGCTCCATTCCCTCAAGACGGGCCGGCTGATCATGGCCTGCGTCCATTGTGGCGGGCTGCTGGCCGGCGCGCCGGAGAAAGAGTTAACAAATCTTCGCGTTTTTGCGGCCGAGCTCGGATTGCTGTTCCAGATAAAAGACGATATTCTGGATGTCGTGGGTGAGACCGCTGTTCTCGGCAAACAGGCGGGCACCGACGCCAGGCTGGACCGCCACACTTACGTGAGCGTCTATGGCCTGGAAGAGGCGGAGCGCCTGGCGCTCCGTTCCCGGGACGAAGCCCTGAAGGCTCTCGACCGGGTAGGAGGGAGCACCGAAGCCCTTGCCGGCATCACCAATTACATCTACGAACGACACCAGTAGCTCATGTCTCTTCTAGAGCAGATCCATTCTCCGTCGGACCTGAAGCAGTTGAGCGACAGCCAGCTGCAGGAGCTTGCCGACGAGATCCGCGAATTCATGATCGGCGCCGTTTCGAAGGTCGGCGGCCATCTGGCGCCCAGCCTGGGCGTCGTGGAGCTGACTTTAGCTTTGCACAGCGTTCTCGACAGCCCCTCCGACAAGATAATCTGGGATGTCGGCCACCAGTGCTACACCCACAAGATCATCACCGGCCGCGCCGAAGATTTCCATACCATCCGCCAGTACGGCGGCCTCTCCGGATTCCCCAACAAGTGCGAGTCCGACCATGACATCGTCGGCACCGGGCACAGTTCCACTTCAATCAGTTATGGAGTGGGCATCCAGGAAGCGATCAGGCTGGCGGCGGCGCAGAAGGAACTGGCCGGGATCGACGCGACCATCAACGGTGATGCGCGTGGCGATAACAAGGCCGGTGGCGAAAAATCCGGCGATTCGGATGAAACGTCATCAGTTGCTGGCGGAGACCGCCATCCGGGCCACGTGGCCTGCGTCATCGGTGACGGCGCCCTCACCGGCGGCATCGCCTATGAAGCCCTCAACCAGGCGGGCCACCTGAAAACGCCGCTTATCGTCATCCTCAACGACAACGAGATGTCGATCAAGCCCAATGTTGGCGCCATTTCTCAGTATCTGCACAGGCTGCGGCTCGATCCGACTCTTTACAAGCTGCGCGAGGAGTTCGAGCACGGCATCATCGAGAAGATCCCCGGCCTGCGCGGCGCGTCCCGTTCCATCAAGGAGAGCATGAAGGCCTTCATGGTGCCGGGGATGCTGTTCGAGGAGATGGGTTTTGCGTACATCGGCATCATCGACGGCCACGACGTCAAGGCGCTGAGGAAGAGCATCAGGGCGGCCATGGAGATCGAGCGGCCGGTGCTTATCCATATCAGCACGGTCAAGGGGAAGGGCTACGAGCCTGCCGAGGCCCGGCCGGACACCTTCCATGGCATCGCGCCGTTTACCATCTCGACCGGCGAGGCCATAAAGAAGCCGGGACCAATCACATACACCGAAGCGTTTGGGCAAGGGCTGGCGCGGATGGCCGAGGACGACGAGAAGATCGTCGCCATCACCGCGGCCATGTCCAGTGGCACAGGGCTGTATCATTTTGAGAAGAAATTTCCCGACCGGTTCTTCGATGTTGGCATCGCCGAGGAACACGCGGTCACTTTTGCTGCCGGCCTCGCCATCGGCGGTTTCAAGCCGGTGGTAGCCATCTATTCCACCTTCCTGCAGCGCGCTTTCGACATGCTGGTACAGGATGTGGCCCTGCAGGAGCTGCCTGTGGTGTTCGCTCTCGATCGCGCCGGGCTCGTGGGTGACGACGGCCCTACCCATCATGGCGCCTTCGATCTCGGTTATCTGAGCCTGGTTCCGGGGCTGACCGTCATGGCGCCGAGCGATGAGGCGGAGCTGCAGAACATGGTGTACACGGCTCTATCGATGAACCGTCCGGTTGCCATCCGATATCCGCGCGCTGCGGGACGCGGCGTTGCTCTGCCAGATGTTTTCGAGAAGCTGCTGGTTGGCAAAGCCGAGGTCCTGGACAGCGGCGAAGGTGCGCTGTTATTGGGCATAGGCACCGGCGTGGGAATCTGCCGGCGCGCCGCCCGCATGCTGGTGGAGCAGCACGGTCTGCGGCCAACGGTGGTCAACGCGCGATTTGTGAAGCCGCTGGACGAGGAGCTGATCCGGAAGCTGGCAGCCGAGCACGAGCTGGTTGTGACCGTCGAGGAAGGGACCGCCATGGGTGGCTTCGGCTCCGCCGTGCGTGAGCTTTTCGCCGAAGACGCCTCGGTGCCGGTGAAGAGTTTTACCCTGCCGGACAGTTTCGTCCCCCACGGCAATCGTGGCAAACTGCTACGGGACATCGGCCTGACCCCCGAAGCGGTAGCTGGATATGTCTCCGAAAAGGTGCTTGCCAAGAAGATCATCCCCGCCGAACAGCGGAAGATCTATGGGGACAGTTAGAAAGCTGGGGAAGTGATTTCTCAAGCTGAGAAATCTTATTCAAAAGCAGAGACTATTCCCTCGCCACTGGTTGTGAATATCATCCCATTGATTGCCGCAGGAGATGACGTAATCTGGTTTCCCAACTGTCTCTGCCAATTTAGGTTACCCGATACGGCATCAAGGCTATAGAGGCTGCCACTCTCAGGCGTCTTGTTAGCGCCATCGCCGAAGTAAACAGATTCCCCAGCGATAACAGGAGACGACTGGATCTCGCGGACGGCCACGAATTTCCAGAGAGTTTTTGCACTGGCAACGTTCACGGCTTCGATGTTTTGACCATTAACACAGAAAGCTGTACCGTGCGCAATCGCTGGCAGTGGCTGTCCATGACACGGCAGGTTCGGCAAAGTCTCGCCTGTTTTTGCATCAAACATCTGGATGTTACCAAAACGTTGACCGACGAAGACGATTCCATCAGTTACGATGACATCTGTTGCGCTTTCCAGAACCCGCGACCATTTTTGCTCACCAGTTAGTTCTTCGATTGCATATAGACCGCCACTTACATGATCATCGTTGTAGATATAACTAGTAAAAAATACAAGACCATCTTCAAGCGCGGGACTTGAGCCCATGAATTTTTCACCATGATACGGATTAAGGTTCTCCCACCAGTTTGTGGGATCGTAACTCCGGACTTCTTCACCAGTAACGGCATCTAATACACTGATGCCGTCGGATGTACCGATATAGACAAAACCGTCTTTAACAGCCGGCGATGAACCACCTATATCTATACTGTTGTTTAGGCCTCTATCAAATTGCCATTGCTCATGGCCATCGTTGATATCAAGCGCATGTAAATTATTATCGGATCCTGTAATGAATACAGATTTGTCTGTTATTGCGGGAGTGACTGAATTCCTGGTGTTGTACAACCAGACTTTCTTACCCGTTTCTTGTTCGAGGACGTTTAACATCATTGACGGTCCATTGATAAATACCTTGTCAACAGAAACGGCGATTGACGGATTTTTGTAATACTTGCCTGACAAATCAACGGTCCAGTCAGGAGTACCATCATTGGATGATTCGCCAATTATGAACTGACTGGTATGACCGGGGTTTACATTCATCATGCTTTTTGGATTGATAGAAGAATCGGTTGCCTCTTTTGGAGCGCAACCATTCGCGCCGGCTAACAGCAAGGCAATAAAAACGAGCAGACAATGTTTTTTTAAACTATTCATCGTTGGATTGGATAGAATGTTTTTTATAACTCGGTAATAAGGCAATTTTCTATAAATAATTGCGGAGAAATTGGTTTGAAACAAACCTTAGAGGCCTGATTCGTATGAAACGGCGCCTGGACACGATCCTCGTGGAACGGGGATTTTTTTCTTCCCGCTCCCAGGCAGCTGCGGCTGTGCTCGCAGGGGAGGTGAGCGTGAAGGGGCAGCCAGTCACCAAGGCCGGCACGATGGTGGCGCCCGACGTGGAGATCGCCCTGCGGGAAGCGCAGCGGTTTGTCTCTCGCGGAGGCCTCAAGCTGGAGACAGCGTTCGAGCGTTTCAACCTCGACGTCACGGGAGCCGTTGCGCTCGATGCCGGCGCGTCGACGGGAGGTTTCACCGATTGCATGCTGCAGCACGGCGCCCGCAAGGTCATCGCCGTCGATGTGGGTTACGGCCAGCTGGACTGGAAGCTCAGGAACGACCCCCGCGTGGAAGTACACGAGCGCACCAACATCCGCGGCATCACGCCCGAGTTATTGTCAGAAGCGCCGAATTTTGCCACATTTGACCTCTCGTTCATCTCTCTTAAGAAAGTCTTGCCGCCTGTGATAAAATGCCTCAAGCCGGGTTTCGAACTGGTGGCGCTGGTAAAACCGCAGTTCGAGGCAGGCAAAGGCAAAGTAGGCAGCGGCGGCGTAGTCCGTGACGCGGAAACGCACCGCCAGGTTCTTAATGATATCTGGCAGTTTGCCGAATCGCAGGGACTTATTGTTCTTGGCCTGACGGAATCGGGCATAAGAGGTCCCAAGGGGAATGTCGAATTCCTGATTCATCTGGCTGATGGCAGGAAACGGCCGGAAGCTCCGCAGCCGATCGAGGCGGAAAGTGTGATCTACGCCCTCATCGAGGGGCTGGCGGAGCGGTAACAGCAGCAGAACCGTTTTTCAGGGGGAAGTCCTGGTAACCAGAATCGCAGTCATCAGCCATCGCCAGTCCGCGGCCACGCGAGACGCCCTCATGCAGGTCCTGCAACTATGCCGCGAACTCTCCATCGAAGTCATCCTTCCCCAGCGGGAAGTAGAAAAGAATTCTCTGGAAGACGCCGGAAGCTTAGCGACGGTCGTGCCCGATCTCATGGATATGCAGGTCGATCTATGCGTCGCCCTGGGCGGCGACGGCACCATCCTCAGAGCTTTCAGCCGCTTTGCCGACGTGGGGACCCCGGTTCTCGGCATAAACTTCGGCCGGGTCGGTTTCCTCTCAGCCATCGGACCGGATGCGATACCTGATGGCCTGCGAGCCCTCCTGCAGGGCGGACACGATATCCTGGACCTCTCGCTGATCGAGATGAAGAACGGCGACGAGCGGGCGCTGGCGGTCAACGACATCGTCGTTCACAAGCCCGACGGAGGTTCAGTGGTCAGGCTGGCTTACTCGACCAACGGCATCGATTTCAGTCCCCTGAGTTGCGACGGCATGGTGCTGGCAACGCCCGCAGGGTCGACGGCATACAATCTTTCAAACGGCGGGCCGCTGGTCTCGTTATCCCTGAATGCAATGGTGCTTACCGCTATCGCGCCGCATACCCTGCAGTTCCGGGCGCTGGTGCTCGGGCCAGAAGAGAGCCTGTCCATCCGTAACGAGACACTGGGAACAGCCGCGGCGATCTATGTAGATGGACGAAGCGCCGGCTTTCTCGAATCCGGTGCTTCCCTCAACCTTTCAATGGCGTCACAGAAGGCACACCTGGTGCAGCCTCCGGGAGCGGATTTCTATCGTACCCTTCGCGACCGGTTCATCCAGCCGACCGGCTGAGACTGGGTCAGGCGCACTTGCTCCGCGAACTCCACATCGAGAACCTTGCGGTGATCGACGCCGCAGACCTTTCTTTCGAACCCGGCCTCAACGTCATCTCCGGTGAGACCGGCGCCGGCAAGACCATCCTGGCGCATGCCATATCCCTGCTTCTGGGAGCACGTGCAGACAGCGGGTTCATCCGGCCAGGAGCTGCTGAAGCTTCGGTCGAGGCGATCTTTACCGTTCCTGAGGGCTGTTTCGCAGATCTTGAGAACGAGATCGATATTCCGGAAGGCAACCTTCTTGCGGTTCGCCGCCGCATATCCCGTGACGGCA
Organism: Thermoleophilia bacterium; assembly: GCA_030650885.1. Lineage (GTDB taxonomy): Bacteria > Actinomycetota > Thermoleophilia > BMS3ABIN01 > BMS3ABIN01 > JACRMB01. Next base: position 9,963 of record JAUSDE010000013.1, read on the forward strand.
AAAGCCGCGCCTTTCTGAGCGGCCGCACGGTGACGCTCGCCATCCTGGGGGAACTCACCGGCCGCCTTCTCGCATTTTCAGCTCAGCACGAGCAGCGGCGGCTTATGATGGCATCTCGACAGCTCGATATCCTTGATGATTTCGCTGGCCCGGAGCTGTCGGACCTGCTTGATGAATACCGCATCCTTTACGATCAGCGCGCTGAAAAGTTGCGGCAGCTCCAGGAGATGTCACGTGATACCGAGGCGCAGGAGCGCGAGTCCGAGCTGCTTCGTTTCCAGCTGCAGGAGATCGAGGCCGCAGGGCTATCGGCCGGAGAGGATATACAGCTTGAAGAAGAGCGGCGCCGGCTTCTGGGTTCCCGTGAGTTGCGCGAGGCCAGCGGCGGATTGGCTTCGGTCGTGTCGGGTGGTGAAGGTGGCGAGAGCAGCGAGAGCCTTCTGGATTCCCTGTCGCAGGCTATCGCCAGGCTGGAAGGTACCGCCGGGGTGGACCCGGCGCTTGACGAGATAACCGAAAGGCTGAAAAAAAGTTTTTATGAGCTGGAAGAGGCCGGGCGCGCCGCCCGCGATTATGCCGAAGGGGTGCAGGATGACCCGGAGAGGCTGGCGGCAATCGAGGAGCGTCTGGATCTGATCGGCCAGTTGAAACGGAAATATAACGGAGCCGCAGATAGCGGCATCAGTGACGCCACATCTGGCAGACGCGCCGGGCTTTCATCGACCGGCGGCTCCATGGACGGTAGCCAGACCGGCGGTGTCGAAGGGATCCTGCATTATGCCGATGACGCCGGTGAGAGGCTCGCCCTGCTGACTGGCGCAGCCGAGGGCAGGCCAGCCCTGGAGATGGAGATCGCCGCGGCTGGAACTGAGATGCTGCGTTTGGCGGGTGATATAAGCGAGCTCAGGCGGGAGGCAGCGGCAAGGCTGGAAGAACAGGCCGGCATGCACATGCGCGAACTGGCATTTCACGATTGCGGGTTCGAGGTGCGGCTGACGACTATCGACGCCGGGGACGGATCTGATGGTGATTACGAAGCTGGGGCAGATGCTGCCAGTAATACCGAAGCCGCAGCTGCAAATTTTCAGGCGCTGACTCGAACCGGCGCCGACATGGCCGAATTCTACGTGCGCCTCAATCCGGGCATGCCGGCGACGCCCCTCAGCGAGACGGCTTCCGGGGGAGAGATGTCACGGATCATGCTCGCCATAAAAAGCGCGGTCTCCGCCAACCGGGAGACCGCGACACTCGTCTTTGACGAGATCGACGCGGGCATCGGTGGCGAGACCGGTTCCGCCGTCGGCGCAAAACTGAAAAGCCTGGCTGGCAACGCCCAGATCATCTGCATCACCCACCTGCCGCAGATCGCTGCATGTGCCGACGCCGGTTTCCGCGTGGTAAAGAATTCCGACAACAGCCGCACTTCGACGGAGGTAGAACGCCTCGAAGGCGAGGCCATGGTCGATGAGCTGTGCCGCATGATGGGCTCGAAACCGGAAGACACCCAGGCTCGCGCGCATGCAATGGCGCTGCTCGATAAATCATGAGCAGCATCGACCGCTATCACAAGATACGCAGGGTGCTGATATACGTCCTCGTCGCAAATGTCGCCGTCGCCCTGGGCAAGGGAATCGTCGGATACATGGACGGCTCCATCGGCATGGTCGCCGATGGCTTCCACTCACTGATGGACGGCTCGTCCAACGTCATCGGCCTGATCGGCATCAGCCTGGCCGCGCGCCCCCGCGACGAAGATCATTCATACGGCCACTCAAAGTTCGAGACCTTCGCCAGCATGGGCATCGTGCTGCTCCTTCTGATAACCGCGGTGCAGATCGGCGAGAGCGTTTACGGCCGGCTGACCTCAGTGAATCCCAGTGTCCCGGACATCAGCGCGCTGGCGTTCTTGGTCATGGGCGTGACCATTGCCGTCAACATCAGCGTCAGCCTCTACGAGCGTCGTCAGGGCAAGAAACTCAGCAGCGTATTTCTGGTGGCGGATTCACGCCATACCATGAGCGACGTTTACGTATCCATGTCGGTCATCGCGAGCCTCGTGGCAGTACGCATGGGATATCCGAAGGTCGATGCGCTGGTAGGTGGTGTTATCGCCCTGGTAATCGCCTACGCCGCCTTCAAGATCATGAAGGAAGCATCTTTCGTGCTGCTTGATAAAGCCGTCATCGACCCCAGTCAGATCGAGCAGATCTGCCTGAGTGGCGGTGAGGATGAGATCCTGGGCTGCCACAAGATACGTACCCGCGGCAGCGAGGCGGGTTACTGGATCGATCTTCACCTGCTGGTGGAGCCTGATATAACCACCAGGCGGTCCCATGACATCGCCTCTCACGTCGAGCGGCGTCTGAAGAATTTCTTCGGTGAACAGACAGACGTGATCATCCATATCGAACCAGGGAGATAGGAACATGAAGAAACCGAAAGTCGATGCGAAAAAATGTGTCGCCTGCGGCAACTGCGAAGCCATCTGTCCTGAGGTCTTCATCATCAAGGATGAGGATAACGTCTCTCACGTCATCACCGACGATCTCTTCGGCCTGGAGGGCTGCATCGAGGCAGCAGTGGAGAATTGCCCGGAGGACGCCATTACTTACGAGGAAGAAGGCGGGGAGTAGCGGCGCCGCCCCACAGGTGTTATACTTTCCCATTGTAAAATGACAAACACGATGGCAACAGGATAGCCGATGGGCGCAAGGTCCAAAAATTTATCAGTTTCTCTTTCCGCCGGAGCCGCGCCTCCGGTTTTTTCGTTCCATATCCGTATGAAATCGTTAATCGACAGTTCAATTCCCCGGGAAAGGCGGAAAACACATGGCTAAACACATTTTCGTGACGGGCGGGGTGGTCTCATCGCTGGGCAAGGGCATAACGGCTGCGTCACTGGGCCGGCTTCTTCGCAGCCGTGGCCTCAAGGTACAGATGCAGAAGCTGGATCCCTACATCAACGTGGACCCCGGCACCATGAGCCCGTATGAGCACGGAGAGGTGTTTGTCACCGAGGATGGCGCCGAGACCGATCTCGATCTTGGCCATTACGAGCGCTACGTCGATGAGAACCTGACCAGCGACAGTAATGTGACCTCCGGAACCGTGTATTTCAGCGTGATCAACAAGGAGCGCCGTGGGGACTACCTGGGCAAGACCGTCCAGCTGATCCCGCATATAACCAACGAGATCAAGCAGAGAATACACAGATGCGCTGACATGGGCGGCGGCGTCGACGTCGTAATCACCGAGATCGGCGGCACCGTCGGTGATATCGAGTCGCTGCCGTTCCTTGAGGCGATCCGCCAGTTCCGCATCGATGTGGGCCGGGAAAACGCTCTCTACATTCATGTTTCCCTCGTACCCTATCTCGAAGCCGCCGGCGAGCAGAAGACAAAGCCCACGCAGCATTCGGTCAAGGAGCTGCGCGGCATCGGAATCACGCCCGACATCATCGTCTGCCGCTCCCCGAGGCACATGAACAAGAGCCTGCGGGAAAAGATCGCCCTGCTTTGTGACATCGATCTCGAAGCGGTCATCACCGCAATCGACGCCCCCGACATCTATATGGTGCCGCTGATCCTGCACGAGGAAGGCCTTGACGACCTGGTCATCAGAAAGCTCGGCATAGAAGCCGGAGAACCGGATCTGGCCGACTGGCAGGAGCTGGTCGACCGCATCAATTCCTGCAAGAAAAAAGTGAGGATCGCCCTGGTCGGAAAGTATGTCCAGTTATGGGACGCTTACATGAGTGTTATCCAGGCGTTGAAGAACGCGGCCGTATTCCATAACCACGAACTCGAGGTTGTCTGGGTCGATTCCGAGGACGTCTCACCGATGCTGGTGGAATCCCAGTTGCGCGATGTCGATGGCGTTCTGATCCCCGGCGGATTCGGGCCGCGTGCCATCGAAGGCAAGGTCCAGGCTGTGACTTACGCCCGTGAGAACAACATACCGTTCCTGGGGATCTGCCTGGGGATGCAGTGCGCGGTCGTCGAGTACGCCCGCAACGTGGCCGGCATGCCTGGAGCCAACAGCTCCGAGTTCGACCAGAGCACGCCGTATCCGGTGATCGACCTGCTGCCGGAGCAGAAGGATGTGGAGGCGATGGGCGGCACCATGCGCCTCGGATCCTATCCATGCAAACTGTCACGTTCCGGCAAGGCGGTAAAGTCTTACGGCGAGCGCACCATACACGAGCGCCACCGCCACCGTTACGAGGTAAACAACGCCCTCAGGCCGAAACTGGTGGAGGCCGGAATGAAGATCACCGGTACTTCGCCGGACAAGCGCCTGGTGGAGATAATCGAGCTTACCGGCCATCCATGGTTCGTGGCCACCCAGTTCCATCCTGAGTTCAAATCGCGGCCTACCAGGCCGCACCCGCTGTTCCGTGACTTCGTCGGCGCCGCCGTGGCTTTGGCCGACGCCAGGGAGGCCGCCGGTGCACAGGATTCGGGGCACCATGGCATCGAAGCCGCTCCTGCCGATGATGCCGGCGCAGTATCAACGGACCAGATCGATGAGGCAAGATAGCATCAGCTCATCGGATCCGCTCGTTTCCCTTTTTCTGGAGCTGGCGGGTATGCCCAGCCCCTCCGGGCACGAGCGGGACGTCAATGATTTTCTGACGACGCGCCTGAGAGGCCTGGGCCTCGAAGTCGAAGAGGGCGAACCGCTGTACCCGGACAGCGGTTCCAGCGCCGGCAACCTTTATTGCCGTCTCGAGGGCAATGTTCCCGGTACGCCGATCATGCTCTCCGCCCATACCGACACGGTTCCCTCCGAGGAAGAAGCCCTGCCGGAACCGGTGATCGAGGACGGAATCATCCGCAGCGCCAGCCGTTCCGTGCTGGGCGCCGACGACAAGTCCGCCGTCGCGGCGATTGTTTTCACCCTCGAGCAGATTGTCCGAAACAGCACTCCTCAGGCCGGCATCGAGCTGTTGCTCACGGTTGGGGAGGAAGGTGGCCTGCGCGGCGCCAAGATGAGCAGCCTGGAGGGCGTGGCCGCGAAAAGCGGATTCTGCCTGGACAGCACCGGACCCGTGGGCGACGTCATCGTTAAATCCCCTTCCCAGAAGACGGTCAACGCCACTTTCATCGGTGTTTCCGCACACGCGGGGGTGGTGCCTGAAGAGGGCCGTAGCGCCGTCAGGGCAGCTGCCCGGGCGATCACGGCAATGAAGCTGGGCCGCCTGGACGAAGAGACCACCGCTAATGTCGGGATAATCAGGGGTGGGGAGGCTGTGAACGTGGTTCCGGACCGATGCACCGTCCATAGCGAAGCCCGCAGCCATTCCCGTGAGAAACTTGAAAGCCAGGTAGCGCATATGATCGACGCTTTCCATCTGGCGGCGGCCGAGGAGGAGGTCGATGTGGAATTGACCGTGATCGACGAGTTCCACGGATTTGATTTCTCCGCAGGCGGCCTGCCGATCGAGCTGGCCGAGCGGGCATTTACGCGCATGGGGCTTAAGACGAAACGAACCTCCACCGGCGGCGGCAGCGACGTCAACGTCTTCAATCTCAAGGGCCTGCCCTGCGTCAATCTTGCCACCGGCATGGAGCGGGTCCACACCCCCGACGAATACATATCTGTGGAGTCGCTCTACCAGATGCACGAGTTCCTGATGGCGCTGGTGGTCGAAGCGCGGGACGTTCCTGACGAAGATACCGCTCCTGTTGACACCGGCGGCGCCGACGCAGCCGCAACCGATGAAAGCGGCACAGACGCTGCCGATGCTGATTTCACCGCAGATGGCCAGATGAGCTTTTGAACAACCGCATCCTTAAATCTGAATACGTCTATGAAGGCCGGGTGATCCGCCTGCGCGTCGACCAGGTCGAACTTCCAGACGGCCGTGGTGCTGTCAGGGAGGTCATGGAGCATCCTGGCGCCGCAGTGATCGTGCCGATAGATGCAGACGGCAACGTGCGGCTGGTGCGCCAGTATCGCGATGCCATAAGCCGCCAGCTGCTCGAGGTGCCAGCCGGCAAACTCGACCACGGTGAGGAGCCCGAAGCCTGCGCCCACCGCGAACTGAAGGAGGAGCTGGGGCTGGTGGCTGGCCGCATGACCATGCTCACAAGTTTTTATTCCTCCCCCGGATTCTGTGACGAGATCCTGCATGTCTATCTGGCTGAGGATCTGACCCAGGAGGAAGAAGACCACGACCACGAGGAATTCATCGTACCGGAGCAGCGTCCGCTGGAACCGCTGGTCGATCTGCTGGGCGAACTGAGCGATGGTAAATCCCTGATCGGCGTGATGCTCGCGCAAAGGGAGCTGGCCGCCAGGAGTTAAGATGGCTCTCTGAATCGGTGGCGTCTCGTGCAGATAGCGGCAGTGAGCCGGCCGCGGCAGGTGAAAATAAGTTTTAGAGGCCGAATTTTAAGGTATAACTGATCGACAAGGAGAAAAAGTTGATAATAGGGGTTCCCTCAGAAGTAGAGGTAGATGAATATCGGGTAGCCATCACGCCAGCCGGCGTGCGGGAACTTGTGAGCGCCGGCCATACGGTGCTGGTACAGAAGGGCTCCGGTGACGGCAGCAAGCTGCCGGATGAAGCCTACGAAAGCCAGGGAGCCAACATCGTCGACGGCGTCGAGGAACTTTTCTCGGAATCGACGATGATCGTCAAGGTCAAGGACCCTTCCCCGCGTGAAGTAGCCCTGCTCAAGCCCGAGCATACGATTTTTTCCTTCCTGCATCTTGCGCCGCAGCCGGAACTTGCGAAGCAGCTGATGGAGACAGGCGCCACCTGCATAGCCTACGAAACCGTGGAACAGGGCGGAAGCCTGCCCCTGCTGGCGCCCATGAGCGAGATAGCAGGGCGCATGTCAGCCCAGGTCGGCGCCTATTTTCTCGAGAAGATGATCGGCGGCCGGGGCATCCTGCTGGGCGGGGTCGCCGGAGTGCCGCCGGCTAAAGTCGTAATATTGGGTGCCGGCATCGTCGGCACCAACGCCGCCAAGATAGCCGCCGGCATGCTCGCCAATGTGGTCGTGCTCGACAAGAAGCTGGACAGCCTGAGGTCGCTCCAGGGATACGTCTCTGGCCGCCTGACCACGGTACTGTCCACGGCGCTGGCCATAGAGGAGCACATCTCCTCCGCTGACCTGGTTATCTGCGCGGCCCTCATTCCCGGAGCAACGGCGCCCACGCTGATTTCCGAGGATCTGGTGCGTGACATGGTCCCCCATTCGGTGATCGTGGATGTTTCCATAGACCAGGGCGGTTGCGCCGAGACATCGCGCATGACCACTCACAGCGAACCGACTTACACGGTTCACGACGTCATCCACTACTGCGTCGGCAATATCCCCGGCGCTGTACCCATAACTTCAACCTATGCCCTGACCAACGCGACCCTGCCCTATATCGTCGAGATCGCAGGGGAGGGGGTGACCGCGGCGATACGCAATAACGAGGCGCTGGCGCATGGAGTCAACGTCATGGAGGGCAGGATAACCAACGAAGCGGTGGCCGATTCAGTAGGGCTGCCTTATTACCAGCTTTCAAGCATCATCCCTTTCCGGCTTTCGGCATCTGACCAGTTTCCTGTTTTATAAGTCCGGCAGGGGGGCCTGTTCAAGGCGGCGTATTTTTCGTTGTGAACGCCGCGGCAGAAAATTGTAGACGGACAAACCACTGGTGAAAAAAGGAGCATCAATGCCTGACAGCGAATCTAGAGGCCATGGACCAGCAGCTTGATACCCCGGTAAGCGGGATAGCCCGGCATCAGCCGGAGACAACGAACCCCCTCATAGAGGAATACCTCGCCTATCTGCAGTTCGAGCGTGGGCTGGCAGACAACACGGTTTCATCATATCGGCGGGACCTTTCCCAGTTCCAGTGTTTCCTCGAAGAGCAGGAACTGAATCCGGTGGACGCCACGACCGCCAGCGTCCGCGACTTTCTCGGCAGCCTGGGCGACGCGGAGAATCTGCCTGCCGGAGCCACCATAGCGCGGAAGGTGAGTGTGCTCAGGAGTTTCTACAAGTATCTTTGCCGGGAGCAGCTCACCGGCCTGAATCCCGTGTTGCCGATCAAATCACCAAAACAGGGTCACAAGCTTCCCACGGTACTCAATCTCGCTGAAGTGCGGAGCCTGCTGTCCCAGCCGTCCGGAGGTACTCCCAGCGCTATCCGCGACGCCGCCATCCTGGAGGTGCTTTACGGTTCGGGGCTGAGGGTGTCCGAGCTGGTCGGGTTAAAGGTCGCGGACGTTGATATGGAGGGCGGTTTCGTCCGCTGCATGGGCAAAGGCTCAAAAGAACGGATGATCCCCGTGGGCGAGCCGGCGCTGGCCGCGGTCTGGCGTTACCAGAAACAGGGCCGGCAGCACCTCGGCAAAGGCGCGAGGACCGACCATCTGTTCCTCAACCGCTTCGGGCAGGGACTGACCCGCCAGAGCGTCCACAGGATGCTGGTAGGCTACGCGCGCCAGGCGGGCATCAACAAAGTAGTCACTCCCCATACCCTGAGGCACAGTTTCGCCACTCACCTGCTCGCGGGAGGCGCCGATCTGCGCAGCGTCCAGGAGATGCTTGGCCACGCCGATGTCTCGACCACACAGATCTACACACATGTCAGCCGCAAGCGGCTTCGCGACATCTATTTCGACGCACACCCCCGGGCAAGGAAGTCACTGGTAAATGATTAACCCCCTGTGGCTGCTCAGCCGGAAACGGCTGCGGCGGCGCGTCCGCTGTCTGCTCATCACCCTCGATGGTGTCGGCTGCGGCGCACTCCCCGACGCTGACCAGTTCGGCGATGCAGGCGTAAACACTCTCGCACATGTTGCTGAAGCCGTGGGCGGCCTGAAACTGCCGAACCTTGGCGCTCTCGGCCTGGGAAACATCCTGCCGCTGGCCGGAGTACCTCCGGCGCCGCGGCCACAGGCCATGTTCGGCAAGCTGCGTGAGAAATCCCGGGGCAAGGACACAACGGTCGGCCACTGGGAGTTGATGGGCGTAGTCACCAAAAAACCTTTTCCTGTCTATCCCGAGGGATTCCCGCCTGAAGTGATCGAGAGTTTCGTGCAGGCCACCGGCAGGGGGGTTCTGGGGAATATCCCCGCTTCGGGAACTCAGATCATCAACGAGCTTGGCGAGGAGCACCTTCGCACCGGCAGCCTGATCGTCTATACATCCGCCGACAGTGTTTTCCAGATCGCTGCCCACGAGGAGATCGTAACTCCGGAAGAACTTTACGGATACTGCCGCCAGGCGAGGGATCTGCTGCGCGGCGAGCATGAAATCGTCCGAGTGATCGCCAGGCCCTTCGCCGGTGAAGCGGGCGCATTCACCCGCACGGCGGGGCGCCGGGATTTCTCGGTAATGCCTCCCCGGACCTACCTGAACATACTGGCTGAGCTGGGGGTGCCCATACACGGCGTCGGTAAGATCTCTCAGATCTTTGCCGGATCCGGCGTTCGTTACGAACACAAGACAGGCGGCAACGCTGAAGGCCTCGAGAAATCAATATCACTGATGCGCGAGCTGGAGGAGGGGCTGGTCTTCACCAACCTGGTTGACTTCGACATGCTGTGGGGCCACCGCAACGACGCCGCCGGTTTCGCCAAAGCCCTCGAGGAGGTTGACGCGGCCGTACCCGAACTCATCGCTTCCTGCGGTAAGAACGACCTGATGATCCTCACCGCCGACCATGGTTGTGACCCGGTAGCGCCCGGGACCGACCACACGCGCGAGTACATACCGCTGATGGCGAGGCTGGGTAGCGAAGTCTTCTCCCCGGGTGGCTCTCTTTTCGAGATGGCTCCCGCCGAGGATGGTAGCGGCACCGGCCGGCAGCCTCGCGATGAACCTTACCTGGGAGAGTTCGCCGATGTAGGAGCCACGGTGTTCCGGTTCTTCACCGGGCCTAAACTGGAAATCGCCGAAGCCATGAAGCTTGCGGGGCGGCCATTCCTGGTTTCCACCCGGAAGTAGACTGGCTCAGAAAGCCAGCGGTGCGCAGCGGGTATAGACGAAAGTCGCAGTGTCTTCGACGCGGTCTTCGGTGACAGCAGTCACTCGCGTCACGCCACGGTCGAAATACGGCACGACGCAGATGAAGTATTGCGGCGGCGTCACCAGCACGGTCACATTCCCAAGTTCATCAGTAACGCCCGTACTGTCAATGATCCTGAAATCGATATTATTGGAAAGATGCCACTTGACGGTCTTTCCTGGCATCGGATCGCCGTTCTCGTCGACCAGGGTTGCGGTAAACAGCCTGGAGGTATAGCCCAGATCCGCGGGTAATTCCTGCCCCGCCATCTCAGGCGGCGGTGAAACCGGGCAGCCTTCGTTCGCCCACGCAAATGGTGGCTGTATCGTCAACTGGCTGCCGGTTGCCGGCAGTGGCTCCGGCCGGGGCACAGGTGGCCTGCAGATGAATCTGGCCCGGCTGTGAAAGCGGCTGACTCCGGGAGGTACCCGGAATTTCATCCTGAAAGTGGTTCCTGCTGCAGGCTGCAATTCACCAAGGTCTATAGGCAGCTTTGTTTCAAGGGAGACGCCTTCGTCGGGGTCCACCTGTGCGATGCGCAGCAGGCAAGGAAGGCAACCGCCGGAATTCTCGACCGACTCATCGATGGTCAGGCGTCGATCCAGATAGTCGTTGTAGTTTTCCCAGAACGGGACTGCGGCTATTTCGATCACCCGGGGCTCGCATGCCGGCGGATCAGGTATTGCCGCTGATGCCGGTGTTGCTGTTACAAGCAACGCCAGCACAGCCATGCAGGCCAGCGTGACTGTAATAAAAAACCGAAAGCCGACCCAGCTTACCCTGTGCAGGGCGACCGGACCGGCTACTCTGGTGTAAAACCCCAACTTCAGCTTGCTATACCCCTCTAACGGAAAGGCCCGCTTGCCGGATGATTCGTCACCCGGCGTGGCTTGATACGGCTTCTTCAGCCGTGAATGAAATGGTAACACAGCATCCAAAATCTGTCTATATCACATCAGGTTCACAACACCTGAAAAGTTTGCCTGAGCCGCCGGGAGGGATAGAATCGAGAGATGATTTCTCCGGTAGACATAATCCAGCACAAGCGCGATGGCGGCGAGCACTCGCCCGCAGAGATCTCCGGCTTCATTGCGGCGTTCATGGCAGGCGAGGTAGCCGATTACCAGATGTCTGCATGGTTGATGGCGGCGCTGCTCCGGGGCCTGAGCATGGATGAGACGCTGGCGCTCACCGACGCCCTGCTGGCGTCAGGCAGCAGGCTGGACCTGGCCAGCCTCGGCAGGCGGGTCGTAGACAAGCACAGCACCGGTGGCGTCGGTGACAAGGTCACGCTGGTCCTTGGCCCGCTCGTGGCGTCCTGCGGCGCTGTCTTCGGCAAGATGTCCGGGCGCGGTCTCGGCCACACTGGCGGTACAA
>JAUSDE010000015.1 GCA_030650885.1 Thermoleophilia bacterium
ACGATCATGGAAGGCACCTGGCTGTCCGGGGGCACCAGCTTGTTGAGTTTGAGCAGATCTCCAGCCGCCTGCTTCGCTGCTGACCGCTCCTCCTCGATACGCTGTACTTTGGCCCGTGATTCTTCGTAGCCTTTCTTCTCAGTCTCGTATTCGGCTGTCTTGACCGCCGCCTCGTCCTTCTTGGGGCCGATGATCAGGAAATACCATGCAACCAGCAGCACCACTACTCCGAGGCCTATCAATATGCCGATGTCGCGTTTCTTCACCTTAAACTCCTCGGGTTACCTTGTGGTTCCGGTTGTACCTGGTGTCGTGCCGGTAGGCGTCGTCGATCCGGTCGTCGGCGTTGTCGAAGTCCCGGTCGTGGGCGTCACCGAAGACGGTCCGTCCTCGCCGGTCACCGGCGCCACCGATGGACCCTGTATCTCGCCCGTCTGCTTGAGCGTCGCCGAAATCTTGAAATGAGTCACGATCTGCGACGCCATGTCTTCCTTCTCAGCGCTAACAAGCGTCACCTCGGTCATCGATGGAATCAGTCCGAGACGCATTAGCAATACCGCCACCGAAGGCATTCCTTTCGTGTAACCTTCAATCTCTATATCCCTGATATTGGCCGATCCTGACGAGCTTGTAGATGCAGCCCCGGCGGTCTCTACGCCGGGCACCCTGGCCTTGATAGAGATCAGCCAGACATCATCGGGTATCACAAAAGCGATATCGCCGAGCGTACGCGACCATCGGACCCGCTGCCCGTAAAGTCCGGTGACTATGTTCAGCTGGGCCTGTTTCTTGTTCTTTACTTCCTCGTACTTCTTCAGCTCATTTACCTGCTTCTGAAGGCTGGCATTGCTGTTCTTGATATCCTGCAACTGGGTTTCAGCGTTGGATACCTGGTTGTTGTAATAATAATAAGTTCCGCCCAATACGCCGGCCAGCACGAGCGCACCAGCGACCGGTATGATATAGAGCTGGCGGCGTAATTCCCGCTGCTGCTCTTCGAGTGGTACAAGATTGATTCTCGGCATCGCTTACCCCTCGTCCTCTAGCGCCAGACCGATGGATATCGTCAACTGGGGCGCCAGGGCCTGGACCTGTTCGTCGGTCAGGTCTGACCTGTTCTCGCTGACGCGCACCATGGGATTACCCGTCTCGACTGAGAATGGAAAGAGTTGCGCGAGGTGAGAGTCAAGGTTCCTAAGCATTGCGCCGCCACCGCTGATCAAAAGCCTGCCGATAGGCGCCGACTGCTCCTGGGACATGTAATAGTCAAGCGAGCGGCGGATCTCATCAGCAAGCGCATCGGCAACCGACTCCAGGGCTTTCTGCACATTTGCCAGGATTTCCTGCTCAGACTCAGCCTCGGCTGGAGGCCCGGCAGCCCACGGGCTGCCATCGGGTTCTTCGGGCACAGATTGCTCGTCCTGTGATATCGCTCCAGGGAAGCGTTGCGGTGGCTCTGGCCTGAATTCTGGTCCGGGCACATATTCCGGTCCCTGCCCGGTCTCGGCTTCATTGCCCTGTTCCATACCCGGCTCCTGCCCCTCGCCTGGTTCAGGCCCGTAACCCTGACCAGTTCCAGCCGAAAAACCAGGTTCCGGCAATATCTCGGTGACTTCAGTTTCCAGAATCCTAGTAGCCGGATCTGAAAGGCCTGCCCCGGCCTTGAGTTTCTCTGCCTCCACGAACGAGATGCCCTGCAGATCCTGAAGGGCCTTGGTGAAATTATCTCCGCCGAATGAGATGATGCGTGTGAATTGCGGCTCTCCCCCAACATCGACCACCAGGTTGGTGACGTCCGAACCGATGTTGGCTATCGCGGTCGCCCTGTCACCCGGGCCATGTTCGAGGAAACTGACCGGTGCAAGCGCCCTGAGCAGGGCAAACGCCTGCAGGTCGACGCCGGCGATGCCGAGTTTCGCGCCCTTGATGGCGTTGATGAAATCCATGACCATGACTTTCTGCGCGGCGACGACAAGCACCTTCTGCTTCTCGATCCCCTCTTCGTCGGTGAACCGCCCGAGAACATGGAAGTCAAAAACCGCTTCATCGATCGGTATGGGGATGTAGTCCTGTGCCTGAAATTCGATAGCGCTCCTGAGCTCTTTGGGATCCAGCAGCGGGAACTCGAGCGTCCTGACCACGACCTTCTGATTCGCCAGGCCGAGCGCCACTTTCTTGCCCTTGATCTTATGTGTCTTCCAGAATTCCTTGATTGCGAAAGAAAGCGCCTCCACATCCCTGACCTCGCCCTCCTGGATCAGCCCTTCCGGCAGCGTATCATTGGCAGCCTGGAGCAAGATGGAGCCACCAGTCTGGTACTTGAGCCGAACCGCGGTCATGGAGGAACGGCCGAGATCGAGACCTACAGCGCTCATCTTGGAGCCGCCGAAGCCTCCAGCCGACTTTGTCTTCTTGGCGCCGGCAGACTTGGGTTCCTTTGTCTTTGGCTGCTTTGGCCCCTTTTTGCCGAACATTCCCTTGGGGCTGGAAGCCGCGGCGTCAGGCATCTCTCCCGGATCTCCCGGTGGACCCAGCCGTTCAGGCGCTTCTGCGGTGACGACGGGAGCGCCTTTTTTCTTGCCGAATGAGAATAATGGCTTTTTCTGCCCCTTGGGAGCCTTCGGCTTCTTTCCTTTTTTGGTCCTGGCCGGTTTGGGAGCACGTTCTTTCTTGTCCCCGCCGAACAAACTTTTCTTTTCTGGTTCGGCAATGGGCGCCGCTTCAGCAGCAACCGGTGGAACCGGTGCCTGCTTCGGCTTCTTCTTTCCAAAAGAGAACATCGGTTTTTTGGGACCCTTAGGTGCCTTGGCCTTTTTTTCGCGAGGCTTTTTGACTTTCTTCTCCCGAGGCTGTTTGGGCGGCTTCACTTTCTTTTCGCGTGCCGGCTTAGGAGGCTTGGAACCGAACAGGCCTTTTTTCTGCTTTGGCGGGGTCGGTGGTGTAGGCGGCTGTGGCGGAGACATGCCGCTGCCAGCGTCCTGCTGGGGAGGCTGGCCCGGCTGCTGTTCTTTGTCTTTGTCAGACTGCATATTTAGTGTTGCTCGGTGAAACTCGCCTTATTGAAAGTCAGGACAGCAATAACCTTGCCCTGAAAGGCTGGGGATAAAATTCGACAGGGGTGCCTGCTTTTCCTTTATAGCATCATCTGCGGTTAAAGAAAGCCTCATCGTCATATGTCTCTCGTGCAAACGGCTGCTATCGCCAAAATTACACCCCTTAACGGCCGGCGGCTCTCATATCTTTAGGCCGGCTATGTTCTTTTATGCCTGCTGGATGCGATGAAAATTTTTCTCCCCCGCATTAATTGCGCTCAAACCTGCCTAATGGCGTGCAAATACACGACTTTCGTCAGGACAGGAGCTGTCGCAGCCCGGCCCCCGGGTCGGCGCTGCGCATGAGGGTCTCACCGACGAGAACCGCGTCCACGCCTGCCTCGGCAAGCCGGGAGACGTCGGCGCTGGTGGCGATGCCGCTCTCACTGACCACCAGGACCCCATCGGGAACCAATCCTATCATATCCAGGGTCGTTTGCAGGCTTACCTCAAAAGTTCGCAAATTGCGGTTATTTATGCCGATAAGACTGGCGCCTGAGGCCAGTGCTGTCTTGAGTTCTTCAGGATCGTGGGTCTCTACCAGGCACTCGAGGCCGGCTTCTGCAGCCTCTTTCTGGAAGGAATCCAGTTCGTCGGCTGTGAGCGCAGCTACTATAAGCAGAACGGCGTCAGCACCAGCAGCCGCCGCTTCCCAGATCTGGTAGGGATCGACGACGAAATCTTTTCTAAGGATGGGGACGGGCGAGGTCAGAGTCTTGCGAGCCGTGGCCAGGTCATACAGGCTGCCCTTGAAGTACCTTGGTTCAGTGAGCACTGAGATCGCTGCGGCTCCGGCCTGCTCGTAGGCTTTGACGATCTCAGTGACATCGAGATCAGGACGGATGTCGCCCTTGGATGGCGATGCCCGTTTGACCTCGGCGATGACTGAGATGCCCGAGCGGCCGACTGACGCTGCCAGCGAGCGCTTCTCCCCAGAGCCGGCAGCTGACTGCGTAACCTGTTCTTTCACAGTTTTGCGCAGCAGCTCCAGCGGGGTCTGACGTTTGCGCTCTTCCAGGTCTTCGCGGGTCGAAGCCAGTATCTTCTCGAGGAAGCCTGCCACCTACGCCTTTCCTGCCGTAGCTGCGATGAACGCCTCCAGCTTGGCTGCAGCTACACCACTGTCGATGCTCTCAGCCGCCAGGGCGATCCCGGTCTCAATGCTTTCCGCGACCCCGACTGCATAGAGCGCGGCGCCGGCATTAAGGAGCACGATATCGCGACGCACCCCCTGCTCGCCGCCGAGGATGCTCTTCAGTATCTCCGCGTTCTTCTTGGCAGTGCCACCCCTGAGCATATCTCCCGAATCCACGCGCTCGAAGCCAAAATCTTCGGGCGTGATCGTATATAGGTCGATCTCACCGGAGTCTTCACGGATCTCGGCGATATCGGTTGGTCCGGTAATAGTGATCTCGTCCAGCCCGTCGGAACCGTGCACAACCAGGCCGCGGCGGCAACCAAGCTCCTTGAGCGCCCAGGCTATGACTTCCACATAAGTTCCGTCGGAGACCCCGATCAGCTGGAATTTGGCGCCAGCGGGATTAGTGAGCGGACCTAAAAAATTAAATATGGTGCGTATGCCCAGCTCCCGACGCACGGGCACGACATGCTTCATGGCCTCGTGATGCAGCGGCGCGAACATGAAGCCGATGCCAACATCGCTGATGCATCGGGAGACATCCTCGGCGGGAAGGTTGAGGTTGGCGCCCAGCGCCTCGAGCACGTCGGCGCTACCGCACTGGCTGGTGGCGCTGCGGTTGCCGTGCTTGGCCACCTGCCCCTCGGCGCCTGCGACTACAAACGCCGCTGTAGTGGATATATTGAAAGTGCCAGACTTGTCGCCGCCGGTGCCGCAGGTATCCACCAGGTTCACTCCCTGCACATCGACCCGAAGGGAGAAACGCCGCATAGTGCGGGCCAGGCCGACTATCTCCTCTACTGTCTCGCCCTTGGAACGCAGGGCGGTCAGGAAGCCGGCGGTCTGCACCTCGCTGGCGTTGCCGGACATGATCTGTTCCAGCACCGACTCGGCCTCGGCCTCGGTGAGGTCGATGCCGTCGGCCAGGCGGTCTATGGCGTATGTGAGGATGTCGTTTGGCATGGTGTTAGTTGGGCTCCTTGCAAGTAAATTATTTACACATTTTCCCGTGGCTCATCACATATGAGTGTCTTATCAATCCAGAATAGCTGAATCGGCTTGAGCCTTAAGTTGTGATCAAGCTCTACCTGCATTGATACAAATAAGAACATGTTGAAATGCAAAATGTTTAAGAGGGCTAGAGGTAAAATTATTAGTATCATGTACAAAGTTACGATAATGTCAAATCTAACGAGCATTATAATGGTACCGATTACGATAGCTAATGATGCACCATAGAACTTCGATATATACTCCCTGGTCATTTTGTTGTATTTTTTTACCTTCGTTTTCTTAATCTCAGGATCCGTCTCATCTTCAGGATATTTCTCAAAAATGTAGTTCTTGATGAAGATAGCCAGGTAGTGAAGCACTCGTTGTTTTTTTGGCATAGATGCTTTTGATACCCAGACGAAGAGATATATCGAGCCGATCCAAACCGCTGTGACAATGACGAAGACGGCTACGAGAAGAATATTGAGCATTCTGTCATTGAATAAGCTTTCAATTTCCGTTTGTATGCTGTGCAACGAAAGCAGCATTCTCACCTTCTACTTCATTGACAGAAAATTCCCCAGAATCTGCTTCCCCGGCGCCGTAAGAATACTCTCCGGATGAAACTGTACCCCTTCGAGCGCCGGCAGCGTTTTGTGCCGTACCGCCATGACCACGCCATCCTCAGTCCAGGCTGACAGCTCCAGTTCTTCGGGAATCGGCTGCGCCAGAATGAGTGAGTGATACCGCGTCGCAGTGAACGGATTCTCGACACCCTTGAAAATCGTCTTGCCATCGTGAATCACCGCGGAAGTCTTGCCATGAACCGGCGCCTCGCCCCTCAATATCTTCCCGCCGAAAACCTGCCCTATCGACTGGTGCCCAAGGCAGACGCCAAGCAGCGGCACCTTGCCGCCCAGCTCCTTCACAACTTCCATGGATATGCCAGCCTCATTGGGAGTGCACGGCCCCGGAGATATAACAACATGGGTCGGCTCTTTCTCGGCGATCTCCGCAACCGTGATGCGGTCGTTACGGTGCACCTCGATCTCCGCGCCCAGCTCGCCGAGGAACTGAACCAGGTTATATGTGAAAGAATCGTAGTTGTCGACAATCAGCACGCGCGCCATCAGCGGCGCTCCTTTCCGTTGGCCGGGCGGGTTCCATCGAAGCTCATTCCCACTCCTCCTGCCCCTGGGCCAGCTCGATGGCGGTAAACAGCGCCCGGGCCTTATTCCGCGTCTCCTCATACTCCAGCGCCGGCACTGAGTCGGCGACCACGCCGCCACCAGCCTGCACGTAGGCGACACCGTCCTTGACCACGATAGTGCGGATGCAGATGCACGTGTCCAGCTCGCCCTGTTGAAAACTCAGGTAGCCGATGGCCCCGGCGTACGAACCGCGCTTGACCGGCTCCAGCTCGTTGATGATCTCCATCGAGCGGATCTTGGGCGCGCCGGAAACGGTCCCCGCGGGAAAAGCCGCCTTGAGGGCATCGGTTGCCTTCATGCCTTCGCGAAGTTTCCCGACCACGACCGAGACGATGTGCATGACATGGGAATAATATTCGATGCGCATCAGGTCGACCACCTCGACCGTTCCGGGAACGCAGACGCGGCCCAGGTCATTGCGGCCCAGGTCCACCAGCATTATGTGCTCGGCGCGCTCCTTCTCGTCGGCGAGCAGGTCCTCGGCCAGCTTCTTGTCCTCATCGGGCGTGGCACCGCGCGGACGTGTTCCTGCGATGGGGCGAGTCTCCACCCAGCCATGGTCTACCTTTATCAGCGGCTCTGGCGAGGAACCCACCAGGGAAAAATCATCGAAAGCTATGTAATACATGTATGGGGAAGGATTGACTGTGCGCAGGCCGCGGTAGATGCCAAAAGGAGAAACGTCGACGTCAACCTGAAAGCGCTGCGAAGGAACAGTCTGAAAGCTGTCACCGGCGAATATGTATTCCTTGACCTGCGAAACCGCCGACTCGAAATCTTCGCGCTTGAAATTGGATGTCGGCTCGGCCAGCGGCCCGCGCGGGTGGCTCACCGGTTGCGGCAACGGCTGTGATAACAACTCCTTGAGTTTACGCACCCGGTCACAGGCAGCCTCATACGCTGCCGAAATATCCGCGCCCTCCTCGACCATCACATTGGCAAGCACATAGATCGTGTGCTTGAGGTGATCAAAGATAACGGTCGAGTCCGAGATCAGGAAAGCCATGTCTGGCAGACCCAGGGTATCCGGGTTCGCCGGCGGCAGCTCCTCGGCCCAGCGCACCAGGTCGTAACCGAAAAGCCCAACGGCGCCGCCGATGAAGGGCGGCAGCTCCTCGAACTCCGGCGCGTTGTAACGCGACATGTAATCGGAGATCGCGTCGAAGGGATCGTCGCAGGCTTGCACGGTCTCGTCGTCGCCCTCGCGGATCTTCAGTTCGCCGTCCTCAAAGGTGACTATCGCCCGTGGGTCACATCCCAGAAAAGAATAGCGGCCGATGCGTTCGCCCTGTTCGGCGCTCTCTAAGAGATACGAATTCTTCTGGGCCCCCAGTTTCAGGAACGCGGACACCGGCGTCTCCAGATCAGAGATGAAACTGTGGTAGACAGGTATCAGGTTGTACTGTTTGCCGAGGTCGCGGACCTCCGCCAGGGACGGGCGAATCTCGAGCCCTGGCGGCCCGGACTTCGCCG
>JAUSDE010000018.1 GCA_030650885.1 Thermoleophilia bacterium
GGCTGCGGCAACGGCTTCCTTGAAGATCTCACTGGATTCCTGGCCTTCGGCTTTTGGATAGTTCACTTTGACAAAGTCTGAGCCGAGCGTGAGGGCGACACCGGTTGCACCGGCGATCAGGTGTGGATCCATCTCATCGGCAACGTCCTTGCCGCGGGGGTAGATCCATAAAACGGTCAGCATGCCGTGTCGGTGGGCATCGTTTACCAGCTTTGCCGCCTGCTCGAGCATCTGCGGTTCAAAAGTACTTCCCAGGTAGATGGTATAACCGACTGCCGGGATCTTCAGACCTGAGTCTTCCTTAAAGCGGGCGACCGCGTCCACATCAAGCCAGAGGTTGCTGAACGGATCAAGAGTCGACGTCTTTACCAGGTTGGTCTTGGAGTTGAGTTTGACAAGATACGGGACATTCATATAATCCGCGCCATAACGGGCGACCATGCCGATCTGGGTGGCGAAAACGCCGATTGTGCCCTTGCTGGCGATGCGGAACATATGCTCGGGATCCGCGTCGTCAGCAGGAATCTGGCCCAGCTCGTATTTACCTACGAAGTCCTTGTTAAGGTGCTCGACCTTCTGGTCACCGGCAAAAAGCATCAACCGGCCAGTCCCCTTGGTCATCATATTGAAGTTCTCGAGGTACTCTTCCCGTTTAGCGACAGGAACATCTAGTGGAATTATTACTTCACTGCTTTCCATCACGCTTCTCCCTTTTCGATTTGCCTGGAATATTCTGGCCTGCGCGGTCACGAACAGACTTCGCACCCGGCGCTCGAGCCTCAATGAGCATCGCCGCCGCCATTATTTGTATATAATATGCGGGCTTACGGCTAACTAAACACGACGATGCGGGTACAAGAATATCAAGATTTAGCCCGCGAAGAAAATGATGACAGTCAAGGAAAAAGCAGAAGCAGCCCGGCTCGCTTCCCACGAGCTCTCGGTGCTGCCCACAGAAATGAAGAACGGCGCCCTGCTGGCGATGGCGGACGCCCTCGAATCCGGCCTTTCTGAGATCGAGGAAGCAAACGCCAAGGACCTCGGAGCAGGCAAGGCCAAGGGACTGACCCCGGCCATGCTCGATCGTCTGTTGCTCGACCGGGGCCGAGTCGAGCTTATGGCCAGCAACCTGCGCGAGGTCGCCGCTCTCGATGATCCCGTAGGCACTGTGATCAAGCAGTGGACCGCTACCAACGGTATGGAGATGGCTCGTGTGCGCACTCCCATCGGCATCATCGGCATCATTTACGAAGCAAGGCCCAACGTAACCACTGATACCGCTGGGCTCTGTATAAAGGCTGGAAATTGCATCATTTTGCGCGGGGGGACGGAAGCGATCCATTCCAACCGGGTCCTTGCCCGCCTGATGTCCGAAGCGGGTTCCAGAGCCGGGATGCCACAGGGAGCAATTCAGTTCATCGAGACTACGGACCGCTCGGCCGTAGACGAGCTGTTGGGTCTCGCTGGGCTCATCGATCTGATCATCGCCAGGGGTAGCCACCGCCTGATCGAGGCGGTTACTGAGAAATCGCGCATACCGGTAATGAAGCACTACCGCGGTTTATGCCATATATATGTGGAAGAAAGCGCTGACGTTCAAATGGCCGTCGATATCATTGAGAACGCCAAGGCCAACCGTCCCAGCACCTGCAATTCGGCAGAGACAGCGCTGGTGGATGAGGCGGCTGCCAGAGCGGTTCTACCGGCACTGGCCGAGCGTCTGGCCGTAGCCGGAGTCGAAGTCCGGGCCGACGAAAAAGCCCGCGCCATCGTGCCCGAATGGAAGCCCGCCACTGAAGAAGACTGGGACACGGAGTATCTCGACCTCGTCCTCTCCCTGAAAGTCGTCACTGATTTTGATGAAGCCATCAGCCATATCCGCCGTTACCACTCGGGTCTTGCCGATGCCATAGTCACCGACGACGCCGCTGCCGCCGAACGCTTCCTGGCGCTAATCGACAGCGCCGCCACTTACTGGAACGCCTCTACCCGCCTCACCGACGGCCTGCCTTTCGGCATCGGCCCGGCGAGCGGTATAAACACGGACCGGGTTTATCCGCGCGGGCCTATGGGTATCGAAGAAATGACTGGCTCGAAATACATCATCAGAGGAAAAGGACAGATCAGGTCCTGAGGTTTCCAGAAAGCCGCTTATTCGCAAGGCTTCACTGCATGGAAATTATACTTCAAGCTCTCCCGAACCGGGTCGATAACCATTCCATATAGGGCAATGGCCATCGGGCGGCCGGCATGAGGCGTTTAACTGTTCTTCTTCTCGGCTTTCCCTCACACGGAGTCTTCCTGACTTATGAGCAGGGTCAAGAAATCATTTCTTGAGCTGGCAAGTGTTTTTAGCACCAGGCTGGGACGCAAGATCGCGCTTCCGATACTGCTGGTGCTCGCCCTGTTCACAATCCCCCTGTTTTTCGCATTCCGCATCGAAGCAGCCGCTGATCAAGCCCAGGCAAAAGTCGAGAATGAAGACTGGGCAACCCACACCCTGCACGATATGGTTATCAATCTGCGGGGAGAACAGATTGCAGTATACGAAATGATATTTGAACGCAGGGCCTCCGCGATAGCCAGTTATCAGACATCTTATGAGATAGCCCAGGCGAAAATCGATGAACTATCGAAAAACGAAGAAAGGGAATTGGCCACAGATCCCCTGGAGGCTGATGAGGCGCCACAGATTAGAGAGTTGATGGATCTTCAAGTGAAGAGCCACGAGGTCGTAAGCAACCGGATTATCCCCGCCGTACAAATGCCGGAGCCCGACATAACCTCGATCGAACTCGCCGAAATCGAGGTCCAGCAGATTTACGAGCGCATGATGGATATCAGCGCAGATACCAATGTATCGTTTGAAGAGAACCGGGGCGTGATTTTATTGAATCAGGTTGAATCCCGGGAATGGGCCTCTGAGATGATGTGGGGTAGTATCTTCCTATTTGTGGCGCTTGGACTTGGGGTGGCGGCCTATTCTACCCGCAAACTGGTGCTGCCGTTGCAAAAGGTGACTGAGGTTTCTCTGCAGATCGCCCGGGGAGATCTTTCTCAGCGAGTCGAAATCAAGGGGCGCGACGAGCTGGCGGACTTCGGAAGCATCTTTAATGACATGGCCGACTCGCTGGAGCGCCAGACCAGTCAGCTCGTAAACGAAAAAGCGCGCATCCGATCGATCCACCAGAGCATCGGTGACGGAATCATCGTTGTGGATCGTGGAGGTGTAATCGTCTCGGTAAATCCGGCCGCGGAAAGGGCTCTGGGCAGAACGGCGAAAGATCTGGAATGGACCACAAATATCGGGATACCCGATCTGCAGGCGGTCCTCACTGCTAAAATCGTCGAGTCCGAAATGGTGAACTGCTGGGAGGCCAAGAACTGCGCAAAGTCTGACTGTCCTTCACATGGAAGCAGGGATCGCCGTTGCTGGCTGCAGTGCGGCACATTCTGCTACAACCAGATTCAGGGAACTTTCAGGGAAAAGCGCGACGCGTGCGAGCGCTGTGATGTATTCCTTACAAATGCCGTGATTCGTTTCGAGCAGGAAATAAACGGCGTGAGCTTCAGCGGCCAGGCCGTACCCATTCTTGACAACTACGGTCAGGAGGAAGGCAAGACTATTGTGTTGCACGATGTCTCTGATCTGCGGCGAGCCAAAGAAGATGCGGAGCAAAGTGCCGCTCAGCTTGCAGTGTTGAACGGCGTCAGCCGGGCTGCAGCCGGCTCCCTTGAGCTGGACACGATTTTAGACGCTTCACTTGCCAGCATGGTTGGCGGCACTGTGGCCGATGCGGGTTTTATTCATACCGTTGCATCAGGCAGCAATGAAATGATACTAGTCGCCACACAGGGAATTGAAGACTCCTTCCGGGACCTTCTCGCGATATTGCCGCAAGGGACCGGATGCCCGGGACATGTGATCGAGTCGGGCGGAAGCGTTCTCGAAAATAACCTGGATCAGCTTGGTGCCGCGGCCCGGTTGGCGGTCGATGCTGGTTTCCATTCATATGTCGGAGCGCCTTTGAAGGTAAATAAGGAAATTGTAGGAGTCATCTCGCTGGTAGCTGCAGAGTCCGATGCATTTACTGCTGATGATAAACAGTTGTTGAGCATGATCGGGATCAAGGTGGGCATGGCGATGGACAATGCCAAGCTGCTCGAAAAAACCGTGGAGTATGCCGACCAGGAGCGGATAAAGACTCAAATAGCGGGCACACTGGCTTCGGGCTTCAAGATCGAGGAAAGCATCGACGAGGTCGTAGATCTAATGCATGGGCTGGTGGAATTCGATCGCATCAGCATTGTAATCGAGGCCGGCAATAAACAGAAAGTGGTCACGCCCTCATCCAACAGGCCGCTGGGGCTTACTGGGAAGGACAACACCTTGTTAAGCACCAATACTGCCGCAAGCTGGGTGGCATTGAACCAGAAGCCTTTCATAACGGGCGACATCGAAAAAGATATGCGTTTTGATGAACAACCACTTCTGGTCGAAGAAGGAATGAAATCGCAGCTCAACATGCCATTAATAGTCAAGGGCATGTCCATGGGAAGTCTCAACCTGGCATGTATTAGAACAGACGTATATGACGAAAATAATGTCCGGACGTTGCAGCCTATCGTCGACCAGCTGGCCCTGTCACTCGATAACCAGAGATTGTTTGAGGATATCTCGCGCGCCAAGACGGAATGGGAGACTACCTTTGATTCGGCCAGCGAGGGAATCGTGATGGTCAGCCGGGACCACATCATCACCCGGTTAAACAGCACTGCCGCAGCCATGCTGGGAGGTAAGGTTGAAGATCTTGTAGGCCGGCGCTGTAGTGAGGTGCTACACCAGACCAGCGATATTCCATCCTCCTGTCTGATGCGGCAGGCCTGCGAGTCGTCGACTACTTCGAGAGGAGAACAGGAGACCGGAGATGGATCCATATTGGAAGTAGTTGTGGACACTGTCTATGACAATCAGAATAGCTTCATCGGAGCGGTACACTTCCTGCGCGATAT
>JAUSDE010000021.1 GCA_030650885.1 Thermoleophilia bacterium
TCGCTGTGCTGCTGGCGTCAGGGTTTGAGGATGCCGAGTTGACAGATCCCGTAGAGTCATTGAGACAAGCTGGCGGCGCGGTTACTCTGATAGGCATGAACGGCGAAGACAAGTCGGGTGTCACTGGCAAACGCGGCACCATAGTCAATGCGGATGCGACCATCGATGAAGTCAGCCCTGAAGACTTCGATGCTCTGGTGATTCCCGGCGGCAGGGGGCCAGCGTTGCTGCGGCTTGATGAGCGCGTCCTTGATTTCACCCGTGAGATCGACAAGGAGCACAAGCCGCTGGCTGCCATCTGCCACGGTCCGCAGGTTCTCGTTTCCGCAGGGCTCCTGGCGGGACGCACCGCCACCAGCTTTTACACAGTCAGCCCCGAGGTCAAAAAAGCGGGCGCCAGATTTGTGAACAGGGCGGTGGTGGTCGACGGCAACCTGATAACATCAAGGATGCCCGGGGATATCCCGGCTTTCACAGAAGCCGTGATTTCCGCCCTAAAGAAGTGAGAGCGCCGCCTGAGAGTAAATCATCCACATCAAGTCTGTGAATCCTTTTAGTCTTCGGCTAGTCTAATATATATGGATTTTAGCGTAAGATTTTAGCGTACCAATATAAGACCGGAAGGGAGGCACCCATGGAACTTGCAGAACAGGGTCATCCATCAAAAAAACGGCTCAACTGGATAGTCGGCGGCATCCTGCTGGGTCTGCTCAACACTTTCGCCGTGGCGACCTATGGAGCGCTGGGAGCGTCGAGAAACTACGTTGTGGTCGACGGGTTTTTATTGCGCCTGTTCGGCACGGACCTTGCCTCTACCAATTCTTATCTCAGCCAGATGCCCAGCCGGGCGGACTGGTTGCTCATGGTCGCCCTCGGCATGGTGATCGGCGGTTTTCTGGCTGCATTGCTTACCGGGACCATCAACACCCGCTCAGTGCCGCAGCTATGGAAGAGCCGCTTCGGCGATAGCAAACCCAAACGCTTCGCCGCCGCTTTTGTCGGCGGTTTTCTGCTGCTGTTCGGCGCCCGCATCGCCGGCGGCTGCACCAGCGGCCTGGTCCTCAGTGGCGTAGCCCAGCTTTCCATCGCCGGGTTCCTGTTCGGCGCCGCAATCTTCGCCTCGGCTATACCGACCGCGATGCTCCTCTATAGAAAGAAGGCGTCATGAGCGGCACCTTTATCACAATAGCTCAAACAGCCAGCGATTCCGTGGGTATCGTAGGTGGCAGTGACGCCAGGGCGATCATCTTCGGCCTGCTCACGGGAATTGCCTTCGGAGCCATCCTGCAGAGAGTAGGCGCGTCGAGCTACGCGCTGATCGTCAACATGCTCCGGCTCAAGGACCTGACAATCATGAAATTCTTTTTCCTGGCCGTGGCAGTGGGATCCCTGGGTATTTATGTGACTGAGTCCTTTGGGACCGTGCATATCGGAATAGCACCGCTCTACCTGGTCGGCATAACAGTCGGCGGATTGATTTTCGGTGTGGGCTGGGCAGTGAGCGGTTATTGCCCGGGTACATCGCTGGTCGCCATGGGTGAAGGCAAGACCGACGCCGCCATAACCGTATTTGGCGGACTTGTGGGCGCGCTGGCTCTGGCGCTGACATGGGACTGGATCGAACCGAACCTGGTGCAGCCACTCAACTACGGCCCCAAAAGCCTGCCAGAAGTTCTGGGCGTCAAGCCGCTCCTGGTAGCGGTAGTGCTAACCGCGATTATAGTTGCATTCGTGATGTACCTTGACCATCTGAGCGCCGGACCAAAAGCCGCGGAGGGCAGCGAGACTCCCGGTGCGGTTACCTAGACCTGCACTTGCATCCCCTTACGCCCTAAGTTACCTACCCCAAGTTACCTGGACCTGCAGCCCACAAACTGGCCCCAGAGCCAGTAATTAAAAAGGGGCGCCTCAAGTCTCCCGCGCACGGTAGGAATTGCCATACCAGAAAACCAGTCAGGCAACACGCGGTCGAATTAGGGGCGCCCCCTTCATTCAAGTTTAATCAAAGAGAGGAATTACTTTATCATCCCAAAGTATGATTCTTAATTGTAAAAAGTCGTAGTTTTATGGATTGCATCAGGAATACCGGCGCTGATGGCGAATTCGGTAACATGGAGGTGGTTGATTTGAACGCAACAGGGAAAATTGGCCAGACGAAGATATCCACTTTACTGACAGCCGCGATTGCGGCCGGTCTTTTTGTTCTTGCGCTGCTGCCGGGAATCGGCTGTGGCGACACAGCAGACACCCCCACGGCAACCGGTTCTGCCGCAACTTCACCTACTTCCAGCACTCCCCAGGATCGCGCCGCGGTGCTGGCAGCCCAGGCGCAGCTGCGCAACGCCCAGATGGCACAGGAAACCTATTATGTGGAAAACGAGAGATACGCCGCTACGACGGCAGAGCTGAAAACCACGGACGTCCATCTTAACCCGAAAATAGAGCTGGTGAGTGGCACCGCCCGAACCTACGAGATGAAGATCACGGCCAACGACAACAACAGCACGGTCTTCATCCTCCGCCGGACGGAAAACCGGATCGAAAGGGTTGACGGGGAAGGTAATCCCTGGTAATTATGACCAGGGTACCGGCAGCTGGTTCACGCACCTGATTCTCGCTCGCCTCGCCCGCCTCTCCTACGCCTGTTTCTCCAGCCTGTATTTCTTCTTCATGTCGATGATGCGGGTCACCGACTTGTTGATGTCTTCTTCCTTCAGTTTCCCCGCTTTCACCGCCGCCAGCATCGAGTCGTGGGCTTCCAGCTGGTTGGCCGCGGTGTGCCCCACGATGATCATGTCGTTACCGGCAGCGACTGCGTTCACGGCTGCGTCTCCCACGCTCATGCTCCCGGTAATCGCGCCCATCTCCAGGTCATCGGTGATGATGACGCCGGGAAACGCGAGATTCTTGCGTAACAGGTCAGACACGATCGTCTTCGACATCGAGGCAGGCGTGCCCGTCGCGTCCAGAGCCGGCACATTCACGTGCGCGACCATGATCATCGGCGCGCCCTCCTCGATGACTTTCTTGAACGGTGGAAGTTCGCTCGCTTCGATGCCTTCAAGGCTCAGGTCGACCGTAGGCAACGCCTCTTCCGAATCACCATCAGCGGAACCATGCCCGGGGAAATGCTTGGGACAGGAGATAGTAGTGGCGTTGTTGTATCCGCGCACCGCCATGCCGCCCAGTTCCGTGACCAATTCAGAGTCGGAACCAAAACTGCGCCCGTCCATGATCGAACCCCAGCCATCGCTTACATCGATGACCGGCGCCAGGTTGGTGTTGAAGCCCAGCTTCTTGAGATCCCGTGCAGCCGAAGAAGCCTGCTGCTGAGCTGCAGCCGCGGCCGCCTCGCCGCCCATCTCGCCGATCATCGGCTCGGAATAATACGGTCCTATATCAGTAAAGCGCCGGGTTGATCCGCCCTCCTGGTCGATAGCGATCATCAGCTTGGCCGGCTGCTTTGCCTGCGCCGCCAGTGTCTGCAGCGCGGCGTTTGTGGCAGCCACCTGTTCGTGTGATTCGATGTTGCGCCCGAAAAGGATCACGCCGCCGATGTGCTTATCCTGGATGGCGCTGGTTATAGCCGCATCCGGCTGCAGGCCTTCGAAGCCGACCAGCATCATCTGGCCGATCTTCTCCTCCAGAGACATGGACGCGACTATCTGCTCGGTTGCGCTGGCAAGAGGCACTTCACCGGTTGAAGTCTGCGTGTCGGTACCTGATTCAGCTACTGGTGTGGAGTTTTCAGATGCGGATGCCGACCCGTCCCTCGATTTCATCACCAGGAAACCGGCCGCGGCGGCCAGAGCAATGATGGCGGCCAGGGCGAACCAGAACCAGGGGCTGCTCAGCCATTTCCTGATACCGCGCTTTTTTTGTGAGCGCCTCGATTTATTCCTGCCTGACCTGTTCCTGTCGACCCGCCTGACGCCTTCCTTGGCCACATCTTTCTCTGACAAGTCGCCTCCCGATGACTGAATGAATTTCGCTGATTCTAACCCGCGGCCGGGCTGCGGTAAAGAAGGATGGCAAAAAAATACCGGGAGCCTCTCGAAAGGGACCCCCGGGTTAGCAAGCCTGTAAGCCGGATTCTGTTCTATGCGACCATCTATCTGGGAAGCGCGTCACCGCGCTCCTCGTGCGGCCTACCCGAGGGCCGGGCGAGCAACCCGTAACGCCCTCCTATTTGGCCTTGCACCGGGTGGGGTTTACCTGGCAGACGTGTCACCACGCCTCCGGTGCGCTCTTACCGCACCTTTTCACCCTTACCCACCAGCGCCGCGAAGCTCCAGCCGAAGCCGGCGCCCCACGCCGCCGAGCAGGCGGTTTACTTTCTGTGGCACTTGCCTGCGGGTTTCCCCGACTGGTCGTTAGCCAGCACCCTGCTCTTTGGTGTCCGGACTTTCCTCCCCGCCAAAATGAACCTCCGCCCTAAACGGGAGCCCAAATCTCATGGCGGGGCGGCCGCTCGGCTTGCACTGATATTGTACCAGCCCGGGGGGCTTTCTTAAACGTCCGGCGCCTTTCCCTTGATCTGTTCCGGCGCCTCAAGTCTCATCCTGGCACCGCCACGCATCATCATGTTCACTTCCGCCCCGATAAGCACCAGGATGGCGCTGATCCACATCCAGGTCAGCAGTACGATGACCGCGCCCAGCGTTCCATAGACGTTTTGATAAGTGCCGAAACGGTTTACGTAAAAGCCGAAAGCAAGCGTCGAGAGCAACCACGCGCCCGCAGCCAGCAATGTGCCCGGAGTGAGAAAGCGCCAGATAGGGCCGCCAGCAGGCCCGTAGCGGTAAGTCGTCTCAACACCTGCCACAGCCAGCAGGATGATGACCGGCCATCGCATCCAGTCTACCGCCAGGGAAACGGTATCAGCGATGCCCCTGTACCCGGAGAGCGCATCGGCTACCGAGGGGGCCACGATCACCATCGTGAATGCGGAAAGGATGAAACCGGCGGCCACCATACTCATGATCAGCGCCCGCAGGCGCACCTTCAGCCAGTGGCGTCTCTCCTGCAGCCGGTAGATACGATTGAGGGAGGTGATCAGTCCCAGGTAGCCGTTGCTCATGACATATAGCGTACCAAACAGGCTGATCAGGAAGATGGGCAGGCGTCCCCGGTTGATAGTGCGCTCGAGTGTCCTGTCTATCAGGCTTAAGGCATCGGACGGCAACACATCCCGCAGCTGGTCGACGATCGTCTGCCCCAGGTTCTCCACAGGCAGGTAAGCGAGCGTCGCAACGGTCAGGATCAGAACTCCCATCACAGCGAGGAAGAAATTATAGGCGAGCATGGAAGCGAGCCCCGTGCAGCCGTCAGCCCGCGCCCGCAATATCAGTTTCCAGAGTCTGCCCATTAACGAATATTCCCTTCCGGAGGGGGAACATCCTTCCATGGCCTCCAACAACGCCGTGAGACCAGAAGTATCCCGCCAGGCCTTTCTTGCCCGCTGAGGCCTCTTTGCCTATAATCCTTAAGCGGCCGCTATCGCGGCCATTGCTGTCAGGTGCGCACGATTGTCATTTTTTGAAAGAATTCCTCGCAAAGTTGGCGCCCGTACAGCCAGCTCCTGTCGGAGTGGCGGAATTTGGTAGACGCGCTAGGTTGAGGGCCTAGTGAGCCAATGGCTCATGGGGGTTCAAGTCCCCCCTCCGACACCAGTCTTTCTTCGTTCTACAAGCGGGTTCGCGGAATATCGGGCTTTCGCGCCCATTTTCCCACTCTGAAGGTCAAAAACGCGGGCGATACACTCGGTGGTACATGGTTTGATTACTTCCAGGGACTTCCAGGGATGCAGGAGTAACTACCATCAACGAATTGGTATCTCGGGCCGCATCAAAAACATAGAAAGCCTCGAAGATACCTCGGAAGGCTCTGGAGCTATATTCGGATAGTTAATCATCCCCCCGAACAGGCTGTGAGAAGCAAAATATCCCACATGCCGTACTCAAAATCCGGTCGGGGTCACCCCCGGTGTGGGTTCGATTCCCACCTTCGGCACCAGTTTTTAGCTGTACAGCAGAACTTTCGTTTGCCGTCTGGCTGGGCGGCCTTTTCTTTATTTAATTTTCAAGGATCTCGCAACCCAAATTCAGTACCTGGAACTGGAGAACCTGAACCCGGGCATCGCCGAGGCGGTGGAGACAGAAGTCGCCGACGGGGCGGAGATCAGCATTGTTCCGGCGGTTGCGGGAGGGTAGGAAGTTCTGTTTATCAGCGGAAATTGAGAGGTGCCCTCCTGGAGGGCGCCTCTTTTATGTCTACTTTTAGGGGAATGTGAGCCGGGGTCAGGGCGATAAACTGATTGTTTATCCACTTTATCGGGTAACGTGTTCATGAGTTTTTTGACGGCTAACGGGAGGGACCGGTTGTGAGTTTACGAAAAAAGACGCTGCTGATACTTCTGGTGACATTCCTGCTTGCGATTGTCGCTGTTCTGGCTGTCTCCTTATTCATTGTCAAAAAAGGCTTTTCCAATCTGGAGAATGAGGAGATGCAGAGGAATATGAGCCGGGCCGTGGATACGCTTCAGGCCAAGATCGACAGTATGGAGGCGCTCGACCGTGACTGGGCAATCTGGGATGACACTTACCAGTTTATTGTCGATGGCAACGAGGATTACATCCAGAGCAACCTGGAGGTAAACGACAGCTTTAATAACAACCAGCTGAACTTCATGCTGTACACGAACAATGACGGGCAGGTTGTTTTCGCCAAAGCCGTAGACCTGAATACCAGGGAAGAAATACCCGTGTCCGAAAGTATTCTGGCCCTGGCAAATGACAGGCAGATCACCCAGCTGGATAATGAACAGACTACCAAAGGGGTAGTCATGCTTCCCGAGGGCCCGGTGATGATAGCGTCGGTACCAATCCTGCCAAACTCCGGAACGCCTGGACCGGTTCGCGGCGCCCTCGTCTTTGGGTGCTTTTTGAACACATCCCAGATAGAGGGCATGGCTTCCATCACAAAGCTGTCTACTCGTGTCGAATGCCTGGAAAACCCTGAGGCGGCTGACCTGCAGCAGGCCTGCGCGGAGATAACCGATCAAAAACCTGTGTATGTAAATTCGATGGAATCCGGGAATATTGCGGCCTATACGATCATTCGGGATATCAGGGGCCAGCCTGCTTTTGTACTGCAGGTAGACGAACCCCGATCGGTCCAGCAGCAAGGGGACAAAACCATTTTTTACCTGTTCATATCCATCGTTGTTATGGGTGTGATGCTCTGCCTGGCGGCTTATCTACCTCTTGAGAGATTCGTGATATCTCGCATATTCCGTCTCGGCCAACAGGTGAGTGAAGTTGGCCAAAGCGCCGGCCAGGCTAGCGCCGTCACGATCGAAGGACGTGATGAAATATCCCATTTAGCCGGCGACATCAATGGCATGCTTGAAAGATTGAATAATTACCAGACCGATCTCAAACTGACGATTGAGAGCGAGCAGGCCCAGCGACAGAAATTGACGCAGATGAACTACTCTCTCGAGAATGCACAGGAGAAGCTCGCCCTGCAGTCCAGGGAGCTAAAGGCGATGTCGATCCATGACGATCTGACCGGTTTGTATAATCGCCGCGGGTTCCTGGCATTGGCCGAGGTGCAGCTCAATATCGCTAAAAGAGAGCGGCAGATGCTTCTGCTTATTTACGCTGATGTGGATGACTTTAAAAAGATAAACGATACGTTTGGCCATCTGGAAGGAGATAAGGCACTAAAAGATATCGCTGACCTGCTTGTGGCGACCGCCCGGGAATCAGATATGATCGCCCGGCTGGGAGGAGACGAATTCGTGATCCTGGCCAGCGGCATCGATGAACAGAGTTCTGATATTTTCAGGCAGCGATTGTCAGAGAAGCTGGCTGTCCATAACAACCAGCCGGGGAGGAAATATATGCTTTCTGTCAGCATCGGGCAGGTGATTTTTAGTGCAGAATACTTATCGAATCTGAACGAAATGATCATGAAGGCTGACCGGAAGATGTATGAGGAAAAGACGAGCAAGAAGAAGCAGAATTAACGCCTGGTATCTACCTGATCTCCCCGAGCGGAAGCAGAGCGCCTCCGGGCACCGGATCACCACCTGTGTCGAAAGAATTCAGCTTCCAGTAGAGGATGAGACACCTTCACGAAAAGAAGACAAACGCAAGATCGATCGCGATCGCCACAAGCGAAAAGACAAAGATGATCAGATAGTTGAGATGCTCGGGTGACTTCGTGACCGAGTTGAGCAGATATATCAATACTTCACGGTCGTTCTCCGTCAGCGAATCCAGCTTTTCGACTTTCTCAATCAGCTTATGTTCCCTGATCGCTCTTTTTCGTTTCTCCGCTATCTGATACCGGTAATAGAAGAACAGAAAATTACCGAGCACCGCGAAATACCATGCCGGGCGGACCCAGCCGGGCTGAATGTGCTCAAGGATGATGATAGCCCTGAGGGCGATAGCGGTCGAGAGGCCGAGTATGAACGCGCCGTATTTCTTGTAGCCGGGGGAGAGTGTTATGGATTTGTCGGGCATGCGGCTATTATATAGCCCTGATCGCACCGGCGCGGCACTGTCCCCTTAATTTTCGGCGTTCGCCGTTTCCACCTTTTTTGCGAGCGCAACCCCATTCGACGCTGCGACCTCGTTCCCGTCAATATGAACCTCCGGAAGCCACCCCAGCCATTTCGGGAACCACCAGTTCGCCTTCCCGAGTATCTCCATCGTCGCTGGCACCATGACCAGGCGCACGATACTTGCGTCGATCAGAACCGCCACCGCCAGGCCGAAGCCGAATTCCTTGATTATCCTTTGATCTCCCAGAACAAAACTGCCAAAAACGGTGATCATGATCGCCGCGGCCGCTGTGATCACGCGGGCGGTTCGGCTCAGCCCCCGCACGATCGACAGGTTGTTATCGCCGGTCAGGTCGTATTCTTCCTTGATACGTGAGAGCAGGAACACCTCGTAGTCCATGGACAGGCCGAACAGTATCGCGAAGAGCATCATCGGCAGGAAGCTCTCGACCGGCCCGGTCGAACCCAGCCCCAGCAGGCTCCCGCCCCAGCCCCACTGGAACACGGCTACCAGGACTCCATAAGCGGCGCTGATCGAAAGCAGGTTCAGCAGCACGGCCTTGATCGGGATAACGATCGACCTGAATACCACCATGATCAGGATAAAACTGAAGAACAAGACGGCACCGATGAACAGTGGCAGCCGGTCGGTCATGACCTGCGAGACATCGTCGAAGATCGCGGTCAGGCCGCCGACATGAACCTGCACGTCGCTTCCAGCCGTAACTGCCGGCAGCACCTGCTCCCGCAGGCGATTTATCAGCTCGACCGTCCCCTGGTCCTGGGGCGACGTCGTCGGGATGACCTGCATGATTGCCGCGCTCATCTCCTGGTTGGGAATGGCCGGCGTCACCGCGGCTACACCCTGGTCGTCCTGGACAGCCTGCCGCACCTTCTCCAATCTTTCCAGGTCTTGCGGACCTGCGATCTGTGAAGCCAGTATCAACGGCCCGTTGGATCCGGGGCCGAAGCCTTCAGCCTGCAGGTCGTAGGCACGGCGGGTGGTATCGCTGGTCGGGCGTGCGCTGGCGTCTGACGAACCCAGGCGGATGCTCAGCACCGGAAACGCCAGTGTCAGAACTAATAGCAGTCCAACAATAAAGGCTCGCCAGGGATGGCGCTCCAGGACCTTTCCCCAGCGGTACCAGATGCCTTTTTCCTCTGCCACGACCCGCCTGCGGCCGAGTCCGGGAATCCTGAGGCTGTCGATCCTGTTCCCAACGAATCCGAGCACTGCCGGCAGCAGGGTGATGGACGCCAGCATGGTCAGCGCCACAACCACGGCCGCGCCGATGCCGAGCCCCTGGATGAAACTGATGTTGATCAGGACCATCCCCAGCAGCGAGATCACGACTGTGAGTCCCGCGAATATGACTGAACGACCGGCCGTGTTTATCGCCGTTATCGTCGCCTGCTCGGGACCGAGCCTGTCGTCGAGCCCCTGGCGATATCGGGTGACGATGAAAAGTGCGTAGTCGATACCGACGCCGATGCCGATCATGGAAGCCAGTTGAGTCGTGAAATCCGGCAGCGTCATCACATGGCCCAGCAGCGTCACTGTGGCGATGCCGATGCCGATGCCGAACAAGGCCGTTATAATCGGCAGCCCCATGGCCAGCACCGAGCCGAAGGCGATCAGCAGAATAATCACAGCCGCCGTAAGGCCGACACCCTCTGCACCGATATCCGGCTGGCCTGCGAACAGGTTGCCGCCCAGCTCGAACTGGATACCCTCACTGTTCTGGCCGGTGACGATATTGCTGATGGCGCCCGTGGTGGCCTTGTCCTTCTCCATCACCTCATTCTTCTCATCGAACTGGATGACAGCGCGTGCGATGTGTCCGTCAGGGCTCGTCTGCGCGGCTCCCTCCGGCGAATAGGGGCTGACAACCCCGCTGACATGTGGTACTTTGGAGATTCGCTTGATGACGCTGTCGACCGCTTCCTGAACCGCTGGGTCGTTCACGTTCGCGGTAGATTTGAACACCAGGTCACCGGTCGCCCCCGATCGGGCTGGAAATCTTGTCTCCAGTAGTGTTAATGCGGCCTGCGCGTCTGACTCGGGTACCTTGAAGTCCATCGAGAATGCACTGCCTGCGGTGTTGGCCCAGTATGTCATACCGACCAGCAGCGCCACCCAGATGGAGAGCACCAGCCAGCGCTTCCTGAATGAGAACAACGCGATCTTCGCTAGCATCAGTTTCCCCCGATTTCGTTCTTCGTCCACTTGCGCATCGGCTCAGCCCTTCTTTTTGATCTGTTCCTGCACGAACTGGAAACTCGCCTGCATCTCGCTCATGTGCTGTTCGAAGACCTCGGCTTTGGCGACGATCAGGACGCCCTTATCCATATCCCCCATGAAAATAAGCTTGTCACCCGGATTCAGGCCGAGCTTCTGGCGCCCCTCGATCGGGATTACGACCTGGCCCTTTTCCCCCACAGTATTCGAGCCAAAAAAAGTGATGTTCATGTTTGCATGCAATTTATATTCCTCTCCAATGGTAAAAGTCATACAAGTATAACTTTACTAACTTAACACAGGGACCCATGCATGGCAAAACAGGCCGCATCCGTCGGGGTGGTTCGGGAATCGACGATTCCGGGCAGAAAGGAATACTGAAAATATCAACCGGAAGAATGGAGTCGCCATGGGAATGTTCAAGGACATGAAGGGCATGATGGAGAACGCCAGTGAGATGTCGGAGCAGGCAAAGCAGATGCAGGCCGACGCGATGGCCCAGCAGAAGGCGGCCACTGAACCGGCTGATCCCAATGACCCGGATATGCAGCCGATCCAGGGAATCAGCGTCGACAGGTACGCCGAGATCACCGCCGGCCTTGTTAAAAACGGCGTCCTTGGCATCGAGGCGGTCAACGCCTACGCCGAATCCTTGGGCGTTCCCACTGGCGCCTGGCAGGAAGTGCAGAACGGCTGGGTCGCACGCATGGGCCAGAGCATGGCGGTCCGCACCCGCTATGGCAACCTGTACGCCGAATATTCCAAGTAGTCAAAAATGTACATGCTGAAGATCGGTGCCTGGATATCCTTTATAGTTGGCGCCATCCTGCTCGTGCTTGCGATTATTGTGCCTGAAAGCATGGTCGGCCTTGTGCTGGGAGCGATCGCCTGTTTCGCAGCCGGCGGCTTCAATCTCTGGTTCTATCACTACTTCGCCCCCACGATGAGGAACCTGCCGAAGCCTGAAGGGATGGAAAACGAGGACATCACAAGTCTTCGCGGCTCGTGGAAGATGGGCGGCGCCATGAGGAAGCAAAGCATCTCGAAGATGGAGAGCGCCACGGCCACGCTGAAGGAGATGAACCGCTCAAACCGGCTGCGCGAGTACGGGGACAAGGCCGAGGCCGAGGTTATGGCGATAAGAGATACGGGCCAGCTGATAAACTTCGACCCGATTCTGGAATTCGACCTCAGGATCGTTCCCGCGGAAGGAGAGGCATATCACGTCGCGGGTTACCGGCAGGTCGTCTCAAAAATCATCCTGCCGCGCATCACTATGGGATCCACCTACTCGGCGTTCGTCGATCCGGATGATCCGAGCAGCCTGTTTATTAACTGGCAGTAGGAATCAGGCAGGGCCGCTGGCCGTCAGGCGCCGCCGCGGATAACCAACCCTGCCAGGCCGACGATGATCGCTACCCCCGCGCCCAGCAGCCAGATGGCCTTTGGCTTCTGTTCCATGGCGCTCCACATGAAACCACCGAGGCAGAATAGTCCTGCCAGCAGGCTCGAAATGAAGATTATCAAGGACATCGTAGCTCCCTTTTAAAACCAATCTGGTTGTAATCGTTGACCGATATCGCCTTATTGTCTATCCTAGAACTAGACATGAGTGAAAATACCTGTCCATATTGCGGAGAAAAAATCGATAAGCCGTCGCCCGACCGGTTTACTGCATGTCCCCTGTGCGGATACAGATCCGCTCGCCTGGAATCTGAACCCAACACCTGCCTGATAATCGACAGCAGACTGCCGAACCTCATGGATAAATTCCAGGAACTGCTGAGCCAGGATTCCGAATCAGCCATACTCATTGACCGGCGCGTCGGCCAGATGCCTATTGCCGGAACCGACCGCCGCCGCTAGACCCCCTTCCCCGCCGGATTTCAGACTTTATTCTAAACCTGTCATCAAAAACCTTTGCACATGCTAGATACAAATGCAGGAATTCGCCCACCTGAAACGGATTGTACTCTGAGATGAAGATCTGGCCCGGCAACATGAATACCTGCCCCGACTGGGTCGCGGGCGACATCTGCATAATATACCTCAAGGAAGAATACCTGCGCCACTCCTGTCGTGTCTGCTCCCTGGCGAACGAATGCTGGCCCGGCATCCACGAAGGCTCTGTCCATTCCAAGCAGAGCGGCCAGTCCGTCGTCCGCAAGGAAAAGAAAGAAGCCTGAGAACCGGCCGTTTTTCCGCTTAACTTCGATTAACCCCTGCTTAACTTCAACTTAATCTTCGTCTGGTACTATTCTAATTGGCTGTTGACCTTCAGCCTCCCCAAGCAGGAGGGTCCACAAAGTAAACGTGGCTCCAGCAGGTTTTGTGGGCCTTCCTGCGCCCGCTTTTTTTGAAAGGTCCGGAACGGTTCTTCTACCTTCTACCAACCGGCCCGGATCCGGCGTCCAGAGCAGCTACTGGGGCTCTTTGGGCGCACGGTGTTAAAGGGTTTTCTTCGACTCCATCGAAACCGTAGCTGGTTTCGACCACCCCGGATTACTGTTATGTAACCTTACCCTAAAGTTCCGGTTTTTCGTGTCGATATTTTTGCTACTGTTCCGCCCGTTGGAATGGCCGACGGGCACAGGGGGAGTGAATGGAGGTCAATATGGGATATTGCGATGTATGTCAATCCGCCGGCTCGGTGAACAGATATGGTTTTTGCGAGGTTTGCGGCACCGGGCACCACGAAGATGCTTCAGTCAGAGTATTGAATCTGGCGAAGGCGGTTGAAAGGGCGGAATTGGACGAGAGTCGCAAAACCGACAAAATCTCAGCGACCGGATAGGGAGGCAGCCGGGGCGCTTATCTCCTTTTGGAGATGGTATCCGACGTGAAGCTCTCCGACATGGAGAACTTCGTTTTGGAGGATGATTAGGGGGCGGCCCTTCGGGCCGCCCCCTAATAATTGCTATTTTACTCCGTGTTG
>JAUSDE010000025.1 GCA_030650885.1 Thermoleophilia bacterium
CCGCTGTATCTACTGTTTCCAGATGAAAGGCCAGCACCGCATCAGGTTCCGTAGCGTCGAGAACGTCATGGACGAGATCGAGGAACTGGTGAACGTCTACGGTTTCCGTGAGATACGCTTCCTCGATGAGACCTTTACCGCCGACCGCGATCGCGCCATGGAGATCTTCAGACAGATCAAGGAGAGGAAGCTGAAGTTCAGCTTCTACGTTTCCTCCCGAGTGAACACAGTCGATCTCGAACTCCTCAAGGAGATGAAAAAGGCCGGATGCTGGGCCATACTGTTTGGAGCCGAGAGCGGCGTTCAGAAAAATCTCAATACCATGAAGAAGGGCATCAATCTCGACCAGACCCGCGCCGCGGTCAAGGCGGCCAAGAAAGCGGGTCTCAAGGTCTACACGCCGTTCATAATCGGCATCCCCGGGGAGACCTACGAAGAGGCGCTGCAGACCATCGATTTCGCCATCGAGCTCGATCCGCATTACGCCAACTTCCACTCGATGACGCCCTTCCCCGGTACCGAACTCTATGAAAATATAGACGAGTACGGCACCATGTCGGGAAATACCGATGACTATACTTTCGAAGGAGGGGCCTTCGTGCCCTACACGATGACCCGCGAACAGATAGACGAGCTGCGGACGCTGGCATTCCGCCGATTTTACTCACGGCCTGGCTTTATCTTCCGCCGTCTTTTCGAGGTGCGAAGCTGGTACGATTTCCGTACCGTGCTCAAGGGGGCCACGAGTTTCTTCTGGCTCTGGGCAAAGCGTGACTCGCTCGCGGTGAACAAGGATCTTTCGGAGACGGCGAAGAATGCGAAGAAGCCGGTTTGACCGGCTCATCTGCAAAAATTTCGGAAACAGACGGCAGGGTCGCAGCCGTTCCTGGCCATCCTGAAGTCTCGGTGATAATCCCACTCTATAACGGCGCCGATACGATCCCGGTAGTGCTGGAAGCTCTCTATAAATCGACCGACCTGGATTTCGAGGTCGTCATCATCAACGACTGCTCGACGGACAACAGTCTCGACGTGCTCAAGGGACTTTCGAAGAAGTATCCATTCCGCCTGATCGACTTCCCTGAGAATCGGGGAGTCTCCAAGGCGCGCAACGCCGGAGCAGCCGCGGCGCGCGGTGAGATCATCCTCTTCATCGACGCTGACTGCATCGTCCTGCCGGACACCATCGAGCGGGCCGTAAAAGCTCTAAGAAAGGGCGACAGCATCTGCGTCGGCGGCGCTTACACCCGTGAGGCCTGGGACAAGGACTTCTTCAGCAACTTCCAGTCGCTGTATATCAATTACGTGGAGACCAAGGTGGAGCATCCCGACTATATCGCCACCCACTGCATGGCTATCTGGAAGAAGACCTACGACGAGTTCGGCGGATTCAAGGAAGATTATTTCATCGGTCACGCCGCCAGCGTCGAGGATGTGGAGCTTTCCCACCGCCTGATCGACGCCGGCTATCAGCTTTCCCGGCCAAGCGACATCCAGGTACAGCACATGTTCCGCTTCGGCTTGAAGAAATCGGTGACTAACGCGGTCAAGAAGAGCAAGTACTGGACGATGTATTCTCTCCACAACCGGGATATTACCAAGGATTCGGGCGCCGCTTCATACGAGCTCAAGGTGAACGTCGCCACCCAGGTCATCAATCTCGGCCTGGTCGCGGCAGCGATCGTCTCGGGCAG
>JAUSDE010000037.1 GCA_030650885.1 Thermoleophilia bacterium
GAGGTCTTCCGCCCGGCTATCACGCGTTCGGCCGCCGCTGTCATCCTCGTCCACAACCATCCCTCTGGTGACGTGACTCCCAGCCAGGAGGACCTCAATCTGACCGCGCGTCTGGTGGAGGCTGGGCGGCTGCTAGGCATCGAGGTGCTCGACCATCTGATCGTCGCCGAGAACCGTTATCTGAGTTTTCGCAGCGAATCTTACCTGTAAATGAGCGGATATGAACATTCATACCCATTACTCGGCAGGCAGGAGCAGTTTAAATATAACCAATCAAACATGAAAAGGAAGTTCTATTTGTGGAAAAACAAATTTCGAGACGGCCGCGCGGTTTTCGCCCGTCAACAATCACGACAACAGTTGTATGGGAAATCATTATTCAAAGCAGTAAACTCTACTTTAGCGCTATTTGCAGGCATTATGTTCAAAAATAGGCTATTTGACTCGCTTTGTCAGATTTTTACCGGGAACTATTGTCAACCGGTAAGAAGCTATTAATGATGCGGCCTCCGCGAGTTATCCACATAATCCACAACCTTGTATAATCCCTGCGTAGCCGTAAGACCGCCCTTGTTGACTTTAGTGAAAATCTGACTGTATACTACATGGTCGGTCTACCCGAAAAAGGATGATTTCGTGAAGCGCACATATCAGCCAAATACCAGGAAGAGAAAGAAAACCCACGGATTCCGGCTCAGGATGAGCACTAAAGCCGGACGCCGTGTCATAAAACGCAGGCGAGCCAAGGGCAGGAAGAGGCTATCGGCCTAGGTCCTTCCACGGCTACGGTGGAAAAAAAGCACCGTCTGACGCGGTCAGCAGACT
Source organism: Thermoleophilia bacterium (assembly GCA_030650885.1). Lineage (GTDB taxonomy): Bacteria > Actinomycetota > Thermoleophilia > BMS3ABIN01 > BMS3ABIN01 > JACRMB01. Next base: position 826 of record JAUSDE010000037.1, read on the forward strand.
TCCAGCGGGTCTACCGCCAGGGTAAGTCAGTCGCTGGCAGGCACGCGGTCCTGTATTACTTCGAGCGCGTCTCGGAAAGTGGAGACGAAGCGCCCAGGCTGGGCGTATCGGTTTCCAAGAAAGTCGGCGGCGCTGTTGTCCGCAACCAGGTCAAGCGGGTTTTGAAAGAGATCTTTCGCGGCTTTCAGGGCCGGCTTGCTCCCAACTATGACTATGTAATTATCGCCCGCCATGGGCTGCCGGACTTCCTGGAGAAGAGCCGGCATGAAGATATCGTCGAAATGATCGAGGATCTCTTCCGGCGGGCTAACCTGATACAGGAAACAGACTGAATTGAAACAGATACTGATCGCGGTGATCGGCCTTTACCGTAGGCTGATATCGCCGCTCATTCCTCAACGCTGCAAATATTATCCGACCTGTTCCGATTACTCCATCCAGGCTTTCCGCGAGTGGGGCTTCTTTCGGGGCATGGTGCTCTCAGTGTGGCGGCTTCTGCGCTGCAATCCTCTCTCCCACGGCGGGCATGATCCCGTAAGGAAGCGCTCCTGATGGCAGACAAGCTCGGTTTCATCATCGATCCACTTTATAACGTACTAAACTGGATCCACGACAGCCTTGGGGTCTCCTGGGCGGTCGCGATCATCCTGCTCACCATTCTCGTCCGTATCATCCTGATTCCGCTAACGGTCAAGCAATATACTTCGATGCGGGCAATGCAGAAGCTGCAGCCGCAGATGAAGGAGCTGCAGGCCAAGTACAAGGATGACAAGCCGAAGCTCAACGAAGAGATGATGAAGTTCTACAAGGAGAACAAGGTCAATCCCTTCGGATCCTGTCTGCCCCTTCTGCTGCAGATGCCGATATTCATGGCTCTGTACTTCATGCTAACAACTCACAGTAGTGATTTTTCGGGGTCTTCTTTTCTCTGGATTGAAGACATCACCCAGCCAAGCCAGGCGCTGGTCCTCATGTACATGGCGACTCAGCTCGCATCCAGTCTGCTGCTGTCGACAGCTGTGGACAGGTCCCAGCGCATACTAATGATCGTCATGCCACTGGGTATCGGCGTATTCTTCCTGTTCAGCGACTTCCCGGCAGGCGTGCTTATCTACTGGGTCACGACAAATCTCTGGACCATCGGGCAGCAGCTGGTTGTCAAAAGGATTATCCAGGCCAAGGAGGACAAGGAAGAGGTCATTGTCGCGAGTTCGACCGCGGCAATAGCGGCCACCGTCCCCGAAGCCAAGAAGACCGGAGGCAAAGGTGGAGGAAAATCAAAAAGGAAACGGCGCTGATATGAAAGCCGTAGGCGAAGGCAAGAACGTCAAAGAAGCGGAAATCGACGCGCTGGAGAAGCTCGAAGAGATCACCGGCGCGCTCATGCCCGACCAGGTTGAGTACACAGTCATTTCCGGGGGGTCCAAGGGTTTCCTCGGCATGGGCTCGGCCATGGCCCAGGTGGAAGCTCGCGTCAAGGGCTACGCCGATGATGAAGCTGCAGGTCCAGAGGCGGCTGATGCCGGGGTCGGAGAAAAATCAGAATCACCGGCAGCGCCAACGGTCCCTCTTTCGCCTGAAGCAGAGGCGCGCCTGAAGGAGCTGCTCGAGAAAGTCGCCGACAGCCTGGGGCTTGAAGCCACCGTCAAGATCACCGACCGGGGCGAAGAAGTCGTCGCTGACCTGGTGGGCGAGGACCTGGGCCTGTTCATCGGCAGGCACGGATCGACAATGGACGCGGTCCAGTACCTGTGCAACATCATAGTCTACCGTGGTCTCGAAGACCGCAAGCGCATAATCGTGGACGCAGAGGAATACCGTGAACGCAGGGAAGAGGTACTACGCTCCCTTGCCGACCGCGCCGCCAGCGATGTCATGAAGGGCAAGGGCCCTTACGAGATGAAGCCGATGAGCGCCGCAGAGCGCCGCATCGTCCATATACATCTTCAGGAACGCAACGGCATCGAGACCAGCAGCGATGGCCGAGAGCCTTTCCGCAAGGTTATCATCACCCGATCCAAAGGCTGATTCCTCCTAAAGCCAGGCCTGCGCGATCGGCTGATTATTCCGTGGGGTAGCCGGCCTTTTCAATGGCCTGCCTGATCTCATCGAGTGTGATCACGCTCTCATCGAAGGTCACTTCTATCTTTTTAGATTCCGGATCGGCCGTGATCGTGCTGACGCCCTCCAGAGAATTGCCTGCACTCTCCACGGTCATCTTGCAATGCCCGCAGGAAATCTTCTGTGAGACTAATGTCGCTTCTTTCAATTTATTCACACTCCTCCACTTGATTTCGTATCTCCTGAAGGATAACAAAGCCTGATGGAGAAAATAAGGGAGCCCGTTTGTATTATTCATCACAAAGGATTCCAGGAAAGGAAGGTAGCGATGCCCACGAACATCATGTCCGGCAGGTTCGGCAAAAGAAAGCTCGAGTCGATGGAGTTGTCATGTTCATGGTGTGCTTCGCCCGTGCCTCTGCCTGCCGGTGAATTCAGTGGTGTCTGCATCGATTGCGGTACTGTGATGTTCCGCGGGGATCATTCCTTCGATGGCGCCAGCGAACGCAGGAATTCCTGGGGGATGGGTAATCCCATGAACCCGGCACCCGCTGTTTAACAACCGCCTGTAACACTCCTGAACAATCTGTAGCCCCTCCTGTCTCCCGGTAACGGGAGTCCTGTAAAGAGGCCGTCCTGAGCGTGTGCTAGTATCGTCTGATCAGGCAAATCAGGCCGAAATCCCACTCCGGGCGGCCCCAACCACACAGAGGGCAGCAGTTTGAGCGAATCCAAAACTGCCGGCAAACGGCAGTTTATCAGCGAGCTCTCTCCAGGCGAGTCCGTGGACGATTTCTATTACCTGCGGGAAGTGAGACGGGGGACCGCCAGGAACGGTAATAATTATCTGGCCTTGAGACTCAGCGACCGCAGCGGCGTCGTCGAAGCACGAGTCTGGAACGATGCGGACGCGCCGATGGCGCAGCTATCACCTGAGACCTTCGTCCATGTGAACGGCATCGTGGAAAGCTATCGCAGCCGCCTGCAGCTGAACCTCATGACCGTCTCCGCGGCAGATCCCGACGATCTGGACCACGGGGATTTCGTGCCCGGTTCGTACCGGGATATGGACGAGCTCCGCGGCTATATCGATTATTTTGTCCTCGAGATATTCGATCCAGACCACAGAGGCCTGCTTGAGTCTTTTTTCAGCAACATGGAATTCATGGAAAGTTTCAGCCGTGCTCCGGGCGACGTCCGTTCGCATCATGCCTACCTGGGCGGGCTGCTGGAACACACTATCTCTGTGGCAACCCTCTGCCAGCACGTGATCGTCCAGCATCCGCGGCTTAACGGAGACCTGCTGATCACTGCTGCCCTTCTGCATGACATCGGCAAGGTTGAGGAGTTCCGGTTCGACGGGCGCATCCGCCACAGCCGCGAAGGCCAGCTGCTGGGCCATGTGCTGCTGGGGCAGCGACTGGTGGAGGATCACATCAGGGAGATCGGGGATTTTCCGCCGGAAAAGGAGCTGGATCTGCTCCACGCCATCATCAGCCATCACGGTGAGCTGGAGTGGGGCGCACCCAAGCGTCCCAGAAGCGCCGAGGCGCTGGTTCTGCACCACATCGATAACCTCGATGCAAAGGTAAAAGGTTTTCTCGAAGTCGTCGACGGACGCGGAGAAGTCGGGTGGCCCGAGTTACAGAATCTCTTCAGGCGGCCCCTCGATGAACCACGGGCAGCCGATCGTCCCGAAGACTGAACGGTCCGATTGCCGGAAGCGCTCAGTCGGGCTAATCTTCTTCCCTGAGGGAGCGGTCGATCTGTTCGCCTATTTCGCTGTCGATATCTACCTCGGCCGTCTCATGCTTTTTCTGTCCGTCACCGGTTTCGGGTTCGATAAATGTCTCGCCGCTTACCAGCGCATCGAAAGCTTTTGCCTTCAGGCGCGCTCTGGTTTCATCGATGCGGCGGCGCATCTCATCACGGTCTATCTGTGAAGGAGCCGGGCCTGCTCCGGTTACAGGGGCCGCTTCGCCCGCTTCAGTGTCAGCGGACGTCGGTTCGCCGGCCACGGGCGTACTCAGGCTGGCAAACTCCTCTGTTTCCGTTTCAGGAAGCGGTGCTGCCTGGAAATCCGAGGATATCACTGCCTCAAGTTCGACGGCCTTTTTTTCAGCCGGAGCTTCGATTCCATTCGTTTCTACCGCCTCCGTCAGCGCCTCGGCCTCAGCTTCTTCTATCTCTTCCACACTTGCTTCAGGCGTTGGTGGCTCTTCTTCCAGGAGGATTTCCGGAGCTTCGCCGGTATCGATTCCTTCCTCAAACGCCGCAGCTTCAACCACTGCAGGAGGCGCTTCGAGTTGCTCCTCCACCTGCCGACGGGTTTCTTCGATTGTCGATTCGAGATCCATTGCCGCTGGCTCCGGCGCTTGCTCTTGTTCGGATTCATCAACGGGTTCCGGAGCCACAACCGGTTCTTTCACATCGATAGCCTCCGGCGCCTCGACCGGCGTCGCTACAGGCGCGCAGGCTGTTACGGGAATGTTTGTAGCAGGAGCCTCCGGTGCCATCAGCTGACCCTGCCCACCGCCCATAAGCCGGCGTCTTACGTCCTTGCGGGAAAACAGGTATGCCAGACCGGCGCCTACGACTCCGCCAAGCAATAATCGGGAAAACTTTGCCATCAGGATCATCCTTCCAACGTCAGTAACGAGGACAACATCTTAATACCAGTGTCGGTTAATTAAAAGAAAACGGGAAAAGCTTGCCTGCCGCGCCGTTCCGCACTAAATCTCATGCCGTGGACACCAGAATCAGCATCCGCTATTCTCCAGGCGCCTCAGGGCTGTTTCCGCCACTTGCCTTCAGTTCCTTAATTCTCCGCCTCAGCTCCTTCTCAAACCCACGTTCTGACGGAGAGTAATATTCCCGCTTCTCCATCCCGGGAGGCAGGTAGTCCTGCTCAACAACAGCCCCGCTGAAATTGTGCGGATATTGATAGCCGGTCCCGTGCTCAAGCTTCTTCGCTCCCGGGTAATGAGCATCCCGCAGGTGTTTGGGCGGGCGCCGGGTCCCCTCTTCCTTGACGTCCTTCATAGCCGAGCCTATGGCGCGGTAGGAAGCGTTGCTCTTGGGCGCCAGAGCCAGATAGGCGACGCCCTGGGACATATTGATCTGGCACTCGGGCAGGCCGACGAACTCCACTGCCCGCGAGACTGAAGTAGCAACCTGCAGGGCCTGGGGATCGGCGTTGCCGATATCCTCGGAGGCGAAGATGACCATGCGCCGGGCGATGAATTTGGGGTCTTCGCCGCCTGTCAGCATCACGGCCAGCCAGTAGATGGCGGCGTCGGGGTCGCTGCCGCGCATGCTCTTGATGAAAGCGGAGATAGCATCGTAGTGCAGGTCGCCGCCCTTCTGATAAAAGACCGGCTTGCGATGGATGGCCTCTTCGATGACCTCCATGGGGATGATTCCCTTGTGGCTTTCAGGCGCAAGCTCGGCAGCGGTCTCGAGGATAATCAACGCCGCTCTCGCGTCGCCGCCGCTGGCCCGGGCGATGGTTTCGAAGCCCTCGCCGTCCAACTCGAGGCTTGCTGCTCCCAGGCCGCGGTTGCCGTCTTCCAGGGCGTGCTTCACAACGCGCATCAGTTCCGGTTGCTCCAGATGGTGGAACTCATACAGCTCGCAGCGGGAAAGCAGCGGGCCGATGACCTCGAAATAGGGATTCTCAGTGGTAGCGCCGATCAGGGTGACGACGCCACTCTCCACTACTGGTAGCAGGGCATCCTGTTGAGCCTTGCTGAAACGGTGGATCTCGTCGACAAAAAGGATCGTCGGCTGTCCCCGGTATTTCAGCTCGTCCTCAGCTTCGGCGAAGACCTTGCGCAGGTCGGCGACTCCGGAGCTGACGGCGCTGACCTGCCGGAAATTGGCTTTCGTCTGAGCGGCGATGACCATCGCCAGGCTGGTCTTTCCCGTACCCGGAGGACCGAAGAAGATCATCGATGGCAGCCGGTCGGCCTCGATCGCACGGCGAAGGGCACTGCCCGGCGCCAGTATCTCTTCCTGGCCGGCGAATTCCTCAAGCGTCGAAGGACGCATGCGGTGAGCCAGCGGAGCTCCCTCTCGCGGAGCCTCGGGAACATCCTGATTTTGCAGGTTAAAAAGGTTCGGGTCGCCCATGGCGTGATTCTAACACTTCCTTGATACTTTTCTCCCGGAGGACTACAATTTTTTCAGCTCTACCGCTGCGTCAAAGGACCGCTATAACAATGAGCGACAAGGTACTGGTGCTCAATGCCACCTATGAACCGCTCAACGTCTGTTCAGCCCGCCGGGCTATCGTGCTTGTGCTCAAGCAGAAGGCCGAGGCGATCGAGACGTCTGGCCGGGTGTTTCATTCTGCCGAAAATGCTTTTCCGCTCCCAGCCGTAATCAGGCTGAGCAATTTCGTTAGAGTGCCCCATGGCAAGACCCGAAGGGTGTCCCGCCGGGCGGTGCTCGCGCGCGACAGGCACAGCTGCCAGTATTGCGGTTCCCGGTTCCATCTGACCATAGACCACATCATCCCGCGGAGCCGGGGCGGCGAGAGCACCTGGGAGAATATAGTCACTTCATGCGCACCGTGTAATTCGCGCAAGGGAGACAGGCTGCCGTACGAGGTCAACATGCGCCTGCGAAGCAAGCCGCGCCCGCCAGATCCCAAGGCACTCATCTGCATGGCAGTAAGCGAGATCCATCTTTCATGGAAGCGCTATCTTGACTACGCAGTGGCCTGAGCGGCAAGCACGGTTTCACACGGTTTGACACCGGTATTGATGCTGTCTAATCTTGACAGGGCTGTTTACGTGGCCTGATTCATGTGCGGGACACCATTACTGTAAAACCGGGCGCGGGCGATCGCAATCAGCAAGAGGCAAACTGCTGATTAATATTCCAACTCCGCGAGGAGGACTGTTGAAAGCTGTAATTCTGGTCGGCGGGCAAGGCACGCGGCTGCGGCCGCTGACCCTGACGACGCCAAAACCGATGGTGCCGCTGGCCAACAAGCCATTTGTCTCCTATGTACTGGAGCGACTGAGGGATCACGGTATCAGCGAAGTCGTCTTCTCCATGGGTTACCTGCCGGACGGCATCAAATCGTATTTCGGCGACGGCAGCGATTTCGGCCTCAAGGTCACCTATGTGACCGAGGACCGCCCCCTGGGAACCGCCGGCGCGGTCAAGAACGTCGAAGAATATGTCCGGGATGGAGACTTCCTGGTGCTTAATGGCGATATCCTGACTGACCTGGACCTGAGGAGCCTGATCGACTATCACAACAGCAAAGATGCGGTCGGCACTATCGCGCTGACTCCGGTTGAGGATCCAACAGCCTATGGGCTGGTGCGCACCGGCGAAGACGGCGCCGTTCTGGGATTTCTGGAAAAGCCCAGCTGGGATCAGATTAACACCAACCTGATCAATGCGGGCACTTATGTGCTGAAGAGCGAGGTCTTCGACCTCATACCGCCGGGCAGAGAATATTCTTTCGAGCGGGGAGTTTTCCCGCAGCTGGTGGGCAAGGGGCTATACGGTTACCGCAGCGACTCCTACTGGATGGATATTGGCACACCCGAGAAATATCTGCAGGCCCATTACGACATCCTTGAGAAGAACGTGGAGACCAGCGTATCTGATTGTCTCGACCAGGATTTCGTCTGCATGCAGGGGGAGGTGCATCTTGAAGCTGGCGCCAAACTCGTGCCCCCGGTGATCATCGGCGAGGGTTGCGTCATCAAGGCCGGAGCCAGGGTGGGCCGCATGGCCATCATCGGCGCCGGCTGCACCATCGAATCCGGCAGTGTGGTCGAGGAATCAATCCTGCAGGAAGGGTGCACGCTGGAAGAAAACGTGGTCGTCCGCCACAGCATCATCGCAAGGGGAGCTTCGGTTGGCAAAGGCACGATCGTAGCCGGCGGAGCCATCATCGGTGAAGGCGCCAGGGTCGAGGGTGACAACATCCTGACCAATCACGTACGCATCTATCCGGGCACGGTGATCAGGGAAGGGTCAATCAAGTTCTAGTGGCGGCTGCCATCGCGCGGTCTGATGGGAGACAGGCGCTGACAGCAATCGTTCTGCAGTAGTCAGGCGGCGGCCAACGCTTCACGGGCAAGAGCGCCAACGGTTGTCATCACAAGCTCGCCCTCCTCATATAGTCTCAGTTCGCTGTCGTCTCCGGTCATCGCGCGAATGGTGTCGTTGGCTTCGACTCCCGCCCGGGAGGCTGCCCATACCGCCAGACCTCTGACTTCCGGATCCTCATGCCTTAAAGACATTCTGATCACATCATCGCAGTCCGGTATTCCTGTTATCCCCGCTTCACCCATTCGACCCGTAGCCCGGAGCACGCCTTTGAGAAACACCTTCTCTTCATCATCAGCGTGCAGGGAAATAATGATAGGCGGGATATCAGGGAAATATCTGGGCGCGGCGATGGCTATCTCGGCAAGCAGCTCCGGGGCGCTCCAGCCCATTCCACCGGATTCCTCCCGAGCCGACCAAAGGATACGTTGCACTACGTTTCGGACCGTTTCCCGGTTATCTGGCGCTACAGCCGCCGCCGCGGCTCCCATGGCCTCTATGGCACGCCAGCAGAGCAGGTCGTCCTTGTTGTAGGCCAGCGCCACCAGCTTGCCGAAAGTGCGCTTGTCCTTCTGCGCAAGCGTGGCTACTCGCCCGTAATCCTCTGCGAGCAGCGCATTTTTCAGCTCATTTTTAAGTGAGGTGGCCATAGAAAGATTGTAACCGGCGCCGAGGAAGGTGAAACCAGAAGCAGGATACGATGCGAAGGTGAATAAACAGGGACGCGGCGATGCGCCGGACGCACCAAGACGAGAAACTAGGTGCGGCCTATGCCCTCGTAAGTAAAGCCAGCATCGCGAACTTTCTGCGGATCCAGGAAGTTACGGCCATCGATGATCAGCGGCCGGCGCATCAGTTTCTTCATTTCCGCAAGCGGCAGATCAGCGAATTCGTCCCATTCGGTTACCAGTACCACGGCGTCACTGTCCTTGACCGCTGAGAGGATATCGTCACAAAGAAGTATGCCGCGCACAGCCTTGGCCGCGTACGGGATCGCCACGGGGTCATAAGCCTTGACCAGGGAGCCGTCACCCAGCAGGCGGGATGCCAGTACTATCGATGAAGCTTCACGCAGGTCGCTTGTGTTGGGCTTGAAGGCCAGGCCCAGAAGGGCGATCGTCTTGTCAGCCAGCGTTCCCAGGTGCTTCTGCAGCTTGTTCACGACACGCCGCTTCTGCAGCTCGTTAACTTCGATGACGGCGGTAAGCAGCTGGAAGTGATAGCCCGAGTTGCCGGCGATCTGCTTGAGCGCTGTGACGTCCTTGGGGAAACACGAACCGCCGAAACCGATGCCGGCGTTAAGAAAATGCTTGCCGATGCGCTTGTCCCGGCCCATGCCGTCGGCGACCACGGTGACATCGGCGCCGACCTCTTCGCAGACATTGGCGATCTCGTTGATAAAAGAAATCTTGGTTGCCAGAAAAGCATTCGAAGCATACTTGATCATCTCGGCGGTGGGGATGTTCGTCCGGAGAATCTCGGCATTCACATTCTTGTAGAGTGAAGCCACTTTTTCTCCCGCTTCGGAGTTGCGTGACCCGATGACCACCCGGTCGGGATGGAGGAAGTCGTCTATGGCCGAACCCTCACGGAGAAACTCCGGATTGGAGACGTAATCGATATTGCCCACTTCCATCCGGGCAAGTTCGGAGCTGATCTTGTTGCCCGTGCCGACTGGCACGGTGCTCTTCATGACCAGTATATGATTGTCGCTTGAAAGACCCGGAAGTGCGGACATGACCGCGAAAACGCGGCTGAGATCGGCATCACCGGTGAAAGTGGGCGGTGTGTCAACGGCGATGAAGACCAGCTCACAATTATCGAAAATATCCGCAAGGGAAGTGGTGAAGGTCATGTGCTCGCGGTTCTTCGCCACCAGTTCCGGCAGCCCCGGCTCATAGATAGGAACTTCGCCTTCCTTGAGCGCGGCGATCTTGTCGGCGTCGATATCCATGCAGATCACATGGTTGCCGAGCTCTGCCAGGCAGGTCCCGGTTACCAGACCCACATAGCCGATGCCGATCATGCCAACTGATTTTTTTTCTTCTGCCATCATACCGTCTTGAATGAAGTCGCCAGCTGGACCATGGTGTCCTCGCTGAGCGATTTTTGCAGGGTATTGCTGATCCAGTACACTACATCGCCGTCCTGCCAGGCGAGATATCTAAGCTTGTCGCCAGTGTAGAAAAAGCGGTAATTCCTGCCTGAGATCTCACGTTCCAGCGTCGGATTATCGAGCAGCGGTGCATTGGTGAACGTCGTCTCCATGATGCCCCAGTTGTCACCCGTCTCAGTCTCCGCGACCACTTTAAGAGCCGTGCGCGGCCCGTCATCCGTCTGGATCTCGTAGATGTGGAAATCCGCGTAGTCGAATTCCGCCGGGAAGCTTGCAGGCTTCTGTACTTTGAACGGAACCTGCAGCGACGCCGATTGCCAGCTGCGGCGCCCGGTTTCTGAATCCTGCTCGAAAGTCAGCGCAGCTTGTGCTTCCGGCTGTTTCTCTGTCAGCGCTCCTTCAAAATTGCTGCCCACAGCCACCAGCACCTGCGCTTTCGTGGTCAGCTCCGGAGGCATCGGCGAAACGGTCGCCGGCTTTAGCAGAGCTGCAAGTTCTTCGGCCGCAGCCTGGTTTCCCTCGCGGAAGTATATCTGATTATCCAGGTAGCTGTTACTCGAATTGCCGCCGATGGCCACAGAGGTGAATCCCTTAGCCATCAACAGGTTTGCCGCCAGGCTGGCTGCGCCCTCCTCGCCGTTACCGTTCAGGACCTCGATAGCAGTCTTTTTGGTCGTCGCCGAGGGAACCTCTGGCGCCACTGCGCCTGGAATCGCGGGTTCTGGTTTGGAGAACGCGGGTGAATTGAAATCATCTATAGCCTGCGAGAACGCATCCCTGGAGACCGACAGATAGCCTCCACTCAACTCGTCCACCGGGGCCTGCACCTGGAAGATGCGGTCACGGTCGAGAGCCATCGTGAACTTGATCAGCGAAAGCAGGTCGCTACGGCCGATGTCGGAGGTGGTGTTGCTGGCAAAGACATCCGCCAGCTCCGGTATCTTGGTGAGGTTGCCCCACTTCATCGACTGGGCCTTGGTATCGTTGATAAAGAGCTGCTGGCGAGCGATACGCATGAAATCGCTGTCGGTGTGGCGATAACGCACGAACGCCAGCGCATCCTTGCCGCTTAGTTTCTGGTAGCCGGGGTAAATGTCGATCGGCTCATACTCCTGCCCCCAGAGTGCGTCGCTATTGTCGTTAAAGTAACGCTTGTCCACATCGATATAGACGCCGCCCATGGCATCGACGGCCTTCTCAAAGCCGGTGTAGTCGATCATGACGAAATGGTGTACGGGCTGTCCGGTAAGGTCCCTCACGGTTTCGATGGCAAGCGGGGCGCCGCCGACGGCGTAGGCGGAATTGATCTTGTCCTGGCCGACGCCGGGTATATTGACGATCAGGTCACGGGGCATTGAGAGGATGGAAAGACATTCACCCTTGGGATTGACCCTTGCCAGCATTATCGTGTCTGACCGCTTGTTGGTGCCGTCGGGATCGGAGTCGGTGCCCATGATCAGCACATTCTCAGGTTCGTCGGGCAGGGGGATGTCCAGCTGCTGCTTGGCTTCGTAGATGACCTCGGTATCGAGCCCGATCTTGCCCAGCGTGTGGTAGACGAAGATAAAGCCGGCAATACCCGCGGCAAGTATTATCACCAGGAGGGAGAGGGCAGTCCACTTGAGAATCCTCTTCCAGAGCGCCGGTTTTCTGTAGTGCCGCCCGCGTTGTGGAATCAAACCCATAGCCTTTGTCGAGGATCTTTCATAACTTAAAAAAAGCCTCTTGGGGGAGGCTTGAACCGCCGTTAATTATAACTTATAGGGGCTAACCGAACAAGAACGCTAACCTTCGAGGATATTCCGGTAGACCTTCTCATAGCCATCGGCGCATATGCTGACGCTGAATTTATCCTGGACATACTGCCTGCATGCAGCCGGATCGAGGCTGTCGAGGCGCCCCAGGGCGGCTACCATCTCGTCCGCATTATTGACTAGAAAGCCGGAACGGCCGTCTTCTACGACTTCGGGGACAGAACCCTCAGGAAAGGCTATAACCGGGGTTCCGGCAGCCATCGACTCGATCATGACCAGCCCGAACGGCTCCGGCCACTGAATGGGAAAAAGAAAAGCCGTTGCCTTTGAGAACAGGTTCCACTTCTCCGTAAGGGTGACTTCTCCCACGAATCTGATCTGTTCGCCGTCCACGTGGGGTTTTACCACAGTTTCGTAATAATCCCGGTTCTGGTGTTGGACGGCGCCGGCGATCACCAGTTTCTCACCCGTACGCTTTGCAACCTCGATAGCGGTATGGAACCCCTTGTCCTCGCACAGCCTGCCGAATGCCAGCAGGTAGTCTTCCTTTTCCTCCCGGCCACGATAAGGCCAGCCTTCAACGTCGACGGGATTGTAGACGGTGCCCGCATGCTGCAGGTCCGGGCAGCAGCTGCGCTGGTAATCGCTGATGCTGACGTAATGGGCTGAATCGTGGAATTCCTGATAGAAGCGGCAGATATCATGGGTGAACGGCCCGTGAAGGGTATGTACCATGGGCGTGTCGACCAGTTCAGCAAATGCCACACCGGCGAAGCCGCTGTGGTCGTGGATGATGTCGAATTCTCCAGCGCGCCTCAGGCAGGTCGCCACCTGCTGCACGTCATAAAATGTCTCACCGATGCGGTCCGGCATCTGCTCGTCGAAGGCGGCCTCGAGTTTCGCTGTAGTTGTCGAGTCTCCGGTTGCGAACAGGGTCACGTCGTTGCCGCGTTTCACCAGTTCTTCGGTGAGATAATGCACGACCCACTCTATTCCTCCGTAACCGGCGGGTGGAATCTTTATCCAGGGCGGAGCCAGCATGGCGATCTTCATGGAATTTTTTACCCGGGCCTGTTTGATTTTAGTCCTCCTCGAGCGTTCGGGATACGCTCTCCACGAGGTAGTCGATGACCTGCTGCGCGGTCTCACCCTCAGCGGTGTATCCAGCCGCCTGCCGGTGTCCGCCGCCACCTTTTGCTCCGGCGATCTTCTGCACGTTCAACTGCTCGGAAGAGGACCGCAGGCTGACCCGGTACAGGGGCTTGCCGGGTTCTTCATGGTGTCCGGGCTCGATTGCTCCCACGGGGCGGGCATAGATTAGAGCGGCCACACGAACGCCTTCGATAGCGCGCAGGTTGTCGACCAGGCCTTCGGTCAGGCCGTTGCCGGCGCCAGCGGCTTCGAAATCCTCACTGTCGAGCAGCCCTATGGCCAGTCTGCCATCACAGGCAATGGTCATGTTAGTCAGTAACCGGCACAGCAGGCGAGCCTTCGCCAGCGGCACCGTCTCATAGACATTGTGGAAGATCTTCGTATGGTCCACTCCCCGGGTGATGAGGTCGGCCGCGACCTGAAAGGTCGTGGCCGATGCGGACGAATACTGAAAGCGGCCGCTGTCGACCAGGATGCCGGTATAGAGCGCCTCGGCGATCTCAGTAGTGATATCCACACCCATCTTTCTAAGGACAAAATACAGGATCTCGGCCGTCGAACTGGCGCCGCCCACTACCAGGTTCACCGCTCCGAAGCGGGTGTTGTCGCCGTGGTGGTCGATGTTGATGATGCGCGGCGCAGCCGCGACCAGGTTCTCGTTGCCGACGCGCTCGGCGCTGCCGCAGTCCACAGTGATCAGAGTTCTCGATGCATGATCCTCGGGTGGTGCGCCGAAGATCGCCTCGCTCAAGGCCTCGAACCACTGGTATTCCGGAGCGATCGGACTGTCATCGGCCAGGTACATGACGCTGTCGGCACCGATGCTGGACATGGCCTGGTGCATGGCTATCAGGCAGCCAAGGGCGTCGCCGTCAGGTTTGACGTGGCAGGTGATCAGGACTCGCTGTTCCTGCCTGAGGGCGTCGGCGAGGGAGTCCAGTGCCTTGTCCATCGATGTAGGTTGGTTCATTTATGCGCTCCGATTTTCATACGCGGTTGAGATTCATTGAATCGGGTCGGTCTTCACCGCAGAAGCCGGTCGTATGGCATCCTACTTTGCCTGAACCTCTGGCGCAATCGCGGCGGTTATCATATCGCTCCTCTCACGCTGGATGATGAAGCGCAGCGCCAGCAGCAGTAGCAGATAAAAAATGAAACCGGGGATGGCGCTGAACTCGTCCTTGTAGAACAGGAACAGCTGGCCAACCAGGATCTGGACCAGCACGGAGCGTTCGAACATCCTGAATGCCTCAAGTCTTGACCGGCGCAGATTCAGGACGCCCAGGGCGATGAAGAAAGCGGAGACGACCGTAGACGCCAGGATGGCCCAGTCAGAGAAGCTGAACGCCTCCAGCTGAGTGAGCATCGTACCGGGGTCGAGCAGCAGAGTCAGGACCATGCCCAGGCTGCCAATGAACTGGATGATAAAAAAAGCTTTTACAACCGGGACGAACCAGCGCCTGGCGACTATGCCGCGGTATCCGTCAAAAAGGCGCTTGCGAAAACGGAGGAACGGGCCGGGCCTCCCGGCGGTGCTCGTGGCTGTGTCGGCCACGAGCTCGTTCAGCTTCGCGGCAAGCGGATCACTTGAGCCGCACTCGCTGAGATAAAAGAGAATCAATCGGCGCTCATCCTCGGTTGCCATACCGATGGGCAGTTCCCGCATCTCGTTGATGGAGTTAACGAGGTATTCGGTCTCTGAATACTTTTCCGAAGTGAGAATCCAGCGGGAGATCAGGTAAAGAAAAACGAAAACGACATACATGATCGCCACCGATGCCTGGAAGAAGTAATCATTGTCATTGGTGACGAACTTGCCGACCTCGTCGATGAATAGCCCGAAGCCGATGCCGCCGACCAGCGTGCCGAAGGCTTCGGCTTTCTTCCCCAAGAGAGTAAATAGAATGATGATACCGACGGCCATCAGCAGGCCGCCCCAGAGCACGTGGGCAATATGGAGCACGCTCCCGCCCACCTGCGGGTAGCCCGTGAGTTCCAGGAATATCCTCACCACGAGGATGGTGACGATCGCCGAAACCAGGAACAGCTCCAGGTGGTCCATCCCCCGGAGGTTCCGGTTGAAAAGATTACGGATTTTACCGGGTTTGCTGATTTTGCTTGCGGCCTCGTCGGAAATTTTCGGGACAGGTATTAAGAAGTCAGCCGTCGTTCCTCAGGAAGATTCTCCACCCGATCCCGCGACCCTTTAATTATTCCAGTTCGATGAAGCACGAAACGGGCGGAATCTGCAAAAACAGGTTATATATATATTTTTTTTGGCCGACGGTAATTAATAACCGACTGGAGGCTGATCCCCTATGAAACTGAAGGTATTCAGAAAATCTGTTGTTTATGGAATCGTTGGCGCCCTGTTTGGCGTTCTATATGCATTCGTTGCTGTTTTCTTACTCAACCCCCTCATTGGCACGAGCCTCGAAAAGATTCATCTGATACTGGCTCCGGTAATGCTTGGTTTTGTCGCTGTTCTGATCGGAAGACACGCTGAACTTCTCGAAGAAAGCAAAAAACGTTTCACTTCACTTACTCAACAGGCGATCATTGACAAAAACTGGCATGTGGTTTTTGAAGACGACTACATCCAGACCTGTTGGGAAGTCAAAAACTGTGATAAGACCGCCTGCCCGGTCCATGGAAAAAAACACGCTCGCTGCTGGTTGATCGCAGGAACCCACTGCCGCGGCGAGATTCAGGGACAATTTGCCCAGAAATTGGGCAGCTGCTCTAAATGCGTGATCTATCAGGGCGCCCTTGCCCATAACCCGGTCAGTGAGATCAGCGAGAATTTTTACAGCCTGATGTGGGCGCTTCGTGAAAAAGAGGATATGTTGGGTGATGCCCACGGCAAGCTTCAGGGCCAATACGCCGAGCTTGAAGAGCATCACAAGAAAGCCAAGGAAATGGCGAATACCGATGGCCTGACAGGTCTATGGAACCACGGCCATTTCCAGAGATACCTTCACAACGAAGTCGATCGGGCCAGACGTTATGAGCGCCCTCTTTCGCTGGTAATGATTGATCTGGATTATTTCAAGCAGGTCAATGACAAGTTCGGCCATCAAAAGGGAGACGCGGTTCTCAGCAATGTCGGCAGGATTCTCAAGGAGGAGTGCCGGGACGTGGATTACGTCGCCAGGTATGGTGGTGAGGAGTTCGTCGTCGTCATGCCGGAGATAACCGCCCCAAACGCCGTCATTGCGGCGAACAGGCTGCGCATAAGAATCGAGGGACTCTATAAGGAAGTCAGCCTGCCGGAGCACCAAACTGGCGCGAGTTTTGGCGTGGCCGATTTTCCCGATTGTGCGACGGACAACACTAGTCTGATTGCCGCAGCTGACGGGGCATTGCTGTTTGCGAAGCGCCAGGGCCGAAACCGGGTTTCTTACTTCAGGGATCTA
>JAUSDE010000040.1 GCA_030650885.1 Thermoleophilia bacterium
CGCTGGATTTAAGTGGGCTAAATGCCCCGCAAATTCAGTTAATTTCCCCCTGGTGGTTTTAATGTTTTTCAAGGTTTTGGGTCTTTCTATCGGGTCTTACTGTTAAGAGTAAGGGGCATTGTAAGGGGCGCTTTTGCGGAAGGATCTCCGTGTGAAGCTTTTGAGGCTTTCATTTCTTCGGCGATTTCATCCTCAGCCACTCCCCAAATGGCGGCAATCAGCTTGTCGAGCTGATATCTGACCTTTTCGGGATCAATCTTTCTTGGTTGTGGCTGATTGGTCATGTCTGCCTCTATCTCTTAATGCTACTGCTAACGTAGTTTTACGTTGAGAGAGGGGAAAAAGAAACGGGTCTTATGCCCGTTGAGCCCTCTCCCTCTCTTTTGAAGTCAATAATAATGTAGTATTACATTGGAGTCAATACTAAAGTTATCCACAGAAAGTGTACAAAAAAGTATTGATTCATTGTTTTTGTTGATTTATAGTAGTTTCTATAAACAGTAAGGATACATTGAATATTATGGCTTTCAAAGACAAAATACGGCAGATCCGCTTGGAGAAGGGATTATCCCAAGAGCAAGTTGCAAAGGATATGGGATATCCCACAAACACCTACGTTTCTGATGTTGAGCGAGGCAAATTCATCCCCCAGCCGGACAAGCTGGAAAAAATGGGTAAGGCCCTGGGGATGACCTTCGAAGAGATGGAAGACCTACTGCTCGAATCCAAGCTACAGGATTTGGGGCTGGACGATCCGGGCTTCACCCTCATGTTCAAGGAAGTACCCAACATGACCCGCGAGGAAAAGCAATCATTAATTAGGGCATACGAAGCTGTAATCAAGGCCAGGAGGCCTGAGAGGAAAAAAAGAACGTGAAGCGAGTAATCGAAAAGGCCAACAGAATACGCGGACAACACGGAAACGACCTAGACCAGATAGCTGAAAGTCTAGGTCTTAATGTCATTCCCCAAAAGATGGAAGGACGGCTGAGAGAGTTCTACTTCAGCGGGTCTATCGTTATCAGTGAGGATCTTTCGCCGAGAGAGAAGCGAGAACTGGTAGCTCATGCAATCGGCCACCACCTGCTTCATGCCGGAAATCATCTTGCCATGCAGAAGCGGATTTACTCATTCGGCAATTATCACGAGAAACAAGCCAACGTTTTTGCAGCTTGCCTGCTCATGCCCAGTAATGAATTTGGGGCATATTTAAAAAACAGGCCCAGGATTGATGAGATAGCCAACTCTTTTCAGGTAACTGAAGAACTGGCAAAACTGAGACTGATGGTCTGGGCTAATTTTGAAAAAGATATAACCGGCAGAACTGCCAAAGCGAGCTAAATATGAAGTGCATCATTTATCTGAGAGTATCAACAAAAGAGCAGGCCCAAACAAATGATCAAGAGGGCTATTCTATCTCTGCCCAAAGAAAGGCGTGTACAGCCTACATTCGGGATAAGGGTTGGGAAATAGTTGATGAGTTTACTGACCGGGGCGAATCGGCCAGGAGCGCACGTCGCCCACAGCTTCAGGAAATGCTTTCAAGAATCAGGAAAGAAAAAGATGTTGATGCCGTTGTCGTTCATAAAATTGACCGCCTAGCTAGAAATCTTGAAGATCATGTCGCCATTAAGGCGATTCTTACAAAAGCTGGTACCTCCCTCGTCTCTGTAGTTGAGAATATCGAGGATACAGCTTCAGGAAAGCTGGTGGAGGGTATTCACGCCATTGTGGCTGAGTTCTACTCTGCCAACTTGGCGACAGAAGTTCAAAAAGGCATGCTTGAAAAGATAAAGCAGGGTGGCTGGCCTCATCAAGCTCCCATTGGCTACACGAACGTCAGGGAAGGTACAAGGAACATAGCCACGGTGGTCATCGATCCCGTCATCTCTCCGCATATAAAGGAAGCCTTCAAGCTATACGGCACCGGTAATTATTCTCTGGATGACATTAATGACTTCCTATTTGATAAAGGAATTGGCAATACTCGCGGGAAACCAAAACCACTCTCCCAGGACACAGTTAGGAATTTCCTCAAGAATCCTTTTTATACCGGCGTAATGAGATACAAAGGTGTTGATTATCCAGGCGAGCACAAGCCTTTAATCACAAAACAGCTATTTCAAAAAGTTCAAGACCAGCTTAATGATCGGCAGTCAGGAATCAAGATGAGAAAGCACCCTCACTATCTTAAGGGGTCGGTTTATTGTGCCGAGTGCGGGGGACGTCTTTCTTACATACTCGCAAAGGGAAAGTATCCGTATTTCTATTGCCTGCGTCAGTACAAAAGCAGAGGGAAAGAATGCAGCGCAAAATATGTCGATGTTGCGACCGTTGAGAAAGCAGTTGAGGAATATTACAAGGATATTCAATTAACAAAAGAAGTGGCAGACAATTTAGTTGATCGCTTCAATGAAGAGCTAGTATCAAAACAGTCTACGAATGCGATGGAAGAGCAATTTCTTGGCAAAAGGATTGCGAAGCTGGCAGATGAGAGGTTGAGCTTGCTACAGGCATTTTATGCGAAAGCAATTTCTATCGATCTTCTCAAAATTGAGCAGGATAGGATTGCTTCTGAAATGGCCTCATCTGAGGATCGTCTCGTAGTCATTCACGCCCAGCTGGACCAGCTAAGAAGCGTCCTTGACCGGGCCATTGCCGTCGCTTCCCGTTGCGGGATGGGCTACATGAGAGCCAAGCCGCAAAAAAGAAGGCTCTTTAATCAAGCCTTCTTCGATAAAATCCTCGTAAGAAACGGTGAAATCGATGTTGAGTACACCGATCTGTTTCATGCACTACTCTCAAAAAGTTCAAATGAGACTAGTTTGGTGGGCGATACCGGGTTCGAACCAGTGACCCCCAGCTTGTCGAGCTGGTGCTCTCCCAACTGAGCTAATCGCCCTCGTTCGTGCTTGATTCCCGCTGATTCGGGGAAAGGTTTGGCTGGTAGCGATTTCATTGTAGCTATCCATACTGTCCAAGGCAAGATTGGAGACTCCTGGATGAAAGAAAATCATATCAACGAACGTAATATCAGTATCAGAGATGTACGCGTTAACCTTCGCAACATCACAAACTGCATCTGCAGGAAATGCCCGAGTTACCCGGGTATGCTGAGGGAGCTTGCCCATGCCGAGGCCCCTGGCCTGTATTGCGCCCACGGCAAATCACGGCTGGATATTGAGAAGAAAGGCTGTATCTGTTCGGAATGCGTAGTTCACAAGGAACACTATCTTGACTCCGCATACTATTGCGCGCATGCCAAAGTTTGATTCCTTAGCGCTCCAGCGCCCAGGCGACATACCATGATTTCAACCGTTCATCCACGCTCTTCGCCAGCTTTTCGAGAGCGCGATGGTCGAGGCCGGCCAAGGCCTGTCGCTCCTCACCTGACAGTTCGTAACCTTCAAATGCCGATTGAGGGCTGCGTTTCAGCAGTTCGCGAAATCGCTTATCGACTATAGCCCTTCCCATGACGATGCCTACACCCTGCTTTGACACATCGGCTCCCTTCAGATCCAAATCCGTAAACAGTTTTCGGCTCCCGCGAGCGCATGGTTTCCATTCCTGCGAGGCGCTGCTTGCGATCCCGGCGATTCCGGCGAAAAAGGAAATCCGCCAGCGCGGCATAATATATACCCGTTTGATTTTAATTTAGTCCGTAAAATCCTTTAATTATGGTATTTGATAGCTCCCTCGCAGTTTGAGACTCCACATATAGTGGAAATGATTATAAAATCGCACGTGTCGTTATTATCCTATTCCGAAAGTGAGGATCCATGGTCAAGAATATCCTGGTAGCAACTGATGGTTCGCCCCGTTCCGAGAAAGCTGCTGACGCCGCCATCATGCTGGCGCAGAGCTGCAACGCCAAGCTGCACGTTTTGAGCGTGGTGGATTCCGGTAAGCCCCGGACGGCCATGGATTTCGACCTGGACGTCGGCGAAGAGATCAAGGAAGACAACCCCGAGATCTCTGATGAGTACGAGGAAGGACGCATGAAACCGGAGCAGCAGTTCGTCAGCGCCGTCTCCAAAAAGGCTTCCGACGCCGGTCTCGAAGCCAATGGCATAGTCAGAGTAGGACGTCCCGCGGAAGAGATCCTCAACGTAGCCAAGGAGAACTCCTGCGACATGATCGTGGTGGGAACCCACGGACGTGGCCCCATCGCTACTGCCGTGATGGGCAGCATCGCTACCAAAGTGATACATGCGGGCACGACGCCGGTCCTGGTAGTTCCTGCTTCAGACTGAGGGCACGGAATCATTCACAGATTTACCGGGAATTCGTGTGCCTTACGGATTCGCGGGAGGAACTGACTAGTTCTGCGGTTCTATGATTATCTTGATGGAATCTTCGGGATTGACCACCAGGTCGAATCCGCGACCGGTTTCGGCCAGGGGCAACCTATGGGTAATGGTCTCTGATACCGGCAGCCGCCCGGCACGGATCAGTTCGAGTGCAGTCTTGCAGTCAGCGGGGCTGCCCGCGTAGCTGCTTGTCAGGGTCACTTCGTTCCTCCAGAAGAATTCATTCACGTTAAGCGGGATCGAGACCTCCGGCCGGGTGGTCGCGAAGAAGAGTACTGTTCCTGAACGTGCTACAGAATTCAGCGCCTGCTCGATAGCCTGAGGCGCTCCGGCGCAGACTATGACCAGGTCGGCACCCCGTCCGTCGTTGGCCTCACGGAACAGAGCCGGCACATCCTCATCGGCTCTAAAAACTTTCTCGGCGCCAAGCTGCAGCGCTTTCTGCATGCGGAATTCGACCATGTCGGTGGCAGCGATGAAACCGGCTCCCAGCGCACGGGCCACCATGATGTGAAGCAGTCCTGAGATGCCGCTGCCGATGACCAGCACCGAACAACCCGGTCTGAAGTTCGCCTGGCTCTGGCCGCGCAACACGCAGGCCAGCGGCTCCACGAAGGAACCTTCCTCGTAGGAAACCGAATCCGGGAGTTTGAACGTGCCGCGGTCTACATTGATGGCCGGCACGCGCACATATTCCGAGAAGCCACCGGGCTCGAAGCTGGTGGTCCGCAGCGTATTGCAGACGGTCTCGTGGCCGCTGACGCAGTAATGACATGACATGCAGGGGACGTGATGGGTGACGGCGACACGGTCACCTTCGCTGAAGGAAGTCACTCCCTCCCCCACTTCGACGACCTCGCCCGCTATCTCATGGCCGAGCACAAGAGGCACTTTGCTTGCGCGGTACCATTCCATGATATCGCTGCCGCAGATGCCACTGGCCTCGATGCGCACCAGCAGTTCGCCCGCGCCGATTTCGGGCACCGGCATATCCTGCAGGCGCAGGTCAGCGTTGCTGTAATACATGGATACGCGCATTGTTACCTAGGACTTGGCCTTTGCGCGCCTGGTTTTGGCGCGAGCCTTGATGACCTTGCCGGCTTCCTTGTCGCGGACGCTCTTGAAGATCTCCAGGCCTTCCTTGACGCTGGCACCCTTGTGGACGACCGCGCGCACGGCCTGGATCATGCCGACCGGGCTGGTCGACTGGAAGA
Organism: Thermoleophilia bacterium; assembly: GCA_030650885.1. Classification (GTDB taxonomy): domain Bacteria; phylum Actinomycetota; class Thermoleophilia; order BMS3ABIN01; family BMS3ABIN01; genus JACRMB01. The sequence continues at coordinate 5,525 of JAUSDE010000040.1, forward strand.
TGTTACGGCCCATGTCGACGCCGATGGCGCCAGAAGCAATAGCGTTGCGGGCCATCTCCAGGGCAGCCTTTTCCGGTATCTTCTTGCCGCCGGCGATGACTACGGGGACCGGACAGCTCTCGACGACCTTGTCGAAGCCCGGCACATAATAAGTCTTGATGATGTCAGCTCCGAGTTCGGCCCCCATGCGGGATGCCAGGCCCATGTAGCGGGCGTCGCGGGCCATCTCACGGCCGACTGCCGTGACGCAGAGCATGGGAAGTCCGTATACCTGCGCCTCGTCGATCAACTCCGTGAAGGCGAGGATGGTATCGCGCTCGTATTCGGCGCCGACGAGGATCGAGAAAGCGATACAGGACGCGTTGAGGCGAAGGGCGTCCTCGACGCCGCAGACGATGCCCTCGTGAAGCATTGCTTCCTTGTTGAGGATGCTGGTGCCACCTGAGACCCTGAGCGTGATCGGCACATCCACGGCAGGATCGATGTAATAGCGCAGGGCGCCACGGGTGAGCATGAGGGTGTCCGCGTACGGCAGAAGAGGGTTGACCGCCTCGTCGAGCTTCTCAAGACCAGAGGTGGGACCCATGAAATAGCCGTGGTCCACGGCCAGCATGACTGTCTTGCCGGATGCCGGCTTGATTATGCGGTTTATCCTGTTCTGCTTTCCCCAATCCATGTTATTCAACCTCCGTCGGTGATTTGTCCCAGATATGCGATGATCGGCGCTGAAGCGGCATGCATCCGTCACTCAGCGAGCCTCAGCACGGAAATCATACGATACCACGTGGGGCGGCGCGGTTGCCAGATAGACGGCTGCATGCAGCAGGCGAAAGACTAAAGATAATAGGCATCAATGCCGTAAGCAGGCGCATAACGTAGAAAGGGAGCCTGTGAGATTATCGAATACGACACTTTTTGCCTGCAGACTCGGCGCCATCAGCACGATTGCCGTAATCATCTTAATCGCCGGCATTTCATGTAATAGTGGTGACGATATCGTCACCACCCCCACTACACCGGCAGCAGCGAAGCCGGCCTACACGACGCGCACCGTAAAGCCGGTGACACCCACGGTTGCGGATGACGATCCCGTCTCCAGGCCCGGCCCGGAGGAAATAGCACCGACCATCATGTCCGACCTGCGGAATGCCGCCGTCGCAGAGGAAGGATACTTCACCGACAGGGGCTTCTATACGGTGGAAGTGACCGATCTATTTCAGTTCGGCTATGAGCCGTCCGCGAACATAGACATGTTTGTAAGCGAGGCCGACAATCTTTCTTATTGCCTCGAAGCATTCAATGTGACAAATCCCAGCCTGGTAATGTCTTTCCAAAGTTATGATGGCGAGCCTCTGGCAGGTAGTTGTCCGTGAAGCAGGCATCGCTGTCGCACTTTATTAAAACCTGGCGCGAATCCTGACCAGTTCAAGTCCTGCGGTCAGATACCCAGCTTCTCCCGCAGCTTTACCAGGTTCATGACATCTTCCTCATTGTATTTGAGCAAGGTCTTCAAGGCATCTTTGTCTCCGCGATGCTTCCAGCGGCTCCAGCAATCCTGGATCTCATAATTGGATAGAGGTGGCTGGATGCGGGTAATCCCAAGCTGCTGCTCGACTGATTTCAGGCCTCCCTTTAAATTCAATGGCCAGCACTCTTTCCTGCCTTCTGCCCAGCAGTCATACATGAGATCGCGGCTTTTGTAACGCTCGAGCAGGCGTATCCCCAGATGCTGCTTTATGACTTTGAGATCGAAGTTGTTGCCGTTGAAAGTATAGATGCGCTCGGCGTCCGGGAGTGCGTCAGTCAGCGTTTCAGCGGATATGTCAGGCCAGAGCATCTGCACCAG
>JAUSDE010000043.1 GCA_030650885.1 Thermoleophilia bacterium
TTGGATGCCCAGCCTGCGATCAGGATGCCAAGGACGCTGAAGGCGCCCACGGCCACTACATAGATGAGGCCGATGTTGAGGTTGGCGATGGTATAACTCTCGCTGAAGGGGATGACCACCTGGGTGAGCAGAGGCGTACCCAGCGCGACTGCCGGTGCGAACAGGAACAGCATCCTGTTGGCCTGGGATGGGGTCACGTCTTCCTTGATGAAAAGCTTGAGTCCGTCGGCGAATGGCTGCAGCAGACCCTGAAAGCCGACCCGGTTTGGCCCGAGCCGGTCGCAGATGAAACCCCATAAGCGGCGCATGAGGAAGGGGAAGACGACGGCGCTGGCGGCGATGACGCCGATGGCCAGGAGGAATCCCGGCATGAAACTCGTCAGGAAATCGATAATGCCACTCATCGGTCGACACCTCCCATAAGGAGGTCGAGGCTGCCGACTATTGCCACCAGGTCAGCGATCTTGTTGCCGGCGGTAAGCTTGGGAATCATTGAGATTGCTGAAAAGGTCGGGTCGCGCAGCTTCAGCCGCCAGGGCCGCAGGCCGCCGTTTGAGACGATATAGACGCCGAATTCGCCCCTGGGCGTCTCAACAGCCCTGTAAGCCTCACCGGCCGGGGGCCTGATCATGGGCGGCAGTTTGATGTTGACCGGCCCGCCGCAGATGGAGTCCAGCGCCTGTTCGATGATCCTCACAGACTGGCGCATCTCCTCTATGCGGCACTTGTAACGATCGAAACAGTCTCCGTGCTGGCCGAGCGGCACGTCGAAATCAAATTCGGGGTAGACGGAATAGCCGACCTCACGCCGGAGGTCCCAGTCGATGCCGGACGCCCGCGCATTCGGCCCGGAGATGCCGTAGTCGAGCGCTTCGTAAGGTTTGATTATGCCCATCCCCAGGGTCCTGGAGATGAAGATCTCGTTGTCGCTGATCAGTTCCTCGTACTCGTCGATCTTGGCCGGGAACTCCTTGATGAACTTGCGGCAGCCGGCTTCGAATTCGTCGGGAAGGTCCCAGCGGACGCCGCCTACGCGCAGGTAGTTGTACATCATGCGCTGGCCGGTGACCATCTCCACCAGGTCCATGGCATCCTCGCGGTCGCGGAAGACCCAGAAGAACGGGGTCACGGCTCCCAGGTTGAGCATGAAGTCGCCGATGGCCACATGATGGCTCATAATGCGGTTCAGCTCTCCGATAATGACGCGGATGTATTCCGCCCGCTTGGGCGCCCTTACGCCCATCAGGGCTTCGATGCTGCGTACGTAGCCCCATTCCATGAAGAAGCCGGAAAGATAATCGAGGCGGCTGATCATCGCCATGTACTGCAGGTAGGTGCGGCTTTCGGCCAGCTTCTCGAAGCCGCGGTGCAGGTATCCGAGCACCGGCTCGACGCTGACTACCAGCTCGCCGTCAAGATGCAGCACCAGCCGCAGCACGCCATGGGTGGAAGGATGCTGCGGCCCCATGTTGAGGATCATCTCCTCCAGATGGAAACTCGGCTTCGCCGGACCGTCCTGATTCACGGGACTGCCCGGATTCACCGCATCGTTCTTTGATTCGACGGTGCTCATGACCTGTCCCTGCGGTCGGTTTCTCCGGGGAGCCGTTTCGGCCTTTCGATATCTTCCCAGCGCCATTCGGTGCGCCGGACACGGTGTGGCCAGGCGTCCTTCTTCATGGGATGGGTGTCGTAATCTTCGCGGGTCAGTATCCGGCGCAGGTCGGGATGTCCTATGAACCTGATGCCGAAGAAATCGTAGGCTTCGCGCTCGTGCCAGTTAGCGCCGCTCCAGATATAAGTGACAGACGGGATCTCAGGCCTCTCCCGGTCGAGCCGGACACGCAGCCGCACTGGTATCGCATGCTCCTGCGACCGCAGCAGATAGAGCGCCTCCATCCAGTCGACATAATCGACACCGATGATGCAGCTGATATATTTGCATGAGAGCGTCTCGTCGTCGCGCAGGCGCAGGGCGACTTCCGGCAGGTCGTCAGGCCTGACTTCGATCACCAGGTGCCAGTCCGAGACGCTTACCTCACGAGCCAGCTTGCCCAGCAGTTCCCTGGTATGGTCCAGGGCATCCGGCGCCCTGTATTTCTGATGTTCCCGGCTCAACTCTCGTCGCCTTCGGGCTTCTTGTTAACTTCGGTTTTCTTCCTGCCCTCAGGTTTCATCTTGACATGGTCGCTCATGGGGCCGCCGGTCATCCGTTTGGCTGCGCCCACCTGGGTGTCCTGCCGGACTTTCAGCTGCAGCTGCTGCATCCCGTAGATGAGGGCTTCGGGCCTCGGCGGGCAACCGGGGATATATACATCAACCGGGACCAGCAGGTCGATCCCCTGTACGACGTTATAGGAATCCCAGAACATGCCGCCGCTGCAGGCGCAGGCGCCCATGGCGACTACCCAGCGCGGCTCCGACATCTGGTGATGCAGGTGCCGGATGATAGGCGCCATCTTGTCGGTGATGGTGCCGGAAACGATCATGACATCCGCCTGGCGCGGAGAGGCGCGGAAGACCTCCATGCCGAACCGCGCCATGTCGTGGCGGGGCATCGTCGACGCCATCATCTCGATGGCGCAGCAGGCGAGGCCGTAAGTGAAAGGCCAGAGAGAATTGGCCCGCGCCCAGTTGAACAGCCTGTCCGTGGTCGTGGTGAGGATGTTCGGATGTTCGAATTTTTCCAGGAGCGACATGTCAGAGCCACTCCAGGGCGCCCTTGCCCCAGGCGTAGATCAGCCCGAAGAGCAAAACGGCGAAGAAGATCATCATCTCGACGAAACCGGTCATACCCAGATCCCTGAAGACCATGGCCCACGGGAACAGGAAGACGGCTTCCACATCGAAGATGACGAATAGCAGGGCGAATATATAGTATCTGACGGCGAAGGGAGTGCGGCTGTCACCCACGGGAGGGATGCCGCATTCGTAAGGAGTGAGTTTCTCGGGATAGGTATGGCGTCTCTGTATGAGGCGGGAAATACCCAGCAGCCCCAGGACGAATACAACATCCAGCAGGCCCATGACGGCCACGGTGAGGTAGCTATAAGTATAATCAGGAGTCAAGTACGGCTCCGGTCGTTAGAGCAGGAGTTGACCCAGACACGCGCACGCCCAATTTTCTCCCTTGGAAACACTCCATGGCATGATAACGGGAGCCTGACCTGCCCCGTGATTGCCACGGGCACCCTCGCTGTGAATGGCGTGAGTAGGCTCCCAATTGATGCAAGCTGTGGACCTCTAATTCGCGCCTACTATATTGGAACGCGGCGCGAATTACAAACGGGTTTTTTCGTGGGGAAAGGGCTTATAGATAATGTTTTTTGTAGGGTTTAGAGCATCGCTGGGAAGGCCCGCCGTCCCGGCGGCATGACAGCCGCCTCACTGGCTTCACCGCGGCTGCCCGGCGTGCCCTTACTCTCCGTTGCCCAGGTTGGCATACTGCGCGATCACGCCCAGCGAGTTGATTATGAAGTGGCCGCCGATGCCTGGCCAGATCGACCCCGTCTTATGCACCAGGAACGCCAGGCCGAAACCCAGCCCGAAGATCGGCACGAACAGCCTGTAGTCGATGTGCGCCATGGCGAATATGAATGCTGACAGCGCGCCACCTGGAAGGAAACCCAGCTGCTGCTCGAGGCCGCGGTGGATTATGCCACGGAAGAACAATTCCTCAACAACCGGGGTGATCAGGGCGACGGCCACGAATGTGAGGATGAAAGCGCCGACGGTTGTTCCGTAAAGGGCCGTCACATCCTGCGACGGCACGTCAGACGGCAGCTGGTTCTCGCCACCCAGCGTCTGGATCAGCCAGCCATAAACGATCTGCAGGAAGCTGGTCGCCGCCAGTACCACGAACAGCCAGCCAGCCGCTCGCCAGAACCTTGTTCGCCTGAATCCAAGGACGGCCGGAGTCAGCCGGTAACCGCGTATCATGAAATAGGTCAATGGAACCGCGATGGTTATCACCCACTGAGTGAACATGATCAGCGTGACAGCCAGCCCGGAATCGGTGATGGATGCCACATCCGCTTCCGCCGGATCAGGAGCGAAAGCCAGAAGCACTGCATCGATCAGGACAATGGCGAAGATAAAGACAAGTAACACCAGGCCGACGACGGCAGCGATATCACGGGCAGTCCAGGGAATCCTGTTTGGCCCCTCAGGTTTTTCTGAATCCGGCAGCTACGCTCCCTTGCCCATGAACGCCTTGATCAGGTCGATCGGTATTGGGAAGATTGTTGTGGAGTTGTGTTCCGATGCAACTTCCACAAGGGTCTGCAGATAGCGCAGCTGCAGCGTCACCGGCTCGGCTGCCATCACGTTGGCAGCCAGGGCCAGTTTCTCCGAGGCCTGGAACTCGCCCTCGGCGGCGATGATCTTGGCGCGGCGCTCGCGCTCGGCTTCCGCCTGGCGGGCCATGGCCCGCTGCATGGTCTGTGGTATCTCCACGTCCTTCACTTCCACGGTCACGACCTTTATGCCCCAGGGGGCCGTCTGTTCGTCGATGATCTGCTGCAGCTGCTGGTTGATCTTGTCTCGTTCCGCCAGAAGGTGGTCAAGATCCGCCTGGCCGAGGGTGCTCCTCAGGGTCGTCTGGGCGATCTGGGATGTGGCGACGATATAATCTTCGACCTCGACTATGGCCTTGGGCGGTTCCATCACCCGAAAGTAGACGACGGCGTTGACCTTGGCGGGTACGTTGTCTCGGGTGATGATCTCCTGCGGAGGCACGCTCATGGTAACGATGCGCTGGTCTACTTTGACCATGCGGTCTACAAATGGTATTAAAAAGAATAGTCCGGGACCCTTCTGGTCGATCAGCCGTCCCAGCCGGAAGACGACGCCACGCTCATATTCGCGGGCGATGCGGATCGATGAAAGCAGGACCAGGATCAGGAAAAAGAAAAGTATCGCCAGGATGATCATAATAATCATTGCAGCCTCCCGTATTTAATTATTGGACCGGACGACTTTCAGCATGAGTCCGCGCACGTCCACCACTTCTACTTCTACCCCTTTTTCGATTGTTTCTCCTTCTGGCGCCTCGGCGCTCCAGATCTCACCGCGCACGAAGACCTGGCCGAGAGGGTCCATCTGGCTGCGGGCATGGCCGATCTCGCCGATCATCGCCTTCTGACCGGTGCGGACGGGCATCCGCCGCGCCTTCATTATCTTGCTGGCTACCATCACGAAGAAGGCGGCGGCCAGCAGCGCCAGGGCTATGTTGACTGGCCAGGAGACACGCAAAAAGGGCGCCGTGGAGTCGAACAGGAAGAACGACCCGAGGATCAGGCAGGCAACGCCGCCGATGCTGAGCGCCCCGTGGCTGGATATGAAAAGTTCCATAACCAGCATCACGACGCCGGCGATCACAAGTGCCAGCCCCGTGTAACTGACCGGCAGCATATAGAGGGAATACAGCGATAGCAGAAGGGCGATCGTGCCCGTGACACCGCCGAAGCCGATACCGGGATGCACGAATTCGTAGATGATGGCGATGAGGCCGTATACGAAGAGCAGGTATGCGACGTTGGGGTTGAACAGCAGGCTCATGATCTCTTCCTTGAGATCCTTGCCGGCTTCGCTGACCGGAATGCCGGTGGTCTGCAGGGTGATGCCCTTGGCCTTCGTCGTATAACCGTTCAGCTGGGACAGAAGCGAATCCATGGTATCCGCCTTGAACTCGATCACCTGTTTTTCCAGCGCTTCGTCTGCAGTCAGGGAGACCGACTGGCGCACCGCCAGCTCCGCCCAGTTGGCGTTCCGGCCGTTGGCGTCGGCCAGCGAGCGGATGTACGCTGCGGCGTCGTTGGTGATCTTGATACCTTCCTCGGTGGAAGGCTCGGCGCCGATGGCAACCGGATGCGCGGCTCCCAGGTTGGTGCCCGAAGCCATCGCCGCCACGTCGGAAGCAGTGATCATGAAAGTTCCGGCGGAAGCAGCCCGCGCCCCGGTAGGCGCCACCCAGGCTACTACCGGTAACGGCGACCCGGTCATCGCTTTGATGATGTCCCGCATGGACTGGTCCAGGCCGCCAGGAGTATCGATGCTGAGGATCACGATGCTGTTGCCATCCTGGCCGGCGTCGCTGATGCTGCGGGTGACATACTCGGACATCGCCGGATCGATGACGCCTTCTATGGGGATTACCAGCGCCCCGCCCTGGGAGTCGGCGGCGCGTCCGGAATCTCCAGAGAGATATCCCGCCATGATGAGCGCCAGAACGATGGCGATGATGCCCGAGGCGAGCATTATAATGTGGCGCGCCGGCTTGCCTGACGTAGAATTCCGCGGTGCCTTGCGCCGCCTGGCAGCCCGTGCTGGATTGCCCGATACGGATCCTTGCCTTAACCTGGCGCCCGACTGTTTTTTATCTCTGCGCAATCGCCGCGCCATCAGGCGTTCCTGAACTTGAACATCTTGATTCCAACCAGGAAACATACGCATCCATAAATGAACAGGGCTGCGGCGTCGACAAGGATATCCTGCATGTTCGCTCCTTCAAGAATGAGCGCGTTCATTCCGTCCAGCGCCCAGGCGTTGATGGTCAGGTGTCCCAGCTTCTGCATGAACTCGGGCTCGATCGATAGCGGCCACCAGCTGCCGCCGAGCGCCGACATGAGTATGATAACCAGTGTACCAACTGAAGTGGCCTGCCTCCGGGTTTTCACCAGGCTTGCCAGCAGTATGCCGAAAGAGGTGGCCGTGAAGGCGGTCATGACGATCATCAGGATCAGGCCGGGGATCGAATTACCCAGGTGCATTCCAAAGACGAAATGGCCGACGCCGAACAGGATGGTCATCTGCACCATGGCGATCATGAACTGCGCAACCAGCTTGCCGCCGAGGATCGATGATTTAGCGACAGGCGCCACCAGCAACCGCCCAAGCGTGCCCTTATCCCGTTCCTCAAGCAGCCCCTCAGCCCCCAGCATCACGCCGAAGAGCAGGAACATCACCGAGTAGCCGGGAGCCTGGGTGTCGAACATGTTTACGTCCGCTGCCGCGCCGGCGTTCGTTATCTCCACCGCGACAGGCGGGTCCTGGTTCATCTGCTCGACGGCGGTCTGGGCCGCATCGCTTGCGACTACAGGCAGCTCCGCTTCGGGGGCGAACTTCATGACCTCTACGACCGAGACCTTGACCGAATTGACCATGCCGGACAGCCGGCTGGCGGCGCCGTCGATCATGCCGACCATGAAGGGGCGGCTGGCGTTGTCGGAAGGATCTACATAGACCTGCAGACCCGTGTTTGAGCCGGTCAGGATCTTCGAGGAGAAGCCCGTGGGAATCAACATGCAGGTCTTGTACTTTGTGTCACCTGAAGCAAGTGCCTGGCATTCGGCCTCTGTCCCTTCAACCAGTTCGAGGCCCTCGACTTCCCTGAGGCCGTCAACGAGCTGCTTGCCGACCCCTCCCTGGTCAAGATTTGTGTAAAGCAGGCTGGATTTCAGCTCGCCGCTGAACGCCGGCCCCAGAGCGAACGAGGCCACCATGATTATCAGCAGCGGGGTCAACAGCAGGACGATCCACGAGCCCCGGTCCTTGCCCATCACCAGCAGGTCCTTGCGCGTGATCTGCCAGAGTTTTCGGAACTGCCTCATTCGCGCAGCTCTTTGCCGGTCAGGTGGATGAAGAGCTTCTCCAGGTTCGGCGTGAATATTTCCAGGTGGATGACGTCGCATCGCATTTCCTCGAGCACCTTCAGCACCGGCGGCAGCGAGCGCGCGCTGTTATCCGAGAAAATGACCAGCCTGCCGTCCTGGTGCTTAACGGAGGTCACGCCCTGTTGCCGGCTGATATCGGCTTCGAGTTTTTCCGAGCACCCCGTCGGCGCCACTTCGAGTTCGATTACACCGCCCTCGCCCAGGACGCTGAGAAGTTCCTTGAGCGTGCCACTGGCGACCAGTTTGCCGCGGTCCATGATGGCGATGTAGTCGCAGAGCAGCTCCACTTCCTCCATGTAATGAGAGGTGTAGAGGATGGTTGTGCCGGAGTCGCGGATCTTGAAGATGGTCTCGAAGATGTGCTCCCGCGATTGCGGGTCGACGCCCACAGTGGGCTCATCAAGCAACAGGAATCTTGGATGATGCAGGAGGCCGGCCGCCATGTTGATGCGCCGCTTCATGCCGCCTGAGAACTGTTCGAGCCGGCTGTCGCGCCGGTCCCAGAGCTCCACCAGCTCCAGAAGTTCCTGGCAGCGCCGTTCCAGCGATTCGCCGCCCATGTCGTACATCTTCCCGTAAAATCTTAGGTTCTGGATGGCTGTCAGCGTGGGATACAGGGCGATGTCCTGCGGAACCACACCGATGATATTCCTCACCTTGTTCGCCTCACGTGTGACGCTGATGCCGTCGATCACGGCGTCACCCGAAGTCGGCGGCAGATATGTGGAGAGCATGGAGATGGTGGTGGATTTGCCAGCGCCGTTGGGTCCGAGAAAACCGAAGATCTGGCCCTCTTCGATAGTAAAGCTTACGCCGTCGACAGCGGTAAGGTCATCGTACTTCTTGACCAGGTTTTCAGCGGCAACCAGCGGCAAACGACTCTCCCAACCCGGGGGGACATAATACTTGATCGGCAGTTACGGGGACACGTCACGCGATTCAGCTCCGTGTCCATGAACTATGGGGAAACAATACTCAATTCAGCCCTGTGTCACAACACGGGTGGACAGAAATATCCGCTCAGCTATCGATGTTGAACCGCGCTACGTCAGGCGCCTTCAGATATTCCCAACGGCCTTTCACACCCGCATGTCTGGCTCCCAGCTCGACGTGCATCATGGCGACGCCGCAATCGAGCCGTCTCGAGATGCCGTGCGTGTCCCTGTAGCGGTCGACTGTTATGGTGATGCTGTCGTCTGCCAGAAGAAATCGCCAGGGTTGGCGGTTTGCTGCCGATGGCGCAAGTTGCGCCGCTTCCAGCGCATCCTTGGCCCAGAGGGGACACGCCTGTTCCTTCAGGCCGCTGCAGAGTTTATCGAGGGGTTCGCGTTTGTGGTGCCTGGATAGAACGCGCATGATCCTGTCGTCGAGCGTCGGTTCTTCCGTGCGATAACCGATCGGGCTGATCGCCAGGACTTTTTCATGGTCGTCGATCTTCATATTCTCGGCAACGCCGCCTGAATGGAATGTCATTCCGACCCAGCAGGTGGAGAGTCCCAGGGCAACGGCTTCCAGTATGACGCCTTCGCCGGCATAGCCGACCTTCTCATAGACGTTCGGGTCGCGCATGTCTCCGATAAAGGCGGCGTAGGCGGGCGCGCCGGTTACCTGGCCGTACGATGCGATAAAGCCGCGAAAGACGCCCTCGATATTCTCATGAGAGATGTTCACGCGTGCCCCAGGCCCCGAGAGCTCGGCGCAGACCTCCCGCAGGCGGTAGAGCTTTTCCGCCTCGACCGGGATGTCCCTGTAGCTGCGCCAGGCATGGCGGTCATGCAGGGCCTCATACCATCTATCAACCGGTAATACCATGTCAGGTGATTTCTATCCGCCAGTCGTGCACCGTCTGTCCGGGTCGAAGCTCCATGAAGAACTCGCCGGACTTGGTCTCGCCGGCGTTGACGCCAACGGTCTTGTAGTCGTCCTCGGAGTCGCCACCGCGCTCATAAAGGTAGGCATGGAAATTGACGAAGGCCTCGCCGCCGCTCTTGCCGTCGTTAGTGACGGTGTACTTGAAAAGCGCTCCATGCGTCGGCGACTCGACGATCTCCATGCTCGAATCTTCGAGGACGAAGTGGGGGCCGGTTTTAAGCAGCGGGAAGGCGAGTGCAAGCACGGCGATGAAAAGCGCGAACGTAGCGAGCCGCCAGAAGTTGATATTTTTCCAGAGCATGGGTTTTTACGCCTCGATCTCCTCGACATGCGAAAGCAGCCTGAATTCGGCGAAACGGTCGAGGATCTCCTGCATGTCGAGGGTCTTCATCCGGTTCAGGCTGAAGTCCTCCACATTGAAACTCGCCAGCGTCGACCCGAAGATGATGGCCTGCCGGATCGCCGCCTCGCTGATTTCTTCCTGGGTCGAGAGATAGCCCATGAAGCCGCCGGCGAATGTGTCGCCGGCTCCGGTGGGGTCGAAGACCTCCTCCAGAGGATAAGCCGGCGCCGAGAATACCGAGCTGCCATGGAACATGAGCACGCCGTACTCGCCGCGCTTGACCACCAGCGTCGACGGCCCCCATTCCAGTATCTGCCGGGCCGCCTTCACCAGGCTGGGCTCGCGAGCCAGTTCGCGGGTCTCGGCGTCGTTAATGATGAGGATATCGACCGACTTCAGCGTCTCCCGAAGCTGGTCGTAGGCGCCTTCGATCCAGAAGTTCATGGTGTCACAGGCGACTATCCGCGGCGAGGTAGCCTGCTCAGCCACCTGCAACTGCAGACCCGGCTGGATGTTGGCGAGGAAGACGAAGTCGCTGTCTTTAAAAGAATCGGGGATCTTGGGCGCGAAAGTCTCGAAGACGTTCAGCTGTGTGTCGAGGGTATGCGCCTCGTTGAGGTCGTAATCGTAGCGTCCTTTCCAGCGGAAGGTCGAACCTTCGGCCCGCTCCAGTCCCGCCAGGTCGATGTTGCGCCCGGCGAGCAGTTCCAGATGCTCTTCGGGAAAATCCTCACCGATGATGCCGACCAGCCGCACCCGGTTGAAAAAGCTTGCAGCATAGGAAAAATAAACCGCCGCGCCGCCGAGAGCCTCTTCGGCCACGCCGAAAGGGGTCTCGACGGAATCGAGGGCGATGGAACCTACAACAAGAATCGACACACTGCCTCCTTTTGGGGGACGTTGCACAACTTCAGAAACTTACGTCCCTGGTTTCTCGGGGACATTGTTCAACTTTGGAACCTGCGGAATGAATCAACGATGACATTCTAAAGAGCGGAGGCGGCTTTGTCACCCTGAGGAACAGCACGGTTTACCGCAACCAGTGTACTTTTACTTCCTTCTCGACCCGTTTGAAATCCGAGTCACAAGTGACCAGCAACGCATTTTCCTGAAACGCAGTCGCTACAGTGAAAGCATCAACATAGGGCATCTTCAGGCGCGCTTTGATTTCCGCTGCTTTGATTACATCATCTAGCGTGTTGTGCGCTATCGTAATCGGCAACTGTGGCAGAATCTCGTCGAGGAAAAGTCTGGCGGCCGCCGTCGACACCTCGCGTGCCGTTATGTAATAAACCTCGCCCAGGTTCATTTCATTGATCAGAAGCCTGCCTTCACCAGCTGACGCCGCCGACAAAATAGCCAGCATGGATTTGTAGCCCTGTTCCCTTTTCAGGTAGGCCAGGAGGGCTGAAGCGTCAAGAACCGAGGAGGCGGTCTTCATGCTCCTGATCTTCTTTTCTTGATTTCAGCAGAGCCTCCACCAGGGACGGCCCTTCGGAAAAAATACCGCAGAAAGCCTCAATGGGATCTTCAGGCAGCGCGTAGATCTCCACATGCTCGGCAACTATGCTGATGCCCACACGCTCGCCCGCCTTGATCCCAAGCTTGTCACGGTATTCCTTGGGAATCACGATCTGCCCCTTGGAGGATGTCTTTGATGTATACAACTCTACCATCCCTCTAATATGTTTTACTTCATATATAAAGTATAACCGTTTTCATATGGTAAAAACAATGATGATATATATGACAATAAGTCAACTTCATGGGTTACGGAACAGCAAGCCTAGCTGCCAAAAAATGCAGGGCCACCACAGCGGCAGCCCTGCACTAAAACCGCGCAAACAGAAACCAGAGACTACTTCACATACTTCCCAATAATATCCTTCAGCCTGATCTTCGTCTCCTCGGGGATGGCGTCCGGCGCCGTCATGATGCCGTATTCCATGGCACTGGCGCAGGCACAGGCGCGTTCATCGCTGATCCGTGGGACCGTAGTCTCCACGATCTTCTTGGCCATGGCCACGTTCTTGTTGACCGTCTCGATGACCTGGGCGATGGTCACGTCTTCCTCGCCTTCATACCAGCAGTCGTAATCTGTCGCCAGAGCCACGGTCGCGTAGCAGATCTCCGCCTCGCGGGCGAGCTTGGCTTCCTGCAGGTTGGTCATCCCGATGACGTCGACGCCCCAGCTGCGGTAGACAAGCGATTCGGCGCGGGTCGAGAACTGCGGTCCTTCCATGCAGACATATGTGCCGCCTTCATGTACGGTGGCGCCGGCGTCGCGCGCAGCCTGGGCGACAAGAGCCGAGAGGCTGCTGCAGACGGGATCGGCAAACGAGATATGCGCCACGCAGCCGTCGCCGAAGAAGGTCGAGCGGCGCTGGCGGGTACGGTCGATGAACTGGTCGGGGATGACCATGTGCCCTGGTTCGATCTCCTCCTTCATGCTGCCGACGGCACTGGAAGAGATGATCCACTCGACGCCCAGCTGCTTCATGGCGAGGATATTCGCCTGGAAGGGCAGATCGGTCGGCAGAATGCGGTGTCCCCTGCCATGCCGCGGCAGGAAGCAGACCTCGCGTCCCGCGATTTCGCCGATGGTGATCGCATCGCTGGGGCTGCCGAAAGGCGTTGAAACCAGCTCTTCACGGGGATTCTCCAGCAGCTCATAAAAGCCCGAGCCGCCGATGACTCCGATTCTTCCTTCAGCCATGGGTTCTCCTTAAAAACGGGTTAGCGTAACAATCCTGAAGTATATAACAGCATCGGTTTTGGGATACCAGGCGCCGCTACTTACAGCATAGGTTTTGGGACACCAGGCGCCGCGACGCAGTGACCGCTAGCTGATCTTCTGCAACTCCACTTCGAACACGAGAGTGGCGTTCGGCGGAATGACCCCGCCAGCTCCCTGTGCGCCGTAACCCAGGTCAGGCGGAATAGTCAGCTTGCGCTTGCCGCCGACCATCATGCCGGCTACGCCCTGGTCCCATCCGGGAATGACCTCTCCAGCGCCAAGCGTGAACTCAAAAGGCTTATTCCGGTCTTTGGACGAATCGAACTTGGTCCCATCTGTCAGCCAGCCCGTGTAGTGAACGCTCACGCGATCACCGTTTTTTGCCGCCGGGCCCGTGCCGACGATCACGTCTTCGATTTTCAACGCTGTTGACATCTGTGTGCCGGTTTTCGGAGTGCTGACCGAAGATGCCGTTCCCTGAGACGAGCTTCCCGTATTATCACCGCATCCTCCCAACAAGATAGCTGCTGACAGAGTGACTCCGATTAGCAGGAGCCGGGCCATTGCTTTCGACATATCGTCCTCCTTGAGATTAGCCAGTCCGTGACATCAAGCTGAAAGTCCCGGGTCTCCGCTTCATTGTTCAATGCAACATCTCCAGAATAGCGGCGGCCAGACCCCGGCCGCATCCATTATAACCGGATAGGATTTGAAGCTGAACTCATTATTGGCAATCGACTAAACCTACGCGATCCGCATCCGTGAACTGAGCTGTCGCGATAGATAAATCATTCATAGTTTAATGTGACCATAATCCGGAAAGCCTAAGTCAGGATTCAATTCGGATATTCATCAGGGAGATTCCATGCCCGGCAAGAATCCGGAGCCAGAAAAAATCTACAGGAAATTGCTTATTCGCGCTTTCGTGCCTCTGCTCGGTATTTTCCTGTCGATTCCGCTGGTTGCCTGCGGCGGCGTCGAGCCGGCGACGACATCAAACGGGGTCCCGGCCACAGCAACCGGTGCATCGCAGCAGGCCACAACCTCGACCGACCCCACCGGATCACACACCGTCGCCATCGACGGCCACACCCTGACACTCCCCGATGGCTTTACCATCAGCCGTTGGGTGACCGGCCGCGACGGCCTGCGGATGATGGCGGTGACCGACGACGGCTACCTCCTGGTGACGGAGATGGGAAAGGGCAACGTTCTCGGTTTCAGGCTCACGGACGAGAATCCCGAGGCCATAACTGTCATCAGCGGGCTTAAGCGACCTTCGGGAATCGCTTTCCATGACGGCTCCGTCTGGGTAGCTGAAGAAACAAAAGTCTCCAGATATCCCTATAACGCAGGCGGAAGCGTCGGCGATGGCGAGACCGTGATTTCCGGGCTGCCCTCCGGCGGCCACGGCACCAGGACGATCGGCTTCGGGCCCGACGGCAAGCTCTACCTGGCCATAGGCAGCAGTTGTAACGTCTGCGAGGAGGAGGATGATCGCCGCGCCGCCATACTTCGCTTCAATGCTGACGGCAGCGGCCAGGAGCTTTTCTCAAGCGGACTGCGTAACACCGTAGGCTTCACCTGGAACCCCGCGACCGGTGAGATGTGGGGCGTCGACAACGGCAGGGACGGCCTCGGCGACGACCTGCCGCCGGACGAGGTCAATATAATCATGCAGGGTAAGGTTTATGGCTGGCCCTGGTGCTATGGTTCCTTCCAGGTGAATCCCGAGTTCGCCGACGACCAGCAGCGCGCCCGCTTCTGTGAGGCGACCGAACCGCCGGTTGTCGAGATGCAGGCCCATTCGGCGCCGCTTGGTCTGCGTTTCCTCAGCGAATCAGCATGGCCGACCGCCTGGAAGGGCGATCTCTTCATCGCTTTCCACGGTTCCTGGAACCGCTCGGATCCCACCGGCTACAAGGTCGTCCGCGTCGACCGCAGCCGGCAGGTAATCGACTTTGTGACCGGCTGGCTGGATGAGAGAACCGGCAGCGCCTGGGGCCGCCCGGTTGATATCATGTTCGCGAACAATAAAATGTATATCAGCGACGATGCCAGTGGGTCCATCTATATAGTACAACCCGCGGATCAATGAATATCAGGAGGGAAACATGACTGAAGAGAATTCACAGAATCAGCAGGACGATGATGTTGAGCCGGACAAGGCTCCTGACGAGTCGACTGGGGACCTTGAAGAAAACGCAGCGGACTCCGTGCTGTCAGACAAAGACCCGGAGGAGATGACCGAGGAAGAGCTGCGCGCCCAGCTGGCGAAGCATTTCCGCGAACAGAAGGTCGAAGATGTGCTGGTCCAGTTCCTGGTATCGCTCAGCAATCTTGCCTACAGCAAGATGGGGTTGACCGAGGATAGTGAAGAAATCAAAGACCTGGCCCAGGCCAGCCTCGCCATCGATGCTTTCAAGGCATTATTGGATGCGGCGGGCAAGCGGTTGCCGGAGCAGGAAGCGAGCGCTCTCGCTGGCGCGCTTTCCAGCATGCAGATCACCTTTGTTAAGGCGGAATCGTAACCGTCTGCGGCAAAAGCTGATCGAGGTCTGACCATTTCTGCATGACAGCCGGGATGAGAATGAAGACCCGGAGATATTGACAAATATCATTGTTGTTGTATTGTTACCAGACGGTTATTAGTCAAACATACGGTCCATGATCTGTTTGACCCGGTAGGAAATAACGAAACGTTTAAAACGGGGTGGGGAGGTCTGGCGATGAAGGCTGGCCGCGCAATAATCCAGGATCGTCTGCAGCGTCACGGCAGCAGAAGGATCCTGCTCCTTTTCATGATTCTGATTGCTTCCTGTGCCTTTCAGGTAGCATTGACGCTTGCCCAATCACAGCCCGGCACCGGATGCGGTTACGGTGGTTATGGTGGTTATGGCGGTTATGGTGGCTACGGCTACGGCTACGGTTACGGTTACGTTACGGGCTGTTCTACGCAATGCGACGCATACAGTGTTGGATGCGATGGTTACAGTGTGGATTGCGATGCCTATGGAGGCGTCGGCTGTGATGGTTATTCCCCGCCTGGTCCCGACCTGGTCGTGTCATCCGCAACTGCGCCTTCTGAAGTAGCCAAGGGAGACCAGATCACGGTTTCCTGGACGGTCACGAACAATGGTGATGCTGACACGACCTCCCCCTGGTACTATCTCGGAAGCTACTGGTTTGACTGGGTCTGGATATCAGCGGACCAGATTCCGGATGACGGAGATACGCTCCTTGCGACCAGCCTGCATAACGGAGCACTGGTCGCAGGGCAGAGCTACGACTCCTCCATCACTGCTGCGGTCGCCAACCTTCCTTCGGGTTCTTATCACATCCTGGTCACGACCGATGAGCCCTACTCAAACGTCTTTGAGTCGAATGAAATCAATAACACCACGGTCGCCGGACAGCTGGAGGTAACCGGGGAAGATCCTGATCTGGTTGTCACTTCCGCTATAATTCCCGCTTCCATAACCAAAGGTGTGCCGACGACCATTTCCTGGGACGTTATCAACCAGGGCGCCGGCACAGCCGTATCGCCGCTATCAGGCGGCTGCTGGGCATGTGGAGATGCAGTCTATCTTTCAGCTGATGCCGCAATCGATCAATACGATCAGATGGTAGGGGTGACCTCACACCCGCAGTATGTGCCTGGTGGAGCAAGCTATGCGGCCAGCGCCACGTTTACTTTGGATAACATGGCTTCCGGTTCGTTCTACATTATCATCAAGGTAGATAATGCTGACTTTGTTTATGAATCAGACGAGTCAAATAACGAGTATGTGCCAGAAAGTGCATCAACGTTATCCGGACCCGACGCTGACCTGAAATTGGCCCGGCTGGATGCGCCTGCATCCGTGAGTGCGAACACGTCTTTTTCGGCGGCCTGGTTTGTTTACAACGAGGGCGATGCCGCGGTCAGTCAATATTCTTACTGGAGAGACAGCCTTTACATCTCTACTGACGATCAGCTTGATCCCGGGGATCCGGAGATAGGATGGTATTTCAAAAACGGCGTTCTGGCTCCCGGGGAACGCTATTCCACATATGATGAAGGCTCTGGACAGGCGTATGCATACATGCCTGATCTCTCCAACGGGAATTATTTCCTGATAGCCAAAGCCGACTCGCAGAACATGATTTATGAGCCGAACGAGGAAAACAACATACTGGTTCATCCGATATCTGTAACAGGGCCGCCCCGGCCCGATCTTGTCGTGACTTCTCTGGCAGCCCCGGATTCTGCCGCCTCTGGAGCATTTATCAATGCTTCCTGGAACATATTTAACCAGGGTGAAAGCACGGCCTACGGGTACTGGTATGACGGTCTCTATTTCTCAACTGATGATCAGCTGGATTCCGGCGACAGTTACATCGCCTATGAATATCGATACACGCCAGTCTTATCCGGAACGGGATATTCGGTCACGAGGTCCGCGAGGTTACCCAACGTACCAGCCGGTACTTACTACCTTATAGCCAAGACCGACTTCTGGAATAACTGGTTGCCGGAATCTGATGAAGGCAATAATACTTTGACGCGCCAGATAACCATCACCCCACCAGCCATGCCAGACCTGGATCCGTCATTCATGCACGCACCGGATGCAGCCGATCCCGGAACCGGCATCACCGCATCATGGGAAGTTTACAATCAGGGCAATTCAGCGGGTACAGGTCAATGGTTCGACAGCGTATACCTGTCGAGTGACGACCAGATCGATGGCGGCGATTACTTTGTAGCCAACCATACCCTTGGATATGGATCCCTTTCAGCCGGTAGCAGTTATTCAGTCAGCGAGGACGTATTTCTGCCAAACGTAGCACCGGGAAACTATTTCCTGATTGTCAGAACTGACACGTTCGGCGATCTGACTGAGTCAGAGGAAGGCAACAACACGTTCGCGCGACCCATACAGATACGTGACCACGTACCCGACCTCAATTCGATCTTCGAAGCGCCGGGATCGATTGGAACAGGGCAGGATCTGAATGCTTCCTGGACTGTCTACAATCAGGGTGATGGCGTGGCCGGCAACACCTGGTACGACTATCTCGTCCTGTCTACCGACGAGCAGCTGGACGTCGATGATATTTCCCTGATATGGAACTGGCAGCATTCATATTCAGTCAGCCAGCTGCAGCCGGGGCAAAGCTATGAGAATGCCCAGCCCGTGATCATGCCCGATGTTCCCGCGGGCGACTACTACCTGATCGCAATCACCGATGTCACCGGGGAAATCTTCGAGTATAACGAAGCAAATAATACCGTGGTCAGGCCGATCGCGATTAAAAACGACAGAGAGCCACCTGTCGTTACGAATATCCTGCCAGGCGGCACCATCTTCACCGACACTGCCACTATCAGCGCCGACTACAGCGACAACCTCGATGGCGTCGGCATCGATGCCAGCAGCGTCGTGGTCCACCTGGACGGCTCGAACATGCTGATGGACTGCCCTGTGCAGAACGAGTCGCATGTCGAATGTAATGCCGGGCCGGCTGATCTGTCCGTGGGAGTACACACAATCGAGATTTTCGTGTCTGACATGGCCGGAAACATGGCACTGGGCCACAGCTCTTTCATGGTGTCCGCCTGCAACCCCGAAAAGCCGGACCTGCGACTGAACAGGACAGACGTCTTCTGGGACTCCTATGCCGACTATGTGGCGGCGCAACTGTCTATCAGTTATTCAATCCAGAATCGGGGAACAAATACGGCATATAACATTCACATTACCGGGTCCGAGGCTTCCGCGGGTGTCAGTGTTACTTCACAAATGCCATTGAATATTGGAAACCTGGATCCGGGTGGTGCGACGTCGCGGACGCTTAAGTATCACATCCCGGTGGGCATAAGAGGTTTCTATACCACAAGTCATGCCAGCGCAGTGGATGCCTGTAACGTTGCCTATATCTATCCCTGATCATAAATGAAGGAGCAGTTCTTTATTACTCCAGGGATATGACGGGTGTTATCCTGTATTCTGAGCTTACGGTAAGTGCACAAAACTGCAATGAGCAAAACAGGATCATGAAATCACCCATCGACAGAGAACTTCCTCCCAAGCCGGAAACGGCCTGTGAATACCTTTACAAGGACACGGCTAAATACCGCACCGCCCGCGAGATCTGGCTCTGCACCAAGGACGATCGTTTCTCAGAAGTCTCCCGCAAGAAAGCGGAGAAGTGCCTCGTCTGCAAATGGTGTGACCGCTGAATTCCCCGATTTAAAACAATTCACCACAGAAATTCCGGGAACAAGTGTTTCAAATTGAATCATATAGATACAGTTTGAAACGGTTTTTCCTCTATGATATATTCGTAAAGTTTGGGGCGAAGGTTGGTATTCCATTGACTCCACATCAATCAGGTTACGGTGGCCCGCTGGCCGGGTACTACCAAAAAAATAGTTTTTGGCAAGCGTAAAGGAGGAACATGTCGAAGAAAAGCACTCTATTTTTTACAATCGTCCTCATGATACTGATGGCGATTTTCGTTGTTGGGATGGTGCAGGCGGCGACGGATCCAGCCCCGACCAATCCTGGAGGCGCTGATTCATCCATGCCCTGGTGGGCCTGGCCTCTGATACTACTCGTCGTGACATTTGTCATGGGCATCCTTGCGGTTCTCGGAGGCGTCGGCGGCGCTGTGCTTTACACGCCGATCATCGGCGGATTCTTTCCCTTCGGCATGGACTTTGTCAGGGGCGCGGGACTGCTGGTAGCCCTGGCAGGTTCGCTGGCCGCGGGACCGGGTCTGCTCAAAAAAGGTCTTGCCGATCTGAGGCTGGCTATCCCGGTGGCGCTGATAGCTTCGACCACCGCCGTCATGGGCGCCATGGTCGGTCTGGCGTTATCAGACGCCATCATCTCCACCGCGATGGGCATCGCCATCCTGGCAATCGTAGTCATCATGCTGCTGGCCAAGAAGTCCGAGTATCCGGACGTCCAGAAAGCTGACAAGCTCTCCACTGTGCTGAGGATCAGCGGCATCTATCATGAACCTTCATCCGGCAAGGATGTCGACTGGAAGATCCATCGCACCATTCCCGGCCTGCTCCTGTTCGTCGGCATCGGTTTCATGGCTGGCATGTTCGGACTCGGCGCCGGCTGGGCTAACGTTCCCGTGTTGAATCTGGTCATGGGCGCGCCGCTGAAGGTCTCGGTGGCGACGAGCAAGTTCCTGCTGGCGACCACCGATACTTCGGCTGCCTGGATGTATCTCAACGCCGGAGCCGTCATACCGATGATCGTGGTTCCGTCTATCATCGGGATCATGCTGGGTTCGCTCGTGGGAGTTAAGATCCTGACCAGGACCAAGCCTTCGGCCGTTCGGATCATCGTCCTGGTGATGCTTGTCTTTGCCGGGCTGCGAGCTCTGCTCAAAGGTACGGGAGTCTGGAAATAAATCACACCGCAGCCGGGACTGTTTCCGGCCGATGGTTTAAAGAGAAAAAGGAGGAGCCATGGTTGATAAAGCAGGTGTAACGCAAAGCACAGTACCTGGCCCGAGCGTCGAGCAGAAACGATACGGCAAGATCCTGGACATTGCCATGAAGGTCGGGCTGCTGATACTCGTCATAACATTCGTCCTGTACCTCATCGGGGTTCCCAAGCCGCATATCCCGGTAGGGGACGTCTCTAACACCTGGGGCCTGAAAGTCAGCGGAGACGAGGGCTACCTGAAAGCGACCGGCATCGAGAAAGGCTGGTCCTGGGCGACGCACCTGAACCAGAGCGACTTTCTTACCTTCGCGCCGATCGCTTTCCTGGCGTCTGTAACAGTGATCTGCTACCTGTCGATACTGCCGATCTTCCTGAAGCGGAAAGATTATATCTACGCCAGCCTGGCGGTCCTGGAAGTTCTGGTACTGGTGCTGGCCGCTTCAGGTGTTCTCCCCACAGGAGGTCACTGACATGGCCTATACCTGTCCCATAAACAAACTGGAAAAGATCCTGCTGAGCACCGATGGTTCAGAGTTCAGCGAAGGCGCTGTCAAAGAAGCCATCAAGCTCGCCGGGCAATGTTCCAGCACTCTGTTCGTGATGACCGTGGTCGAGGCCAATGAGGAGTATGCGTCCGAAGCACCCAAGCTGGTTGAGAAAGCGGAGATCGAAGCAGGGGAGATCCTGCAGGCGGTCAAGGCTCGCGCCGACGAGGCGGGCGTAGCCTGTGAGGTTGAGTCACATACGGGCATCAGCGCCTACGAGACTATCGTCAACGTGGCAAAAAGTAAGGGCTGTGAGTTGATCATCATGGGACGCAGGGGCCGCACCGGCCTCGCAAGGGTAGCCATGGGCAGCGTAACGGCCAAGGTCATCGGCCACGCTCCCTGCGATATACTGGTCGTGCCTCGAGAAGGGGCAGTTGACTACCTGAAGATACTTGTTGCAACTGACGGATCGTCCCACGGCGAAGCTGCAGGCGCCGAAGCCATCAGGATGGCAGCGAAAACAGGCGGCTCGATCGTCGCCCTCTCAGTCGCTTCGTCTGCTTCGAAGGCTGAGGCGGCGGAGATGAACGTGATGAAGATCAAGCAGATGGCCATGGAGGAGGGAATCGCCTGTGAGACTCTCACGGCGACCGGAAAACATTACGTCCAGATCGTGGAGGCGGCGCAGGAAGTCAAGGCAGACCTTATCGCCATCGGCTGTCACGGCAAAGGCGGGCTGAGCAGGCTGCTGATGGGAAGTGTGACAGAGCGCGTGATCGGGCATGCAACCTGTGCGGTGCTCGTGGCCTGCGGATCCTGACCGCCGGGCGCCTTTCACCGCAACCATTAATCCCCGCAAATACAGGCATTCCATTGCCGCCGGCTGCGCATAAGTAGTACAATCCAGTTAGTTGTTCCACCGCTGGCAGCGGCCTTTCGGCCGCGCTTCTGACCAGGGATCTGGCCAACTCACTGAGGAGCGCAGGTGATGAGAAGCCGGCGAATGCCGATCGATCGCGTCACTATTGTCGTGGCGGCGACCACTTTACCGCTGCTGGGCCTGACGCTGCTCATGGTGTTCCTGCCTTCGACTCACTTTGTCTACTACAACCCTGAGCTCTCCACCGCCATAGAAAGCCTCTGCACGCTGATCGCTCTCGGAGCTTTCTATCTCTGCTATATCAGGTCCCGGGTCACCCACGAGCTCAGGCTTCTGCTCCTGGCGCTGGCATTCCTCATACTCGGGCTTTACAACCTGGTCGAGGCATTGCTGCTGCCTTCGATGGGCACCCTCTGGGATATCACTCCAGATCTGATCACCTACTTCTGGCTGAGCGCACGACTCGCATCCGCGTTATTGCTGATTGCCAGCCTCGGCGCCGGCTCTCGCAAAGTCTCCAGGCGCAGCGGCAGCATTGGGGTTGCTGCCATATCAGCAGCGATGGTTCTGCTGACCGTGCTGTTCTTCAACCTCGATGTCTCCGGGCTTCCCCGGCTGTTAAGCCCCAGTGGCTGGGACCTT
>JAUSDE010000049.1 GCA_030650885.1 Thermoleophilia bacterium
CCGCTCAAGATCGACTGGACTTTCTACTGCACCAAGTGCGACGGCATGGCTTCCATGCGCACCTGCCCCCACGGCAAGGAAGACCGCATGCTGCTCAGCGGCACCAAGCTGCGCAAGATGCTCTCCGAGGGTGACGATGTGCCTGACCACTTCAGCCGTCCCGAGGTACTCACAATCCTGCGCGAGTACTACGAGGGTCTGACCGAGAAGGTCGAGATCAAGACCCACAAGTACTCCGAGGGTGTGTAATCCGGCAATCAGCCACCTGCTGAAGCCAATAGCTTTCTCGAAAATCTTATCCCAGGAGAGGGGGTGCAGGACAGGTAAGTTAAATAGGTGAATCAAGGCAGAAATATCAACATCAAGGAGGTTGGAAAACGATATGCCTAGTTTCGTGATTACAGAAAAATGCGATGGCTGCAAGGGTCAGGAAAAGACCGCTTGCATGTACATATGCCCGCACGACCTGATGACTCTTGATACAGAGCGCATGAAGGCTCACAACCAGGAGCCGGAGCAGTGCTGGGAGTGCTACAACTGCGTCAAGATCTGTCCGCAGCAGGCGATCGAGGTCCGCGCTTACGCTGACTTCGCTCCTCTGGGTGCCTCCGTTATCCCGATGCGGGGTACCGATTCCATCATGTGGACCGTCAAGTTCCGCAATGGCACGCTCAAGCGCTTCAAGTTCCCGATCAACATGCGTCCCGATGGTATCACCGACCCGTATGCCGGTATGCCCGAGGCGAACTTCGACGATATTAAGAAGCCTGGCTTCTTCAATTTCGCGATCGACTGATCAATTAACAGGAAGATAAGGAGATAGAGCATGGAGAAAGAAACAAACAGCTTCCAGTTTGTTGAGAAGCCGGCAGTGGAAGAGGTGTCTTGCGATATCCTCATCCTCGGTGGCGGCATGTCCGGCGCCGGCGCTGCCTTTGAAGCGGTCCGTTGGGCCAATCCCAAGGGCCTCAAGGTTGTCATGGTCGACAAGGCCGCGGTCGAGCGCTCCGGCGCCGTCGCCCAGGGCCTCTCAGCAATCAACACCTACATCGGTGACAACGACCCGATGGATTATGTACGCATGGTCCGTTCCGACCTCATGGGCATCACCCGCGAAGACCTTACCTGGGATCTCGCCCGCGTTGTCGATGATTCAGTGGACCTGTTCGAAGAGTGGGGCCTCCCGATCTGGAAGAAAGACGCCGAGGGCCACTCCATGGACGGCATCGCCGCTCGCAACGCCGGCCTGCCTTCCCTGAAAGAGGGCGCTACTCCGGTACGCTCCGGCAAGTGGCAGATCATGATCAACGGCGAGTCCTACAAGGCCATCGTCGCTGAGGTCGCAAAGAAGTCCCTGGAGCTCAACAAGGCTGCCACGGGCATGGATGAGAACCTCTACGAGCGCGTGTTCTGCACGAGGCTCCTCATGGACTCCAACGAGCCTAACCGCGTCGCAGGCGCCATCGGCTTCAGCGTTCGCGAGAACAAGGTGTATGTCTTCAAGGCCAACACCGTCCTCAATGGTTCCGGTGGAGCCGTCAACGTCTTCCGGCCGCGGTCGGTCGGCGAGGGCATGGGCCGCGCATGGTTCCCCGTATGGAACTCCGGCTCCGGTTATGCCATGGGCATTCAGGCCGGCGCTGAGCTGACCCTGATGGAGAACCGCTTCGTACCGATGCGCTTCAAGGATGGTTACGGCCCGGTAGGCGCCTGGTTCCTGTTCTTCAAGGCACAGGCCACCAATGCCATGGGTGAGGACTACTGCGTCAAGCACGCTGACATCATCCACGAGCAGTTCGCACCGTACGACAACCCGATGGGTACCAACCTGCGTAACCACGCGGCCATGATCGAGATGAAGGCTGGTAACGGCCCCATCATGATGCACACCGACAAGGCCATGGCAAAGCTGGCTGAGACCATGGACGAGAAGGCCATCAAGCACCTCGAAGCCGAGGCTTGGGAAGACTTCCTCGACATGACCATCGCACAGGCCGGCCTCTGGGCCGCCAACGATGTCGAGCCGGACAAAGTACCGTCCGAGCTCATGCCGTCCGAGCCGTATCTGCTCGGTTCCCACGCTGGCTGCGCCGGCTTCTGGGTAAGCGGCCCCGGCGACATCCCGGGTGCCCCCGAAGAATGGTCTTGGGGCTATAACCGCATGTCTACCGTCAACGGCCTGTTCATGTCTGGTGACGTAGTAGGCGCTTCCGGCCACAAGTTCTCCTCCGGCTCGCATGCCGAGGGCAGGATCGCCGGCAAGATGATGGTCTCATGGTGCCTGGATCACGAAGGCTACACTCCGACCTTCAAGGAGAGCGTGGATGAACTGGTGGCTGAGATGTACGCGCCGCTGGAGCTCTACGCCAAGTACAACTCCTACACGACGTCGCCGAAGAACATCGACGTCAACCCGAACTACATCAGCCCGCGGATGCTTCAGTTCCGCCTGATGAAGATCATGGACGAGTACGTAGGCGGATGTTCCACCTGGTACACGACCAGCGGCAGTCTGCTGGCAGAGGGCCTGAAGAAGCTCGAAATCCTGAAAGAGGATGCCAACAGGCTCGCAGCCGCCGATCTGCACGATCTGCTTCGCTGCTGGGAGAACTTCCACCGGATCTGGGCAGCTGAGGCTCACGCCCGCCACATCCAGTTCCGTGAAGAAACCCGCTACCCCGGTTACTACTACCGTGGTGACTTCCCGGTCGTCGACGACGAGAACTGGAAGTGCTTCGCGAACTCCAAGTATGACCTGGAGAGCAACACGTGGGAGCACAAGAAGGTCGCGTACGTCGAGCTGGTAGCAGCCCCGACCCCGGCCTAGTTCCAATTGGCCAGGTAAGGACCTGAGCTAACGGGCGGGACAGGCCTTCAGGCCTGTCCCGCCCTCACAATGCCGTGATGCGTTATGAGCAGGCAGGAACCTTGCTAATCCGGGGGCACGAATAATCATGTCCCTGGGATTGTATGGGGACACAAAATGATTTTGTCCCTTGATAGGGAAGGGCTCTGCCCATCACGGATCACGGACATGATTTCGCGCTACAGTCTCACGAGGAGGGACGAAATGGCTGATAAAGTTTTAATTGTAGGAGGAGGCATAAGCGGCATCACCGCCGCCGCAGAGGCCGCAGAAGCGGGCCTCGAAGCCATCATCGTCGAGAAGAACGCCTATCTCGGCGGTCGCGTGGCACAGCTTCACAAGTATTTCCCCAAGCTCTGCCCGCCGCTGTGCGGCCTTGAAATCAATTTCAAGAGGATCAGGCAGAACCCGAAAATCAGTTTTCACACACTCGCCGAAGTCACCAGCATTTCCGGCAGCGAGGGCAACTACGATGTGAAGATCAATGTAAGCCCGCGCTACATCAATGAAAAGTGCACGGGTTGCGGCGAATGCGTAGCTGCATGCCCGGGGGAGCGCCCAAACGATTTCAACTACGGCATGGATACCACCACATCGATATACCTGCCACACGAGTTGGCTTTCCCGATGCGGTATGTGCTCGACAAGAGCGCCTGCGGCAGCGGTTGCAATGCCTGTGTGGAAGCCTGTGAATATGGCGCGATCGATCTGGACATGCAGACGAAGTCAGTAGACATGAACGTCAGCAGCATCGTGTTCGCAACCGGCTGGAACCCGTATGACGCTTCAAAGATCGACAACCTCAATTTCGGAACCGCTAAAAACGTCATCACCAACGTGATGATGGAACGCCTTGCGGCGCCGGCTGGACCGACCAAAGGCAAGCTCCTGCGGCCGTCAGATGGCAAAGAAATCAAAAATGTGGCCTTCGTCCAGTGTGCAGGCAGCCGTGATGAGAACAATCTCGATTATTGTTCATCGATCTGCTGCATGGCCTCACTGAAACAGGCTACCTATCTGCGGGACTCTTATCCCGAGGACAGCAAGGCAACGATCTTCTACATCGATCTGCGCGCTTCAGGCAAGTATGAGGACTTCCTGATGATGGTCAAGGAGGACGAGAACATAACCCTGACCAAAGGCAAGGTCGCCAAGATCGAGGAAGACAGCGCCAGCGGCGACGTGACTGTCACTGTTGAGGATATCCTCGGTGGCGGCAAGGTCGAAGCCACCTTTGACATGGTCGTCCTGGCTGCAGGCATGGAGCCCGCAGCAAAAAGCCAGAACATACCGGCCAGCCTCGCTTTCGAGGCCAACGGTTTCATAGACAACGCAAAGATGGAAAGCGGAATGTACGGGTGCGGCGTCGCAAGGAGGCCTGACGATGTAGCATCGTCGGTTCAGGACTCTACCGGAGCGGCCCTCAAGAGCATTCAGAGCAACGGCGGTATACCAACTGCTGCCGGAGCCGTCGAGATGTCAGGAGGTAACTAGACATGGCAGATCCTAAACTCGGAGTATATATTTGCTCTGACTGTGGCATCGGTGAAGCTCTCGACACTGAGAAGCTCGGGAATATCGCCAAAAACCAGTATCGCATCGAAACAGTAAAGGTCGTGCCGTTCCTGTGCAACCAGGAAGGCGCGCAGGTGATCAAGGATGACATCAACAACGATGGAGTGAACAAGATCGTCATTGCCGCCTGCTCGCAGCGCGTCAATTACGATACCTTCGATTACGACCCTTCGAAATACGTCACTGAAAGGGTCAACCTGCGCGAGCATGTGGTGTGGAGCCAGATGGGTCCGGACGCCGGCGAGGAAGAAGCGGCAGGGGAAAGCGCTGAAGCCGCCGCTGAAGCGGCAGTAGCCGAAGAGGCTCCTGCAGAAGCCGCCGCTGAATCAACTGAAGCTGCGGCTGCACCGGAAGCCACGGAAGAAGCAGCAGCTGCGGAGGCAGATGCTCCGCCCGCGGTAAACGAGAATACCCAGGAGATGGCCGAGGACCACCTGCGCATGGGCATCGTCCGCGCGCAGAAATCCGAACCGCCGGAACCGTTCATCGAACCTGTCGAGCGCACGGTGCTTGTTATAGGT
Source organism: Thermoleophilia bacterium (assembly GCA_030650885.1). Taxonomy (GTDB): domain Bacteria; phylum Actinomycetota; class Thermoleophilia; order BMS3ABIN01; family BMS3ABIN01; genus JACRMB01. Next base: position 4,963 of record JAUSDE010000049.1, read on the forward strand.
GGCGGTGCCGCGGGACTCAGCAGCGCGCTTGAGTCCGCAAAGGCCGGCTACAAGGTCATCCTCGCTGAAAAAGAAGCTCAGCTCGGTGGATGGGCCAGCAAGATGTATCGCATCCTTCCGGACCAGGCTCCTTTCGAAGACGTCAAGGCTCCGGACATCAGCGACAAGATCGCCGCGGTCCAGAACCATGAGAACATCACTGTATTGACCGGTGCCCATATCGACAGCATCGCGGGCATGCCCGGACAGTATGACGCAACCATCAGCCAGAACGGCAGCACCGAGACCCACAGGATCGGGTCAGTGGTCATGGCCATCGGCTGGAAACCATACGACGCCAACAAGCTCGATCACCTCGGCTATGGCAAGTTCAAAAACGTAGTCACCAACGTCGAGATCGAGGAGATGGCAGCTGCCAACAACGGCGCCATCAACAAGCCATCCGACGGCCAGAAAGCCAAGCGTGTAGCATTCCTGCAGTGTGCCGGCCAGCGTGATCCGGAGCACCTGCCGTACTGCTCATCCGTCTGCTGCATGACATCCCTGAAGCAGGCGCTTTATGTAACAGAGAGCGATCCGGAAGCCAGTGCCTTCATCGTCTACAAGGATATGCGGACGCCAGGCCTCTATGAGAACTTCTACAAGGCCGCCCAGAACAATCCGGGCGTCATGCTCACCAAGGGCGAGATCACCAGCATCACCGAAGATACCTCCGGAAACATCATCCTGGAGATAGACAACACAATCCTCGGCGAAAAGGTTCGCATCGAAGCCGACATGCTGGTGCTTGCCACCGGTATGGTCACCAACATGCTTCCTGAGGGCGTTGAGAAGGTCACCGACCTGACCCCGGAATACATCGGCCAGTGGAAAGAGACCGAGACGCAGGACGGCATCATCAAGGAAGTCATCGCCGATCCGGTGGCTCTGAACCTGGCCTACAGGCAGGGTCCTGAGCTTCCATACCTGAAATATGGTTTCCCGGATTCGCACTTCGTCTGTTTCCCCTACGAGACCCGCCGCACCGGCATATATACCGCCGGCACGGTCAGAGCGCCAATGACCGCCATGCAGTCAGCAAACGACGGCATCGGCGCAGCGCTAAAGGCGATTCAGTGCGTCGAGCTGACATCACGCGGCCAGGCCGTCCATCCGCGATCCGGGGACGAGAGTTTCCCGGAGATCAACTTCACCAACTGCACCCAGTGCCGCCGGTGTACCGTGGAATGTCCCTTCGGCGTCCTCGACGAGGACGAGAAGGGAACTCCCGTTCCCAACACCACCCGCTGCCGCCGTTGCGGCACCTGCATGGGCGCCTGTCCGCAGAGGATCATCTCCTTCAAGAACTACAGCGTCAACATGATCGCTGATCAGATGAAGGCGATAAATGTTCCTGAGGAAGACAGCAAACCGAGGATCATCGCGCTCATCTGCGAGAACGACGCTTATCCCGCACTGGACATCGCCGGGATCAAAAAACTGAAGATGAGCCCGTTCTATCGTTTCATCACTATGAGGTGCCTCGGCGGCACGAATCTGGTCTGGATTGCAGATGCGCTGTCTGCCGGCATCGAGGGCTTCCTGCTCATCGGCTGCCGTTACGACGACGACTACCAGTGCCACTTCATCAAGGGAAGCAAGGCTGCCAGCGAACGCCTGGGCAAGGTTCAGGAGACGCTCAGCCGGTTGATGCTTGAGTCGGAGCGTGTAACGCAGGTTCAGCTCGCCATGAATGAATGGGACCAGCTGCCCAAGATCATGGATGACTTCGCGGATCAGCTTAAAGAGTTCGGACCAAATCCGTTCAAGGGATTCTAGGAGGATTACATGGCGGACGAAACCGTTGATAAAACTGAAGAAACCGCTGGCGCCGGCGACGAAGCTGTCGTCGATGCAGCCGGCGAGGATACATCCGTGACAACCACGGACGCCCCGGCTGCTTCCACCGAGACCGGGGGAGAGGCCACTGCAGCCGCTGAAGCCGAAGAACCCATGGCCGAGCCTGAGGAAGCTGCTCCCGTAGTCCGTGAAGCCATGATGATCAGGCCTGACGTCAGTTTCGTCAGGGATATCATCAAGGGCGGCGGCTCCGACGTAAAGAAGTGCTACCAGTGCGCTACCTGTTCGGTGGTATGTAACCTGACCCCGGATGACAGCCCCTTCCCGCGCAAGGAGATGCAGTGGGCTCAGTGGGGTCTCAAGGACAAGCTCATGGGCGATCCTGACGTCTGGCTCTGCCATCAGTGCAGCGACTGCGTTGCCCAGTGCCCGCGTGGCGCCAAGCCCGGCCGGGTACTCCAGGCCATAGCCAAGATGACCATCAGCCGCTTCTCGCAGCCCAGTTTCATGACAAAGGCTGTCGGTAGCCCGGGCGCGCTGGTCCTGATGGCCGCGATACCTGTGTTAATCCTGGCGGCGATCATCGGCGCTTTCGGCGATTACTCGCCGGAACGTGGCGAGATGGTCGGTGGCAAGCTCGAGCATGCCGGAGATATAGTTTACGGCAGCTTCCTGGGGCATTGGCCCATCGTTGGCCTGTTCAGCACTTTTTTCATCCTGTCCATCATTATCCTGGGCATGGGAGTGAGAAGCTACTGGGGCGCGCTGAAGACGTACGCCGCCGATGAGGGCGCACCGATCCAGGGGTCGGGACTCAGCAAACTAAGTCCCGTGATAGGCGAGGTCCTGACGCACAAGCGCTTCGGCAAGTGTGACGAGACCGAGGACCGCAAGACCGCGCATATGTTCATCTTCTATGCTTTTGGCCTGCTATTCGCCGCGACTCTGGTTTCTACATTATTGACAGATCTGCCTCTTATCTGGGGTGGCGAGGGCGTGCTCTCGCCCTATCCGACTGTCAGCTTCGTTAAGTTGTTAGCCTATCCTGGCGCCGCGGCCGGTATAATCGGCATCGGCCTGATCACAATCAACCGATTCAAGCATCAGGAGAAGGTAGGCCTCGGAGGCTATTTCGACTGGATGCTCATTACCATCATCATCCTGCTGATGGTGACTGGAATCGGGGCGGCTGCCTTCAGATTGGCAAATATCGGCGCGCTGGCCTATCCGATCTATTTCGTCCATCTGTCGACAGTATTATTCCTGTTCATATACGCGCCCTTCTCAAAGATGGCTCATATGGTCTACAGGACGGTAGCGCTTACTTTCGCCAGGGTTTCAGGCAGGGATACCGGAGTAGAGTAACACCTGATACGCATCAACCACGCGGGCGTTCCTTTAAGGGACGCCCGCGTTTTTGTGCTTGCCGCCCGTATCGACTACAATATTGAGGCAGCAACCGCATTTATTCATCCCCTGAGGAACCAGTCAGATGGAAAGGCTAAGGGAATAGTCTAAAGGAAGCGATCCATGGCCACGCTCAACAACAAAGCTGTAATCCCGCAGAAATACGAGCTTGATTCGAAGCTCAAGTTCCGCTGCCATCCTGGCGTCGCGTGCTTCACCAGATGCTGCAGGAACATAGATATCCTGTTGACTCCCTACGATGTCATAATGATGAAGAACCGGCTCGGCATTACGAGTACCGAGTTTCTCGCCGAGTACACTCGCTACGAGGTCGATGACAAGACGACTCATCCGCTGGTTTTTATGCGCATGAAGGAGGAGGAAGGGCGCAGCTGCCCGTTCGTGAAAGATGTGGAAGGCTGCAGCATCTACGAAGACCGCCCGTCTGCGTGCCGGTACTATCCCGTCGGCCAGGTGACCCACCGACGCCTCGACGACGACGACAAGACTCCGATCCATGACGAGTGGTACGTCATCGTCAAGGAGGACCACTGCCTCGGTTTTGAGGAAGACCAGGTAATGACCATCGGCGAGTGGCGCGAGGATCAGAAAGCGGCCCTTTGCGACGACATGAACCGCGAGTGGAAGAACATCATGATGAAGCAGGACATCCCCAAGGACCAGATCAACGAAAAGCTGCAGCAGATGTTTTATATGGCAAGTTACGACATCGACAACTTCCGGCGCTTCGTCTTCGAGAGCAATTTCCTCGAGATCGTCAAGATAGACGATGAGACCCTGGCGAAGATCAGGGAGGACGAGGTCGAACTGATGCATTTCGCGTTCAGATACCTGAAGTACCTGCTCGGCATCGAGAAGGCTTTCGAGGTAAAAGCGGCAAGCGATAAGTAGTTTCAGGCTTTAAAGCTGGATTTCCTCCGGCAAACTCACTAAAATCTCTTGGGTGCCGAAAGGTCGTGTGCAGTTCTGCGCACATTCGCTCCTCTGGCGCCGTGTTTTTTGGAGAGGTGGCCGAGTCGGCTGAAGGCGATCGCCTGCTAAGCGATTAAGGGGGTTTTAAGCCTCCTTCGAGGGTTCGAATCCCTCCCTCTCCGCCACAATCTGCGCCCGTAGCTCAGCTGGATAGAGCGTTGGACTACGAATCCAAAGGCCACAGGTTCGAATCCTGTCGGGCGCACCACATTCATCGTCCATTAGGTCCTGAGTGGACGATCAGACGGATACAGCGTTACCGATGTTCCTTACTCTTTTCCTGTGAACCTGAAGACATAGGCAACATTACCAGACGAATTCTTCTCCGTATCAACAAGAATCCACTCGGGATGATCGACAGCGTCGTGAAGCAGGCGGTCAAGCTCTGGGCGCCATTTAGCTATATCCTGCCCTGTGATGACAAGATAGTCGTCACCCTTGTTCCTGGCATATTTGGCCGTCAGTTCGTAGTCTGCTTTCGGTATCAGGATGCTCTGGCCTCCAGCATAGTAGGCGGCGCTGAGGTCAGTGCTCATTATCTTACTTCCAGGTCCGGCTTCCTGCCTGATCCACTCGCCTGCCTGCCTGTATACAGTCAGGTTGGTCTGATGCTTGATGATTGTGTTCACGAAAGGCAGTACCGGCAGGACAACTAGCGAACCTGCGATCCATGGGACGATTCTGCTCCATTGGCTCTTGCGGGCCAGGGCATCACTCCCATCGACATAATCTCGGCCCCAGTCTTCCAGATATCGCCATCCTTCCGCGGCTATTATCAGCCACAACGGCACGAATGGGACATAATATCGAGGGCCCTGCTGCCACAACAGCAGGACGAGAAGCGCCGGTAGCGACATTATCAGGATATAACCGATTCCAGCGCCGCGGCGTCGATCCGAGCTTTGCCCAAATATTCCCAGCCCCAGCAATGGCAGCCAGCCGACAAAAAAGACGACCGGAAGAATATCGAGTATGAACGTCTCATAATTTTGCCTGAATTGCCGGGTGCTCTGCCCGGGGTGGCCAGCGATATATCTGACAACGCTTGAGTTTTGCGATGACTTGTTCAAATCGAGGATTCTTATCTCCCTGCCGTCGTCTGTAAGCTGCATCCCATTGAGCATCAAGCCGTCAGGTGTGTCCCAGCCAAGGTCCAGGATGCGACGATTAGAATATAGATCCTTGCCTGTGAATGTCCATTTTCCAAGTTCCTGATGGAGAAACAGGACATAAGGGGCTGCCAGGATACAAAAAAAGGCGACCATGATCGCGAGCCCCCTGACAAAACCATTCCAGGAATTGTTTTTTCGTGCGACGGCGAGACCCATCACTATCAATATAAATATGTAGTACGTGGCAGTAGCGTTAGCCAGGTATGCGAGTCCCATGAAGATACCAGTCAGAGCGGCGGGTAGCAGTCGGGGCTTCTGCATAAAGCGCCAGGCGAAAACCAGCCCCATCATCAGAAAAAAGCTGTAGATGCCCTCGCTGTAGATGCTGGATGAATAATCGATAAGGAGCGGCGAGAGCGCCATCAGAGCCGCCGCCAGCAGCCCCGTCCTCTCGCTGAACATTTGCTTTGCAAGCAGATAAACAGGCAGGAGCAGCAGTGCCCCGAATGTAACCACCAACAAATAAGCCGAGGAAATGTAGTCTCCGAAAAAGGTGACGAGAAACAGTGTAAGAACGGGGAGGAGGGGGGTCCAGGTAGTTGTTGTTAGACCCATCATATCGAACGGGCGATTACCGTCGGCAAGGTTCTCGGCCATCCGCACATAGATTGTCTCGTCGTTAGCGATCATCGGCCGGTGCAGCGCTGATATCGCGCGCAGCAAGAACGCCGCAGCCATGATCATAATCAATACATGAGCCGGCTTGATACGGCGGCGCAAGAATTCAATGATCTTCATTGTTTTGTTTCCCGATATTTGTTGCAGTTACAATCTTCAAATATTATCACAAACACCGGAACCGTAACTGTCACAGGAAGTCTGAGAACAGAACGCGCCTGGCCTTCTCCCTGTTATAATCTCTGATTATGATCAACCACGAGCATTACATGAAGATCGCCCTTGCCGAGGCCAGGATAGCCGCGGAAAACGGTGAGGTTCCCGTAGGTGCTGTGATCGAACGCGGGGGAGAGGTGATCGCGGTCGCCGGCAACGAGCGGGAAGAGAAGAAAGACCCGACCGCCCATGCTGAGATCATCGCCATACGCCTTGCAGCTGAAAGACTTGACGCCTGGCGCCTCTCAGGCTGCACTATATACGTGACCATCGAACCCTGTCCGATGTGCGCAGGCGCAATCTATCAGGCCCGCATCGAGCGACTTGTCTATGGGGCGACCGACGAGAAAGCGGGCGCCGCCGGCACCCTTATGGACATCGTGAGGGATGACCGCCTCAATCATCAGGTGGAGGTCGAAGCTGGCGTGATGGCCCCGGAATCCGCGGCGTTGCTAAAAACATTTTTCTCCTCACGGCGATAGCCGTTTCCCTGACCGTCCCCTTTCCGTTAAACTATCTCACTGGAAACAGCATTTTATCCAGAAAAATAATTATCAGATGACCTGGTTTCAATGCCTGTTCCCGCGCGGAGAGGTGGCAGAGCTGGTTGAATGCGGCGGTCTCGAAAACCGTTGTGCCTCTACTCGGGGCACCGAGGGTTCGAATCCCTCCCTCTCCGCCATTACCCCTCAATAGAGGAGATTCAAATGAATGTTTCCGACGCCCTGAATTCCCGCTATACCTGCCGCGCCTTCAAACCTCAGCCGCTCGATAAGGAAATAATCCTGGCCATCCTGGAATCCGCAAACAGGACCCCATCATGGGCGAATACTCAGCCGTGGGAGATATTCGTGACTGGGGGAGAGGTTCTTGAAACCTTGCGGCAGAGCTGCCTGGAAAACTTTCGCAAAGGTATACCGGGTAACTCAGACATTCCCCGCGCGGAGCATTGGCCGCCAGCCATCGCCACTCGAATACAGGGCTTGATGGCAGAACGCTCAAAGGCGCTGGAAATCGACCGAGCTGACGAAGCCGCCAGAAACGCCATCGCCGAGCAGAATCACCGCTTCTTCGGCGCACCAGCAGTTGTTTTCCTTTGTTTGGACCGCATTCTGGAATCGTGGTCCATGCACGACCTGGGAATGATGTCGCAAAGTATCATGCTGGAAGCGCAGGAACACGGTGTCGCTTCGGCTATCGCCTACAACATGGTGGTTTATCCGGATCTGATCCGGAAGGTTGCAGGGATTCCGGAAGACCTGGCCATCGTCATCGGCATAGCCCTTGGCTTTGCAGATGACGAGAATATCCAGAACACTTTCCGTAGCTCCCGGCGGAGCCTTCAAGAGGCCGCTCGTTTCCGGGGATTCTAACCGCGCTCCGCCAGGGCTGGTTGGCTATATTGCCCCGGATGTTGGATAATTTCTTGTTTGAAAGTGTGGAGAGGTGTCCGAGCTGGCCGAAGGAGCACGACTGGAAATCGTGTAGGCGGGGTTAACTCGTCTCGAGGGTTCGAATCCCTCCCTCTCCGCCACATGTTCAACTCGCGCCCGTAGCTCAGCTGGATAGAGCGTCGGCCTCCGAAGCCGAAGGTCTCAGGTTCGAATCCTGTCGGGCGCACCAATTCCCTTACCTTTATGGAGACGCAATGAACAGGCCGATCTGGGCGCCGTGGAGAATCAAATACATACTGGGGGAGAAGGAAGATTCCTGCCTGTTCTGCCGCGTCCTCGAGGATGATAACGACGTGGAGAACCTGGTGCTGCACCGGGGGGAGTCAGCCTTCATCATCATGAACCTTTACCCCTACAACCCTGGGCATCTGATGGTAGCGCCCAACCGGCACGTATCTGAACTGGAGCTGCTGGAGGCCGATGAGGCCCACGAGATCATGGACCTGACGCAGAAATGCGTATACGCCCTGAAGCAGACGATGCATCCCGATGCGCTTAATTCCGGCATCAACCAGGGAGAGATCGCAGGCTCCAGCATCAAGGAACATCTGCATATGCACATAGTGCCCCGCTGGCAGGGAGACAGCAATTTTATGCCTGTGATCGCCGACATGAGAGTGATGCCACAGGCTCTTGAAGATACCTACGCGCTGCTCGCTCCATATCTCGCAGCAAAATAACGATCCTCCGGCTCTTGATTGACATGAATACCGCCCATCACTAAAGTGTAGTTACTTAATCATCTTAACTTTTTAAGAAACGCCGGATGCGTTTTCGCATCGGCCTGGTCTGGAGGGTAAATGGAGATAAGCAGGCAGGCGGATTACGCCATCAGGGCGATACTGGATCTGTCGGGCATTCCGGCAGGCGAATTGACGCAGACACGCGAGATCGCACATCGACAGGAAATACCTGAGAAGTATCTTCCCACCATAGTACGTACGCTTGCCCGGGCCGGCCTGCTCAGGACGCTACGGGGCAGCCACGGCGGCATCTCACTCGCTCGGCCACCGCAGGAGATCACACTTCGTGACGTCGTAGAGGCCATCGACGGGCCGATACTGCTCAATCGCTGCGAGATCAGACCGGGGGAGTGCTCCGTTAATGAGAGCGGAAATTGTTCACTACACGAGTTCTGGGGAAATATGGTGGAGGAAATCCGTCAGAAGATGGATCAGATCAATTTCGGGGATCTTGCAGGCCTTCGCGTCGACTGATAAAAGTCACACCAGCTGTTAAACGGCCACACCTGAAAACCAGTTTCAGTCAGCTCTTGCGCTTCCAGCCATACAGTGCCAGGGCGACACCACCGGCAACCAGCAACATCCCGATCACACCCATGCGTACGACTTCTGCGCCCGTCTGCATGTTATTTCGTGAGCAGGTTGTCCAGCTTCTGCTTCAGCTCAGGCTTCTGCATCAACGTCTCTGTGACTTCTACTATATTCCCGTTCTTGCTTATGAACAGCATCCCGGGAATATGAGTGATCTTGTATAACTGATACTCGCAAAAGCCTTCGGGACTGGCAAGGTCATACTGTAAAAAGTCTATCCTGTCCCTGTATTCCTCACGTAGCTCATCGACGATGGGCTTCTGCTGCTGGCAAGCCGGTCATGTATCCCGGAAGAATTCCACATACTGTGGTTTTCCACTGGGGGGAGGGATGATGCTTTTCTGGTCAGGGGAACACTGCGGGGCAGAAGCCGCCGAACTCGTGGTCTTGCTGTCATCGCCACACCCCGACACCAGCACCGCTGCCAGCAACATGGCGAAAAGACCTAAAACAATCAATATGTTCCGTCTGCTAAACATTCTGAAGGTATTCTAGCCTAAAGGGCTCATAAAAGGAACGCATGGCATTCACCTGAGGTCCTTTTTCCTGAATACGAGAGAAGCCAGCAACACGGCGCCAACGATATACAGCATCTCGTACCCGAAGACCCAGATGCGCGGATCGAACGTCTCGATTTCCGCACCGGCAAGTTCAGCCGCACGGGACTTGCCCATCAGGGATAGATTGGCCAGGTCGCTGACTTCGCTGACCGGAAGCAGCAACCTCAGCACGTTGGCGATTGTCACTATGATGATGCTGTCCGATGTCTGGCCGATGGCATTGATGATACGCAGGTTTGAAGAGAAGATGAACAGCATGAATACGAATATGGCATTTGCGATCACAGGCAGGAACGTGGAGAAGAACAGAGTGATGCTGACCATGGCGATCACATTCAGGCAGACCAGGGAGATAGCCGGCAGAAATCGCCAGAGAACGGTTCCGGTTCCAATGGATACGGTAGTCCACAACACCAGCCCCATGATCAGGGAGTAGCCGCCCATCAGCAGGGCATGCCCCAGCCATTTGCCGAATATCACCTGCCACCGGTGAATCGGTTTGGTGACGACCGCTAGTATCGTGCCTTTATCTACTTCCGTATAGATGGCGCCCAGAGTCGTGAATATTGCCAGCATCATTCCCATGAAGTTGATGCCCCCAAGGGCAAAACCAAGAAAATCCCGACCCGCCGCAGCGGCCATTTCCATGTCACCGACGACCGCCGGGCCGCTTCTGGAGGAACTCAGGACCGGCACGAAAGCCAGGTACAGGAAGCTGAGCGCCAGACCGATGATCATGGTCCTGGTGCGTATAGTCTCCCTAAGTGTGAAAATCGCGAGCGCCCAGGTCTTCATCAGCTGCTCTCCTCGATGGACTGGAGGAAGACCTCTTCCAGCTGCTGCCGGCGGGGCGTGAACTGGCGCATCTCAGCACCGCTGTCCATGATCATGCGCGCCAGCATCTTCACCTGATCCTCGTCGCGGACGATCACCTTCATGTCCTCGCCATCGATCTCGACGCTGGCGACCAGGTCACGGATGCGCTCCAGAGTTTCATCCTTAAGGCCGTCGACTTTGACATCAACAACGAGAGTTGGTTTTATCATGGACTCCATGTCGCCGATCCGCACCAGTTTGCCCTTGTTGAGGATGCCGATCTGGGTACAGGTCATCTCCACCTCGGAGAGAAGATGCGAGTTTAGAAAGACTGTGGTTCCGGCATCACGAAGGTCAAGGATGATGTCACGCACGTCGCGGCGGCCCATGGGGTCGAGGGCCGAGGTGGGCTCGTCAAGGAACAGGAGGTCAGGCTTGTTGATGATCGCCTGGCCGATACCGATCCGCTGCAGCATTCCCTTGGAGAATGTCCGGATTTTTGATTTGGCGCTGTCGGTGAGGCCGACGAGTTCGAGCACCGAGGCTATCCTGTTCGCACGGAGATCAGCGGGAATGCCGTAGAGCCTGGCGTGGAAGTCGAGGAATTCGTCGGCGCGCAGAAATTCGTGGAACTGGAAAAGTTCGGGCAGATATCCTATTTTCTCACGGGTGGGGATGTCGCCGAGCGGCTTGCCCAGCAGCCTTCCTCCTCCCCCTGTGGGAAAGATTATCTGCATGAGCATCTGAACGGTAGTGGTTTTGCCCGCCCCGTTCGGCCC
>JAUSDE010000061.1 GCA_030650885.1 Thermoleophilia bacterium
ACAAGAACCTGGTCGTGGTGTCGCCGGACGTGGGCGGCTCCAAGCGCGCCAAGAAATTCGCGGACAAGCTGGGGACGGTGGACCTCGCCATCCTCAACAAGACCCGCCCGGAGCACAACGTGGCCGAGATCATGGAAGTCATCGGTGACGTCAAGGGCAAGACCGCCATCATGGTGGACGACATGATCGACACCGCCGGTACGATCACCGCCGGCTCGGAGGCGCTGATGGAAATGGGCGCCCGCGAGGTATATGTAACCGCAACGCACCCGGTTCTCTCCGGTCCCGCATATGAGCGGCTGGAGCAGTCTCCGGTCAAGGAAGTGGTGGTCACCGACACCCTTCCCTTGAATACGGAGAAAAAGACCAGCAAAATAAGGGTTCTGTCTATAGCCTCGACCCTGGGGGACACGATACAGAGTGTCTTCAGGGACGAGTCGGTGAGCAGGCTGTTCGAAGGTAATGACCAATTATTCTAGGAAGTTTGGGAGTGTGTGATGAAGAAAGTTGAACTGACAGTGAAAGAGCGGGAAAGCTTCGGCAGCCCCGAGTCGAGGCGGATGCGCAATGAAGGCTGGATTCCCGGAGTGCTTTACGGCGGCGGCAAAGACAGCGTGCCGCTGACCGTCGAGGTGAAGGCGCTGAAGCAGGCGCTGGGCCGCGGACGCCGTGGCAATGTCATCCTGGAGCTGACCTTTGACGGCCAGAGCCAGGGCCATCCGGCTATCCTCAAGGAGTATCAGAACGATCCCATCAGCGGTCATCTGCTGCACGTGGATTTCCTCGAGGTCCGGATGGATCAGGCGATCGAATCAAAGGTGACCGTCGAGTTGGTCGGCACCGCCCAGGGCGTCAAGGACGGCGGTATCCTCGACCATGGCATGCGCGAGCTACACATCCGCTGCCTGCCGACCGACATGCCCGGCCAGATCGAGGTCGATGTGTCAGCGCTCAATATCAATGACTCCCTGCGGGTCAGCGAAGTGACTGCTCCGGAAGGCGTCGAGATCCTCGATGACCCCGAAGCCCATATCGCCGGCGTAATGGCGCCGAAGCTCGTAGTCGAGGAAGAGGTCGTTGAGGGCGAGGAAGGCGCAGAGGCCACAGCCGAGGGCGAGGGTGCTCCGGCCGGCGAGGAGAAGGCTGGCGAAGGCGGAGAAGGAGAAGGCTAAAAACTGTTTCTAAAGCGGCAATCCGGTGTCGAGTTCATGGTAGTCGGCCTGGGCAACCCGGGCGACGAATACCGGACGACCCGGCACAATGCCGGCTTCATGGCGGCGGACAGGCTGATAAGAAAGCACGGCCTGAAACGTCCCCGCCGCCGCTACGAAGGGCGCTGGGTCGAGGGCGAGATTGACGGTATCTCCGCAGCGGTGATGATGCCTCAGACCTACATGAACAGCTCCGGCGACGCCGTTTCCCTGGCAGCGAAACGCAAGCACATCCCCACCGACCGCATCGTGGTCATCCATGACGATGTGGACTTCCCCTTTGGAGTCGTGCGTGCCAAGCTGGGTGGTGGCCACGGCGGGCACAACGGGCTAAAGAGCATCGCCTCTCGGCTGGGTTCGGATGGATTCTGCCGGGTGAGGGTCGGCATCGGCCGGCCTGACGATCCGCAGGCTGAGACTCGCGACTGGGTTCTGACCCCTTTTGAAGCTGCGGATGAAGAGCTGAGCGCGGTGCTAGACCGCGCTGTGGAGTGCGTCGAGATGATACTCACTGATGGCATCGAGGCGGCGATGGGGGAGTTCAACCGGCGGTAAGAAAAACAGGCCGCGGAAATACATGGAGTATTGCATGGCCGGCTCTTTAACAGCTCCCGTTACCTCACATCAATCCTTATGGTTTTCGTTTTGTTGCCCTGGGGTTCAAACCATGACACATTCTCCTGGACCATGTCGAAGTCAACCAGGTAGATTCCCGGCTGTTCGGGAGTAGATAAATAAACAGGCATCGTCACTTCTTCCCCGGGTCGTAATCTGTGTGGGATCATGTCGCGTGCGTTGTCGAGTCTCACAGGCTTACTTTCCTTATCCAAAAGCTGGTAGGTCAGGTTTATTGGATCAATTCCCCGGGCGTACCAGGTTTCCGTGCCAGTATTTTTTACTGTCACAGAAATCCTGTAAACGGTGTCAACCACCATCGCCACAGGCTGACTGTTAACCTTGAATTCTGCATTGAACACGGTCAGCGGTTTATCCTGTGCCACGAACTGCATCTCCCCCGGCGACAGGTCGATATAAAAAACTCCGGTGTCTCCCCGATGGCTGTCCTTTTCCCTTTGAAGAAATGCGGCATCAACGTCGCCATGGCTGGACAGACCTTCCAGGCCGGCATAATCCGTCAGTATCTTGGTTACGGTGCCGTCGGTCCTGAAATATATGACCGGCAAAATATCTGCACGACTGGAGTCCACCTCTTTATTGAGGGTTCTTTCAGTGAATATCTCTGGCACCGGGTTATATAGAGAAGGATGACTGTCCAGCAGGTAAGCTGCCAGGTAGTTGTTTTTGACATATATCGGTGGGTCGGACAGATTCTCCTTTTTTGCGATGAACCATATCGGGAACGTGAAAACGATTATCAACTGTGTTAAAAGGACCGCTCCCAGCATGATCCTGTCGGCCTTGCGTGTAAGTTCATATCCTTCGACAACTCCCCATATTAGAAGTGGCAGCATCCAGACCGCATAGCGCATGATGCCCTCCGCATCGGAGTTCCAGTTCGTGGTCGTCTCCGCCATCAGGGCCATGAGCAGAAGGACGACCGCTATCTCGTATGCCAGCCAGTCCTTCCGTCTCCAGTTACGAAAAAGCAAGAAAGTGAAAAGGATGAAAATGCCGGGAATATAAAGCATCATCCCCTGGTTGAGATCGAAGAAGAAACTCGTGGTCCTTTGAAAGGATATGAGTGAAAAAGAAGCCGAACCCACTTTATAGATCAGGTTCGGAGTGCCATAGTTGATGTAATAAAAAACCATGGGGGCGAATGCGGGCAATGTGGCTAATGCCAGAACCCCGGCCTTGACCCATTGTTTGCTCCGCATGACGTCGGCGACACCATATATAAGGAAGAACGCCATCAGGATGATGACCGGCGGATTCTGAATGGAAGAAAAGGCAGCGAAAAATACAGCCAGGCTGAATTTTTTACTGCTGAAAAACGCTATTGATACGACAATGAGCGAATAGCTGAATATCTCAGGATTAGGCCAGTCCAGATACCAGAGGGCAGGAGAAAACAGCACGAGGGCGGAAAAAAGCCACTACTTGTATTTGCTGAATCCAGAATCAAACATGACCGCAAATAGGACAAAAATCAAAAGGAGGGCATTCTTTATCTGGAACGCCTTGAACCCAA
>JAUSDE010000066.1 GCA_030650885.1 Thermoleophilia bacterium
ATAATCCTGAACTACAACAGCTGGCGCACGGTCGCCCTCGTGACCCTGTTCGTAGTCGTAGGAAAACTGTTGCTGGTGGACCTTGGTACGGTCAAGGCAATCTGGCGGGTGCTGCTGTTCATCGGCTTCGGCGGGCTGTTCCTGGTACTCAGCTATTTCTTCCAGTCGCTATGGAAGCCGACAAATAAACCTTCCGTCAACGACGTTACAAAACCGCCCGGCCAGTCCCACGCCTGACGTCATGACCACTTATCCAGGTTACCCAGGCTAGCATGGCGGACCGGGATACAGGCAGCAGGCTTATCGCCATAGTCGTCGCGGGCCAGATAATCGTAACTGCTGCCATCCTTGGCATCCTCTTCTGGACCTCCAGGCCGGACGCGGCGGGACCTGCAGAAGAACTGTTATCGCCCGATTCGTATTTCAGGAGCACAGCTCCCCCGTCCGAACCCACGTTCAGAGCCAATACCGGACGCACCGGTTTCTATGACTCCCGCGCTATCCGGGAAATCGGTGAAGTCGACACCCGGCTGTCTGCGATGTCCGTATCCACCGCTCCCGTCATGGCCGACGGCATAATGTATCTGTGCAGAGGCGGCAACAACCTGACCGCGATCGAGATGCTAACGGGCAGGGAGCTCTGGCAGCACAAGCTGCTGGAGTGGCAGGCTTCCGTTCCTGCCGTCGCCGGCAACACGATCTATTTCGGCGGCGAGTCTTTTTTTGCGCTCGATGCAAAGACCGGGGCTGAGAAATGGCGTTTTGACGCCGTGTCCCAGGGAGAGCGAGGATTCGTCAACGCGCCCGTCGTCGTCTCAGACGCAGTATATGTGACACTCAAAGGCAGCCTTTACGCACTGGATGCACTGACCGGAGCAAAGCGATGGGAGTACACCATCGACGGATATGGAATCGAGACCACTGCGCCAGCTTATAGCAACGGCACTCTTTTCTTCGGCGCTGGCAGCAATAACAACGGCAGTGGAACGCAGGCTATCCATGCCATCGATCCTGCCACGGGACGGGAAAAATGGCGTTACGATCTGACAGGTGTCGTTTCATCGCCACCGGTTGCGGCCGACGGCGTCGTCTATTTCGCGGCAACCGAAGCCAGCCGCACTGGCGGCGGCGATCCCCGGTATCCGTCCCAGTTAAAGATCACCAGCAGCCTGCGCGCCCTGGATGCCCTGACCGGCGGCGAGCTATGGCTCTCAGAAACCGATCGCTCGATCCTTTTTCCACCTGCCGTCGCCGGTGGCCTGCTCTTCTTCGGTGATTCACAGGATCTCGTCCATGGACAGGACAGCTGGGGAACTCTGCATGCGCTGGACGCAGGAACTGGTAAGGAGGTCTGGAAAATCGACTCCATCGATACAGTTTCAGCGCCTTCTATTGCGGAAGACTGGCTTTACGTGTCTGCGGCGATCCCTGACCCGACAGCTTCAGGTGTTACGGGCGAGCTCGGTGCGCTGCTGGCAATCGACGCCAGGACCGGCCAGCAGAAATGGCAGTATGTATTTAAACAGCGTTACGAAATTCCGGCCCCGATCTTCTACCAGGATGTCATGTATGTTGTTCCGGGAGGATTGCTGGCATTTCATTAGGCATGTGGAAATTTAAAGAGGTTGATCATGAATAACAGATATCTGATTGTGGGAATCCTGGTATTTCTTGTCCTCGCAAGCGCGACAGTCGTCGTTTTTGCCTTTCAGGAAAAACCGGCGGATAGCGAGTCTGCCCAAAAAGCCAGAACGGTCAAGGAGATAAAGCTCAAGGGTGACTTCGAAAAGGAATGGGCGGTAAATGCTTCGGGTGAACTGATCACCAGTCTGGTCTCGGATAACGATGCGGTTTTCTATTCCGCTCATGGGGTCACAGCTTTGGACGCTGAAACCGGAAGCACGCTCTGGGAGTCGAAAGCATTCACTGGCGCAGCCCCGATCATAGCCGCTGAAGGAACGGTGATCGGCACAGATCCTGACGGAATGATGATAGCGCTGGACTCCGTGACAGGCCGGGAGAAATGGCGTGCCGCCGCGGGTGAACAGAGCACAAGTGCAGCCATCTCTGGAAAGCGTGTTCTCTACAGCAACAGAACGGGCATCGCAGTCGCTCTGGATAAAGAAACCGGCCAGGAGATCTGGCGTTCGCGCATATCCGAGGGAAACGTGCACGCCTCGGTGTCGACGGCAACCGAGGGTGAGACCATGTTTGTTCTGAGCAGCGATGGATTTTTACACAATTACAGCGTGACTGCTATCAGCGCCGTCAACGGCGCGGTCCTATGGACACGTTTCATAAACGATTCTTCAGCCTCAATATGCACAGGCCCCGGCAAGGTATTCCTTCTGAGCCAGACGTCAGCTGGCCCCGACATGCCTACGCATGTCCTGGTTACGCTTGATGCTACTGATGGCTCTGTGAAATGGCAATCAAACATTTACAGCCAAATTCCGCCAGTCATTAATTTTGTTGACGGAAGGCTTTACTTCGGCAGCTTCGATGCAAACGGTGCGGCCCTGCATGGGCTCGACCCGGCCAGCGGCATTGAGCAGTGGAGCTGTCGTCCAGAAACGCGCAGCAGCGTGCCGGCGGCGTTTGCTGTAAAGGACGGAATGGTCTATCTGAACGATCTTACGGAGATATATGCCGCCGATGCCGAGAACGGCAAGATCTGGTGGAACGTCAAGCCCGGCGGCCCCCTGATGGTCCCGCCGGTTGTTGCTGACGATTCCGTCTGCTTTGCCTATGGCAGCGCCGGGACACTTTACGCATTACCGCTACTCCACCTGTGATATCTCGCTTACCGCCTGGTTGACCTCGATGACGGCCTGATTGTCATATTCGCGCGCCTTGTCGAGTTCGGGCTTGTTGTTGTCGCGAAAACCGTTGCGGTAAGCCTCGAATGCAGACTGCCATTTATTGAACGCAGAGATGAGCTGCCTGTGGGGATCGCGGAATTCCTCGGGAACCTTCATGGCTGTCAGCTGCCCGCTCATCTCCTCGTAGGCCCGCCCGTCCTGCTCGGCCCACGATGAAAGTTCCTCAGCGTCAGCCTGGCCGGTATTGTACCGGTCGATGAATGCGCGGTAATCGGTGTTCATCTGGTCTGCGCGCCGGGTGAGATCGTTGACGGCTTTCCGGTAAGCATCCTTCTCGACAGCGCTCGTGCCGCTGAGAGTAGCGCTGACCGACACTGTCTTTTCCACAGTCACTGTGGTCTCGCCACCGCCCGAGCAGCCGGCAGCGGCCAGAAGTAATGCCGGAATAGCGACGGCCATCGGCAGTGCGATCGTCGATGTGAATTTCCTCAGTCGCTTCGTCTTCATATCCATTAACCTTCTTCGTAACCTGTTGCTGCTGTTTACACCCGCCCTTTGACCTGCTGTCCCTACGATAGTCTCGCCGCGGGGTTGGAGAGTATCCCGATGCCTTCGATCTCGATCTCAACCACGTCGCCGTCACGCAGGGCGAACTCGTTGGGCACCATGATGCCGGTGCCGGTGGATACCACCGTTCCCGGCGGGATGGGATTATCCCGGTAAAGGCATTCGTTGAGCTCCTCAAACCTGCGGCCGATGCGGCCGCTGTTGGTGCCTTCATGGAAGATGACCTCGCCGGCGCGGACGATTCGGCATTCGATATCCAGCGAGTAGGGGTCGGGTCCGCCGGACGCGGTCACGATCGCGGGACCCAGGGCGCAACAACCGGTGAAGATCTTCGACTGGGGAAGGTAGAGCGGGTTATCCCGTTCCAGATCCCAGGCGGAGACATCGTTGCAGATCGTATAGCCCACGATCTGCCGGTTGGTGCCGAGCACATAAGCCAGTTCCGGTTCCGTCGCAGTCAGCTCCGAATCCGAGCGGATGCCGATGGGCCGGTGCGGACCGACGCACCTCGGCGCCGTCGCCTTGAAGAAACACTCGGGGCGCTCGGCGTGATAGACGCGGTCGTAGATGCTGGCGGAAGAATCCATGGTGGCGGCCACGTCCGCGTCGCGCACCTCGGCGCTTCGCTGATAGGTGACCCCGAAGCCCCAGACTTCCGGTGGTGACAGCGGGATCATCAGATGCGGCAGCGTCGCGCTCGGCGCGCGGTCGAGCTCCAGCCAGTCATAGATGAACTCGATCTCGTCGGGCACGCGCGCCTCCGCCTGCCGGGCAAGCTTCTCCAGCTCCGCTGCGTTCCCGCCGGACCATTCCAGTAGAGCGTTGAAAGAGGCGTAGGAAGGCTGAGCGGCGCTCAGGTCAAAAACCTTGCCGTCATCCTGCACGGAACCGAGCCGCGGTCCCAGCTCGGGTGTATAGAATTGAACCAGTTTCATCCTCAGTACTCCAGATAGACGGTCTTGATCTGTGTGTAGAAATCGACGGCGACCCGGCCCTGCTCGCGGGTGCCGGTGCTGGAATCCTTCATGCCGCCGAAAGGTACCTGAACCTCGGCGCCCACCGTCGGCGAGTTCACATGCACAAGCCCGGCCTCGATGCCGTCGACGAACTCCATGGCCCGGCTGATGTTCTGGGTGCAGATGGAGGCGGCCAGGCCGAAGCGGGTGTTGTTGGCCA
>JAUSDE010000067.1 GCA_030650885.1 Thermoleophilia bacterium
GTGATGCCCTTGCCGACCAGGCGCCTGCCGTCCTTGCGGTAGAACACGTCCACCGCCTCACCAGCAGCGAAATGGCCCTCGACCCGCGTGATTCCAGCCGGGAGCAGGCTTTTACCACGCTTCCTGATAGCGTTTGCGGCGCCTTCGTCGACTACGAGGCCGCCGCTACTGGGCCGTCCGTACTTCAACCAGAGCTTGAAACTGCTCATGGAGGACTTGAGGGGGAGGAACCTGGTTCCCACTTTCTCTCCGGCTGCGATGGCGGTCACAACACCCGGGCGGGACCCGTTGGCGATGACTGTCTCGATATTGGCAGTGGTAGCCATCTGAGCGGCCACTATCTTGCTCTTCATGCCGCCCGACCCGATGGCGCTACCTGTACCACCAGCCTCGATCCGCTCCAGCTCGGACCAGTCGCGCACTTCCTCGACCAGTTGAGCGCCGGAATCCTCGGAAGGGTCACTAGTATATAACCCCTCCGTATCGGTGAGCAACATCAGCAAGTCGGCTTTCACCAGGATGGCGGCCTGGGCCGCCAGGAAATCATTGTCACCGTAACGGATCTCGTCGGAGGATGTTGTGTCGTTCTCGTTGACGATGGGCACTACGCCCCATTCCAGCAGTTTGAGCAAGGTGTTACGGGCGTTGAGATACTGGCTCCGAGCCTCGATATCGAAGGAAGTCAGGAGCACCTGGGCGGCAGTAACTCCCATATCGGCGAACAGCCGGTAATAGCGGTGGAACAGGCGCCCCTGGCCTATGGCGGAGGCCGCCTGCAACTCGACGGTCTCCGTCGGGCGGCCGTTACCCGGAATCAGGCCCAGGCCACAGGCGATCGCCCCCGAAGAGACCAGCAGGACCTTGTCGCCGCCCTTCGCCAGCGCCGCGACCTCGGCCACGAGTCCGACGAGGGTGTCGTCGCGCATGCATCCCTGCACGTCTGTGAGGGTATTGCTCCCGATCTTGACTGCGTAGATTCTGGACAGGACTAAGCTTCCTTCGCTTCGCCAGCGGAGAACAGGGGCGGGGACGACATACCGGACAACCTAGTTGAAAGGAGCGATGAAGTGGGAGCGGTCGCTGGTCTCGACCCGCTGGATATCAGCGCCGAGCGCCTGCAGTTTCAGCTCGAAATTCTCGTAGCCGCGGTCGATGTGGCCGATGTGGCCAATCTCGGTGGTGCCTGAAGCTGCCATCCCGGCGAGCACCAGGGCGGCTCCTGCCCGCAGGTCGGGCGCCTCGACGATCGTTCCTTCGAGGCGGCTGCCACCGTGGACAACCGCGTGATGGCCGCTGACACGCACATTGGCTCCCAGGCGGTTCAGCTCGTCGACAAAACCAAAACGGTTCTCGAAGACGTTCTCGGTGACTATGCTGTGGCCGCGGGCCAGCGACAGCAGGACGATCATCGGCGCCTGAAGGTCGGTGGGGAAGCCGGGATGCGGCAGGGTGGAGATATCGGTGCTTGAATATTCGCCCCCGCCCCGGCAGCGGACGCTGTGGTCGAACTCCTTGATGTCCACGCCGATGGCGCGAAGCTTGCTGATGAAGATCTCAAGATGAAGAGGGTTGATGCCCTCGACCTCGATATCGCCCTCGGTTACGGCGGCTGCGACCATGAAAGTGCCCGCCTCGACCCGGTCGGGAACGACGGTGTGGGTAGCGCCTCCCAGCTCTTCTACGCCCTCGATGACAATCGTGTTGGAACCGGCGCCGCTGATATTGGCGCCCATTGAAGTCAGGAACTTGGCAAGATCGATGATCTCCGGCTCGCGTGCGGCGCTCTCGATCACGGTACGGCCTTTGGCCAGGCAAGCGGCCATCATCACGTTCTCAGTCGCGCCGACGCTGGGATAATCGAGGCTTATGACGTCGCCGGTGAGGCCGTTGGTGGCAACATTTATGAAACCGTGGTCGGCATGGATGCGCGCGCCCAGTTTTTCAAGGCTGCTGAGGTGGAAGTTGATCTGCCGGGGCCCGATGTTACAGCCGCCGGGCATGGCGACCCGGGCGCGGTGCAGACGGGCAAGCAGTGGCCCCATGACTGTGATGGAGGCGCGCATCTTGCGCACCAGCTCATAAGGGGTCGTGTGGGAAAGCTCGCCGGAAGCGTCGATCTCGACACTGTCGGGGCCTATGGTGACATCGGCTCCGATCTCTCTGAGCACGTCCGCCATCGTGAAGACGTCCTTGATCAGGGGAACATTGTGAAGAGTGACTTTACCGGTCGTCATCAGCGAGGCCGCCATCAGTTTCAGCGCCGAATTCTTGGCCCCGGAAATCCTGACGGCGCCCGCGAGGGGGAAACCACCGTTGATTACATATTTGGCCATACGTCCTAGAGGTTAGAGGTTTTGGGAGGAAATTTCCACCCACCGCCCATAACCTTCTACCACGCCGCCCTAGGCTTTTCCTGCAACCTTCAGGCGATTTGCCGCCCGGTGACGGGATTGTTCGGCCCTGTGAAGGTCGACATCGTCCTCGTGAGCACGCGCCAGATAGGCTTCAGCACGGTCGAGCGCCGTCCTGGCGCGATCCGTGTCGATGTCGGCCGCGTCCTCGGCGGTATCCACCAGCAGCAGCAGCCGGTCGAACTGCATCTTGACGTAGCCGTTACCCACCGCCAGCAGCGTCCAGCCACCGACGGGATCCTTGAACCTGGCTTCGCCGATGATGGTGCGTGAGACCAGCGGAGCGTGTCGTGGCAGGATGCCGAGTTCGCCCATCTCCCCGGGAACGATGACCATATCGCATGGCCCGTCGTAGATGAGTCCCTCAGGAGTGACTATCTCGCACTTGAATCCGATTGCTGTTTTCGTTTCTTCCATTGACTGTCAGCTGACCAGAGCTCGCAGACGCCGAGCGCTGCCTAGGCCGCTTCCTCCTCGTCGGATGTGGGAGCCGCCTCAGACTCGCCGCCCATCGCCTGGGCAGCCTTGACGACATCGTCGATGCCACCGACCATGTAGAAGGCCTGCTCGGGAAGGTCGTCATGCTTGCCTTCGAGGATCTCCTTGAAACCGCGGACGGTATCCTGCAGGGGCACATATACGCCCGGGCGGCCCGAGAATGTCTCGGCCACGTTGAACGGCTGCGACAGGAAGAGCTCGAGCTTACGCGCCCTTGTCACAGTGAGCTTGTCTTCGTCGGAAAGCTCATCCATACCGAGGATGGCGATGATATCCTGCAGCTCCTTGTAGCGTTGCAGGATCTCCTGCACGCTGGTTGCCACGTTATAGTGCTCCTCGCCGACGCCCAGGGGCGAAAGGATCCGCGAGGTGGAATCGAGCGGATCGACGGCCGGATAGATTCCCTTTTCAGAGATGGCGCGGGAAAGGACGGTGGTCGAGTCCAGGTGGGCGAAGGTGTTCGCCGGCGCCGGATCGGTAAGGTCATCAGCCGGTACATATACTGCCTGCACCGAGGTGATGGAACCGCTCTTGGTCGAGGTGATCCGCTCCTGCAGCTCGCCCATCTCCGAGGCCAGCGTCGGCTGGTAACCCACGGCGGAGGGCATGCGGCCGAGAAGGGCCGATACTTCAGAACCCGCCTGTGAGAAGCGGAAGATGTTGTCGAGGAAGTAGAGCACGTCCTGGCCCATCTTGTCGCGGAAATACTCCGCCATGGTCAGGGCGGTCAGACCTACGCGGAGACGCGCCCCGGGGGGCTCGTTCATCTGGCCGTAGACCAGACAGGTCTTCTCAAGAACGCCTGACTCTTCCATTTCCAGGTAGAGGTCGTTGCCCTCACGGGTACGCTCGCCTACACCGGAGACTACCGAGACGCCGCCGTGATTCTTGGCGATGTTGTGGATCAGCTCCATGATGAGTACGGTCTTGCCTACGCCGGCGCCACCGAACAGGCCGGTCTTGCCGCCCTTGACGTACGGCGCCAGCAGGTCGATGACCTTGATCCCGGTCTCGAAGACTTCTTCCGTGGGCTCCAGGTCCTCGAAGGCGGGAGCCTCGCGGTGGATCGGCCAGTAATCGTCAGCCTTGACCTCACCGAGGTCGTCGATAGCGTCGCCGATGACATTGAACAGGCGACCGAGGGTGGCGTCACCGACGGGCACGCTGATGGGCGCGCCAGTATCGGCCGCTTCCAGTCCGCGGGCGATGCCGTCAGTAGAATCGAGGGCCACGGCGCGAACCTTGTTGTCCCCCAGGTGCTGCTGCACCTCGGCGATGAGACGCATGGTGGTGCCGTCCTCCCTGGGAAGCTGGATCTCCAGCGCGTTATAGATCGACGGCAGCTTTCCCTCGAACTTGACGTCGAGCACCGGGCCGATCACTTCTACTATCGTTCCTGTGTTCATGGCTTCATCTACTCCTCTGGTTCAATTTCCAATAAACTTTCGTTCCAGGCTTGCGGCGGTCTGCCGTACGGGTGCTCGCTTTAGGCGAGCGCCTCGGCGCCGCCGACGACTTCCAGGATCTCCTGGGTGATTGCGGCCTGGCGCGCCTTGTTCATATCGAGCGTCAGCTTGTCGACCATCTCTTCTGCTGCCTCGGAGGCATTACGCATGGCGGTCATGCGGGCTCCGTGTTCGCTGGCGGTCGATTCCAGCAGGGCGCGATAGATGCCGGTATCGACATAGTTCGGCAGCAGGTCCGAGAGAATCGAAGCCGAATCCGGCTCATAAAGAAAATCTCCCTGAAGCTTGCGTTCCTCTTCAGTTACGGGAACCGTCTCCACGAGTTCCTTGCCCAGGGGCAGGATGATCTCTTCGGTCACAGTCTGTTCCACTGCCGACCTGAAGTGGTTATATATCAGGTGGACCTGGTCCACTTCGCCGTTGATGTAGGCGGAGACGATGCGGTGGGCCATGTCCTCGGCGTCAGTATACTTGGGCCGGTCGGTGATTCCCTGGATCGACTCTTTGATCTCCATGCCACGGAATCGCATGGTGCCGATACCCCTTTTGCCGACGACGAACCATTTGACCTCGCGGCCCTGGGTTTGCATCTCATCAGCCAGCAACAGGCCATGCCTGATGATGTTGGCGTTGAAGGCTCCGGCCAGCCCGCGGTCGCCGGTGAGCAGGACGATAGCCACGGTCCTGATCTCATCGCGTACCTCGAGCAGCGGGAACTGGCTGGTATGCTCCGTGACCCGGGACACTTCCTGCATCAGTTCCATCATGCGCTCGGCGTACGGCCTGAGGGCCTCGATGCGCGACTGGGCCCGCCGCAGGCGGGCGCCGGCCACCATCTCCATCGCCTTGGTGGTCTTGCGCGTGTTCTTGACGGAACTGATCCGTCTCGCAATGTCTTTTATCTTTGCCATATGCTGGTTTTGCTCCTCAGCCTAGGCCGATGGGGCCGGGGCTGCCATTTCCTCGTGGTCGGGGCTGAAGTCCTTCAGGTACGCATCCAGCGCTGCGCGCAGCTTGACTTCGGTCTCATCAGAGAGATCCTTCTCATTGCGGATGGTCTCAAGCACGGCAGCATAATCGCTGCGCATGCGGTGGACCAGCCCCTCATTGAAGCTCTTGACCCGGTCTACATCGATGCCGTCAAGGTAACCCTGGGTGGCGGCGAAGATGACTGCCACCTGCTCCTCGACCACCATGGGCGCGAACTGGCTCTGGTTAAGCGACTCGACCATGCGCTCACCACGGGCTAGCTGGGCCTGGGTGAAGGCGTCCAGTTCCGAACCGAACTGGGCGAAGGCCTTGAGTGAGTTGTACTGCGCCAAGTCGAGGCGCATCTTGCCGGCCACTTTCTTCATGGCTTTGATCTGGGCGTTACCGCCGACGCGGCTTACCGAGATACCGACGTTGATGGCCGGCCTGACACCGGAGTAAAAGAGGTCCGGTTCCAGGAAGATCTGGCCGTCGGTGATCGAGATGACGTTGGTCGGGATATACGCGGAGACGTCGCCGGCCTGAGTCTCGATGACCGGCAGAGCCGTCAGGGAGCCGCCGCCGAGGGAGTCGTGAAGCTTGACCGAACGCTCGAGCAGGCGGGAATGCAGGTAGAAGACGTCACCCGGATAAGCTTCGCGCCCGGGGGGGCGGCGAAGCAGCAGTGACATCTGGCGGTACGCGTCAGCGTGCTTGGTCAGATCGTCATAAATACATAGGGCATGCTTGCCCTGGTAACAAAAATATTCACCCATCGCCGTGCCCACGAACGGGGCCAGGTATTTGAGCGGAGCGCGCTCTGAAGCCGAGGCCATGACCACGATGGTGTAATCCATGGCGCCAGCTTCTTCCAGCTTCGCAACTACTGTAGCGACGTTGGAAGCTTTCTGGCCGATGGCGACGTAGATGCAGATTACGTCCTGCCCCTTCTGGTTGATGATGGTGTCGATGGCGATGGCGGTCTTGCCTGTCCGACGGTCGCCGATGATCAGCTCGCGCTGGCCGCGGCCGATGGGGATCATCGAATCGATGGATTTGAGGCCGGTCTGAAGCGGCTCGCGAACGGGCTGGCGCTGGAGCACTCCCGGCGCCTTGAACTCGACCGGACGATACTCGGTGGTCTCGATAGGGCCCTTGTTGTCGATTGGGCGGCCCAGGGCGTTGACCACGCGGCCGACGAGAGCTTCTCCGACGGGCACGCTCATGACCTTGCCGCTCCGCTTGACCAGGTCGCCTTCCGAGATCAGGGTGTCCGGACCCATCAGCACGGCTCCGACGTTGTCTTCCTCAAGGTTCAGCGCCAGGCCGACCACGTCGTTGGGAAGTTCAAGCATCTCGGAGGACATACAGTTCTCCAGACCATGGATACGGGCGATACCATCGCCGACTTCCAGGACCCTTCCCACCTCCTCGACTTTGACTTCCGCCTCGTAGTTCTCAATCTGGCTCTTGAGAACCGCGGTGATTTCTTCTGGACGCAGTTTCAAAGCTGTTCACTCCCTATGTTGGCTTGAGATAACCTCGAGCGGAGCTGTTCCAGCTTCGCCTGCAGGCTACTGTCCACGATTACATCTCCAAATCTGAGGATAAGACCGCCGATGATGTCCTCACGGACAGTCGTCATGATCTCGACCTTCTTGCCGGTCGCTTCCTCGATCCTCCTCCGAATGCCTGCCATGGTCTCCTCCGGCAGCTCCACAGCCGAGGTGACCTCAACCTCCACCACGTTCTGCTCTTTCTTGAGCAGTTTCTGGAACTGCTCGCTGAGATCGAAGAGCAGATCAGAATGGCGCTTGTCGATCAGGAGGTTGATACCGTTGACGAAAATGCGGTCCCCACCCTCGGTCAACTGGGCCACCACTTTCTTCTTGGTGTCCGTATCGATCCTGGGGTTATACATGACCGCAGTCAGCTCAGGGGATGCTTCCATAGCTCCGGCGAACGACGCAAGGTCAGCCGCCGTGGCGTCCAGGGTATTTGCATCCCGTGCCGATTCGAATAAGGCCCGGGCATAGACATTCGTTATTTTGGAATCGCCCAAGCCTTACTTCCCTCCGGCGCCAAGCTGCTCGAAATCGACTTCTGACAGGGCTTCGTCCACCAGGCGCAGATGATCTTCCTTGTTCATCGATTTGCCGGTGACCTTGCCGGCGGCCAGGATGGTCAGGTCAGCGACCTGGTCCTTGATCTCCTGGACAGCCTTGCGGGTCTCACGCTGGATCTGGCCGCGGGCATCCTCTACTTCCTTCTGGGCCTGCTCGCGTGCCTGGTCGACGATTTCGGATTTGGTGCTTTCGCCCACCTTGTGGGCATGCTCGATGATCTCCTCGGCCTCATGTCTCGCCTTGGCCATGCTCTCGAGATATTCCGCGTACTTGAGATCGGCCTTGCGTTCCATTTCCTGGGCGGCCTTGATGCTCTCCTCGATGGCGTCGCGGCGCTGATCGATCACACCACGAAGCGGTCCCCACGCCAGTTTCCACAGCGTGAAAAACAGGATGCCGAAGGTGACCAAGGTCCATATAGCTAGTCCTGGTACAGGTTGAATCATCTTGTTAAACAGCACCTCCCGAAACGGCCTCTTACCCGGGGGCTGTGACGCACATGCGCCACGGCCCGCTCAGGCAGGCATAATGCCGGGCCGCTCTTAATTAAGCGACAAAGATAAGCAGAATTGCGATAACCAGTGCATACAGAGCGACAGCCTCGGTAACACCGATTCCGATGAACATGGTGGTACGGATGTCTCCTGAAGCCTCAGGCTGCCTGGCGATACCCTCGACGCTCTTGCCGACGAGGTAGCCGATGCCGATTCCGGGGCCCAGGGCGCCTATACCCATGGAGAGACCCGCGGCCAATAGTGCCATTGCTTTATTATCCATGAACTTACCTCCCTTCCTCAGTCAAGATTACAGATACAAAATCCAGATTCCAGTATGGTTGATGCCTCTCCTGCCCGTGTCCTGCTAGTGGTCCTGATCGATGGCGCCGCCGATGTAGACGGCCGACAGGATGGCGAAGATATACGCCTGGATCACTGCCACAAAGATCTCAAACAGACTGATGGCGATAACGCCGAACTCGAGCGGTATCAGCAACACCAGGAGAACGTAGGATGAAAGCATGAAGGTCAGCGAATAGAAGACCAGGATCATGATGTGGCCTGCCAGCAGGTTCGCAAAAAGCCTGACCGCCAGCGACACCAGACGGAATATCTCGCTGACGAAGTGGATCAGGAACAGGACCGGCTTCAGAACCGCCGGCGCGCTGCTGGGCACCCAGCCCACGAAATAGCCGATGGGGCCGTTGGCCCTGATACCGGCGAAATGCGTAAATACAAAGGTCATCAACGCCAGCGCCACGGTCACGTTGATGTTCGAGGTGGCGGCAAAGGTGCCCAGGGCCGGCAATGTCACCCCTTTCCACTCCTCTGTGCCGAGGAAGAAAGGCAGCAGGCCGATAAGGTTGCTGACCAGGATGAAGAGGAACAGGGTCAGGATGTACGGGAACCAGGTGGCTGCGGCCTTGCCGTGCATGACCGCGCCGACGAGCTTGTCTTCTACGAATTCGTAAAGGGTCTCCAGCGCCATCTGCTTGCGGGTCGGCAGCACCTTGGCGATCCGGGCGATGGTGATACAGAGGATGCCGACGATCAGCGCCGCGAGCCAGACGTAGACGACCGCCTTGCTGACGGACATGTCGATCGGGCCTATGTGGAACGCGAGCTCATGGCCGGCGATGGATATCGGCTTGACCGCGTGCTCGAACTCGTCTGTCGGCTTGAAGGTCTCGTGCGCTCCTTCGGCAGCCTCGGCGGTTGATGCGATCAGTCGCAATCCGATCACAGCTCACCTCCGGTAACCGGTGAATCCGGGACCGGGCGACCCTTGAGGCCGACGGCGATCTCGAATACGAGGAACAGAGTATAGACGACCAGGAAGCAGATAGCCGTCGTCACAAGCTGATCCGGAAGTGCCAGGGCGACGCCGACGAGCGCCAGGCCCAGAAGGCCGAAACGTATGAAGAAACTCATGACCGCCACGCCCGCAGCCGCGGCGTTGGAAAGCCTGGGAATCGCCCTCATGAACAGCAGGGAGATCGAGTAGTTAGCGAGGAAGAGGCAGGAAGCCAGCAGCCAGGGAACCAGCAGAGGCCGCACGATAATGCCCGCCACCATGCCC
>JAUSDE010000070.1 GCA_030650885.1 Thermoleophilia bacterium
TCGCGGGCCTCCTCCGGCGTCAGCTCCTCGAGGTCGAGTTCCTCGGGTCTGGGCAGCAGCTGCGCCGACTTTATCTCCAGCAGCGCGCTCATGAGGATGAGGAATTCGCTGGCCGCGTCGAGGTCGAGTTCCTCCTCGGCCTCCAGCCGCTCCAGATAGGAGATGACGATGTCGGACAGCGACACCTCGAAGATGCTGATCTCTTCCTTGAGGATGAGCGTCAGCAGGAGGTCGAACGGGCCCTGAAATACTTCAAGGTCGAGGTCGAGGAATTCGAGGTCCCATTCGTGTGACATTAGATGTACCTCACTCTATCCCGATCGCCCTGCAGGCTTCATCGAGCACTTCCGTGGCGACGACCTGCGCCCTTGCGCGGCCGTCTTCCAGAATTGCTTCCATCCGTCCCGGCTCGGCCAGCAGCGCCTCGCGCTTCTCGCGGATGGGGTCGAGCCGCGCCATGATGCGGTCGGCCAGCCTCCCCTTGCATTCCGTGCAGCCGATGGTTGCGGCGCGACAGCCGGCGTCGATCTCGTCCTGCTCGGCCTCGGGTGCCTCGAAGAACTGGTGATAGGAGAACACGTTGCACTTCTCCGGATGGCCAGGGTCCTTTAGGCGCTGTCGCGCCGGGTCGGTGAACATGGAGGAAATCTTCTTGCGGATGGACTCGGGGTCCTCCGCGATATCGATGGTATTGCCGTACGATTTGCTCATCTTGCGCCCGTCAAGCCCCAGCAGCCGCGGCGTCTGGGTGAGCAGCGCCTTGGGTTCCGGAAAGACCGGCCCATAGAGGCTGTTAAAACGCCGGACGATCTCGCGGGCCAGCTCCAGATGCGCCAGCTGATCCTCGCCTACGGGCACACGTCCGGCTTTGTAAAGGATGATATCGGCGGTCTGCAGCACCGGATAGCCGAGGAAACCGAGGGTGGCGACACGCTCGCCCAGCTCGGTGACCATCTCTTTATAGGATGGCACCCGGGTCAGCCAGGAGACCGGTACCAGCATCCCCAGCAGCAGAGCCAGTTCGCTGTGTTCCTTGACCTCGGACTGGCGGAAGATGACGCTACGCTCAGGGTCGATGCCGGTGGCGATCCAGTCGGCGACCATCTCGATGCCGTCCTGCTTCATGCCGGCTACGTTGTCGTAACGGGTGGTCAGAGCATGCAGGTCGGCGACGCAGTAGTAGCAGTCGTAGTCGTCCTGGAGACTTACCCAGTTGGGGAGGGCGCCGAGGAGGTGGCCAAGATGCAGGCGGCCGGTGGGCCGCATTCCCGAGAAGACTCGCTCACGGGCGGGAAGGCTTGGTTCCTTGGGCTTTGCTGGCATGGGAGAATTTTATCGGAGGGAGGCGGGAATTGCACGCGGGATGATTTCGATTACCGCAAATGCGTGGGCACCGTACACGATGCCGCCTCAAGGCATCGCCGGTTACCTGATCTGTGCGATGACGTCTCGCGTCGGCTTCACGCGCACCGAGTAGAACGTGTTCCACCAGCCGCGCCTGAAGTCCATGACATCTGCCAGAGCCAGGGTTGTCGGCGGTTTGCGGAAGATCCACGATGATCGCTTCTCCGCGACCTCGCCAGTGAAGGAGCCACCATCCGCCGCGGTGAAGGAGACCGTCCATGCGTTTGGCATTTGCACGAATGCGTGGTTGAAGACCGCGGTCCACTGGCCTGCCGGGCATTTCACTGTACGTGCCATCAGCATAAGCTCCAACTCATCGATTGCTCGCTAAACCGAACCTTCTCAGGGTTGAACCCCTACCACGATGTGAACTTTCGTGCCTGTAGCGCCAGCGGTGTTGACGATCGTCATCGTCTGATTCCCCTGCGTGAATTCCATCAGCGCTGTCGTTTCAGTAACGGTGGGTTCAACAGTCAATGCCCAACCCAGGGCTGGGATCTCCTTTTTATAGAACGCGGTGACATCCGCCAGACTCGTGGAAGTATCATAAGTCAGCACACTGGGAACGTTAACGACGTTCGACGCATTCGGCGCGAGCGGAGCATTCACCATGCCTGCCGGGCAGTCGCCGGGCAGTTTTAACGCGACCGGCTGGTTGACGCCGGTCAGCTCATAATCCAGGGTGAGCGTGCCTGCGACCCCTTCGCCAAAGTAATCCGCGTTGCCTTTTGTAGTGAGCAGATACTTGACGATGTAGCCTCCATTAGAAGCTACCCACATCTCGCCTGTTGATTGAGCAAGGTCCAACTGCCCGAAGGCGCGCTCGTCGAAGGTGTAGTGATCCACTGCAATAGCATTGACCGTTTCACCGCCGGCAGCTTCCGCGCCGATGACGCCGTTCAGGAAGCCAGCCGGTTCCAGCCGCTTGATGAGTGAATTCTCCTGGTTGATCACGTTCGCAGTGCAGGCATTTTCTCCGCGCTTTTCATAAGCCGCCCGGTCCACTTCCGCCATGAACACCACGCCGGGATCGGAAATATCCCCGGTCTTCTCGATGGTCAACTGGCGAGCCGCGGGTTCCTTCGCGTTTAGCAAGACATAGGTCCTGGACCATTTCTGGGCCTTTCCATCGCGGGTTCCATCAAAAGAGAGTGTCAGGCTGGCTTTATAGCTGGTCAGATCCGAAAGACCCGCTTGCGTGTCCGGATGAACGAAGGCGCCGGGGCCAAAGACCACATCCGCCTGTATAGTCTCCTGCTCTGATGTTTGCGAGTCTGACGTACCGCAGGCTAATGAAACAAGCAAGGGCAGCAGGATCAATGGAAGGATCGACCATCGTTTTTGCCGCCGGTTCATCCGGTCGCCTCGTCCTCATCCGGAATCACAACGATAGTAGCCATGCCGGTAAACGAACCGTTTTTTGCTGTGACTGCCTGGGACTGCGTGTAGACGGAGGCTCCCTCGGAGAAGCCCCTGATTGTCAGCGGATCGGGGGTAAAGAAGTTATCTGTTGATGAACCTCCATAATAGTAGCACCAAGTGAATCCTGAAGCTGAAGTCGGCCCGAAGTTCACCCGCCCCACCAGCTGACCGTTTTCGTTGAGCTTGCCAGTCAGTTCTGCCGTGCTTGGTGCAATACCAGATGCTGACCCACATCCACCGCCGCCGACAATGCTGGCCACCCAGTTCACAACGGCCGAGCCTGTGAAGTTGCCTTGCTCATCCGACTTCATCTTACCGTCCATTGTACCCACGCTGGTCATACCTGCCTTCCAGGTAGACACTGTATTAACCTTATAACTGCAGGGACTGACCTTTACAGGAAAAAGTACACCGACATACTTTGCGCCGCCCCCCCATTTCGTTCCGAACCAGCCAGGAGTCACGACCAGGCCATCGAACTTGATAGTGGTTTCGCCGTAATTTTCTGCGGTAAACCAAAACCTGGCAGCGCTCCTGTATTCGCCCGTCCAACCAGTTGTACTGGGTGATGTAATCTGGCCGATGTCCGGGTTCAAGACCAACCCTTTGACCTCGACTCCCGTTACTGGCTGCGCCAGCTCCGCCAGCTCATCACCGTACCCACCAGGCGCACTATGCCGTTCCACAATCACATTGACAAGCACCTGGTCCCCCTTGCAAATGGGTCCCTCATGATCCGTATAAGCGTGCATATCAAAACTCAACGCCGTCTCGGCGGCCTGTGCCGGCGGGGTTTTGCCAACGCATCCGATAACGAGCACGAGCGCCACCGCCATAAAAACACTGCGCCAGCTGGGAACCCGGTGCCGCCCGGCTGTTTGCGCAGACAAATCCTTTGAGATATTTGAATTTCTGTTCATGGCGCGTACCTCCTGACTTTCATATATGGAAAGATAATCACCACCGTCACTACTACATTGGCATTGTTTCATAAAATTGATAGTTTGTATGTATGGCTCCCAGATGTCGCCACGCGGGATCCTAGGACTTGATACCGAGGTCGGCGAAGAAGGTCAGTTTTAAGCCGGGCGACAAGCTCGCCTGCAGTCATGTCCGAGTCGTATACGCCGCCTGCGCCAGGCGTCTTACTTCGCCCGCATGCGGTTGTTCCTGGCATTGCGTTCAAGATCGCAAAGGCCTAGTTCCTCCATCAGCGGAGGAATATACACGCCGAAGCGGCCTCTCAGGCCTTTCTTCAGCCCGTACCAGCCGCCAATCGGATTGCCGGGCGAACGGCCCCATGCTTCTACCGTTCCTTCCTTCGCAGGTTTCTGCTCGTCGGTGCCTCCCAGGTCGACCCAGTCGCCAGCCTCCTTCAGCATGGCATACAGATCGTCGATGCAACGGGCGTCATAGTAGAGGATCGTCTTTCCGACGGTACAAACGATTGCTGGCGTACCATCTTTGTCTCCCATATACATCGTGTACTCTGAAGTTCCAGGAGGGGTCTTCAGGACCCACGGATTATCTTTCGTGCGATCTAGCTTTACCATGACGTCATATCCTCCTTATGTTCATCTTTTATGGAAGCAGCTCCGCGTCAATCCTCCGACGAATCAGAAACGACAGTGAACATGATGACCTGGTGACAGCTTGAACAGACGCCGCTATGGCCGGGCAGGGCAGATTGTCCCGACTTCCTGGTAGGCCACAGGCGGGCCGTTGGCGTCCATCGGACCTTCTGGCCGCAGATCGGGCAGTAGCCCGCGAGCGTGACTTTACCGTTCTTCTGCATTTCAGGCTTCTTCAATCCTGAGCTGCCCCTCGATCTCTTCGCTCCCGGTCGAATACAGGCGATCGATAAAGGCGACCTCAAAGCTCGCCGGTTTGTCGCTGGTTTTCACGGCAAGATCACCGCAAAGCCCATAAAATCCGAAAGCTGCTGCCGTAGCCAGCGCAAGGTTATCGTCCGCAACCGCGCAGAAAGCACCGGTTACAGCTGACAGCCCACAACCGATCCCCGTCACTTGGGTCATAACAGGCTGGCCGTTACTCACGCGAAAGACCCTGTCGCCATCGGTAATGCAATCCTCTTCGCCGGAGATCGCGATAACACAATTCTTTTCGTTTGCCATCTCTCTGGCAGCCTCTACGACCGGATCTGATAATGACATGGAACTATCCACCCCTTTGGTTCTGACATCGGCTGACCCGAGCGAAAGGACCTCTGAACAGTTACCACGCAAGACAGATATGGAACATTCTTCCATGATTTTTTTTATCGCTTCGGTCCGAAGCCTGGTTGCGCCCGAGCCGACTGGGTCAAGGATCACCGGGATGCCGACTGAATTCGCAGTCTTTCCCGCGAGGATCATGGACTCCAGCCAATCCTCCTGGATTGTTCCAATGTTAAGCACCACGGCGCTGGCAATGGAGGCCATCTCTTCGACCTCTGCCTGGCAATGGGCCATGACGGGAGAGGCCCCGATAGCCAGCAGGATATTGGCGGAGCTGTTCATCACCACAAAATTAGTGATGTTGTGAATGAGGGGAGAATCTTTCCTGATTCTGGTAAGCAGTTCGATCGTTTCTGCATCTGTCGCCGTCATGAAAACCTTCCCGGAGTCGGTGAGAGGCCGCAGGGGAACGCGTCAGCGCATCCGGCCACTCTCGATTGTCTTTCAGAGCGACATAGCGCTCCTGCGTCCATCATAAGTATTTTTTCTCCCTTATGCGAAATCGCTGTCTGCCGGACGGCAGCCTGTCAGGCGCGCGACATGTTTTCCTTGACGCGAAACTCGATTATCCGGCGGATCAGGTCTCTGGGCAACGGCTGGCCGAGAGGGAACTGCGCCGAGCCCTTTCCGCTCTTGTAGGGCTTGAGTTCTTCCTCGAACTCCACCATCGCGCTCGGCACCGGATAAAACCCGATGTGCTTCCTGAATCCTGCGAAGTGCACCAGGTGCTTTCCGTTAAGGTCGAACGTTGGGATAGCGTAGCTTATAGTCTCCGTCGCCTCAGGCGCTGTTGACTTGACGAGCGCGCGCATCTCTTGCAGTAACTCTTTAGTCTCCGGGGGGAATTCCGCGATGTATTCGTCTATGGATCTGGCGGTCGGTCTCT
Organism: Thermoleophilia bacterium; assembly: GCA_030650885.1. GTDB lineage: Bacteria > Actinomycetota > Thermoleophilia > BMS3ABIN01 > BMS3ABIN01 > JACRMB01. The sequence continues at coordinate 5,950 of JAUSDE010000070.1, forward strand.
TGTCCATCGCCTGCACCAGCCTGTCGATTGTATTTCCGGCATCCGCGAGGCGCTATGCAGGCGCCCTTGCGTTCATACTTCCACCGGGTAGACCGTTCAAAACGCCGGCTTCAGAATAACGTTCCGCTTCGCGAATCGCCTACATGCGGTCAGAAATGCGAATCTATCGCATAACCGAAATATACTATCTGCCGATCAGCTGATCGAAGACGTCCAGCGCCTGGTTCACGTTAGCAGGATTACGGTGGAAACCACCGTGGCCTCCTGCAGGGTCGTCGATAAAGAGGTCGACTGTCGCGCCAAGGCCGGTCACGGTCTCACGGGCAGCCTGCATCGCCGAACAACCATCACGGGCCGGGTTCTGGTCTTTCTCACCACAATACATAACCCAGTGAGCGCCCGAGAACGGCGCCGCGCCGAATCTGCCGTTGATGATTTCGATATTGGGCGGATAGTTCGATACCATTCCGCCCGAATTGGATATTGTGAGCCCGAAGAATCTACTGCCTTCGCGGTCCAGGGCTGTCACCACGTAGCTGTTCGCCGAGCCACGGCTGAACCCATGAAACAGTGCTTTACCCGGCTCGATTTTCTGATTCGTCAATTCTTTTTCAAATATGTCAGAAATCTCGTCGGGCGCATAGTAGTCGCTGACCGCTTCTCCGCCTCCAAACCACCATTGCAACGCGATAATGCCATAGCCGCGCTGCTCAGCGTAGGGCTGCCAGAGGTAGAACTCATCGAGGGCCCAGCTTCCATGCCCGTGGAGAGTGACGATCATCGGCCGGAGCGAAGCACTGGCGAAATCCTTCGGTGTCCACAGCACATAAAAACTCCTGCCGTCTGACGTGGGCACAAACTGAGCGCCTTGGGCTACTGCAAAATCGTAGCGTTCCGGAACTGCAGTCTTGGCCTGAATGAACAGCGGCAGCTGGTTGAGATCGATTGGAGCCGGAGTTGTTGTTGTCTGGACGCTGACAGATCCTGTCTGCGCCGTATCAGACGATGCGTCGCCTGGAATAGTCGTGTCTGTTTCAGAAGTCTGCGCCGAGCAGCCTGCGACCACCAGGCAGAGACAGGCGAACGTGAAAAGAAGTCTCATGATTCGTAAGGATGTGACTTACAAGTGATCCGGCGCTTTACGTCACATCACTTTCCGCATAAGAAAACACCGTCATCTCGCAGGCTTTGCAAATATGTCCCGTCGGACATCCTTTTCCGCCGGCTTTGGGCCTTATGACTCGAACTGCCCCCTCCGGTTTCTTGACTCGAACCTGGCCGGGCTCGACAGGCTGCCATACGACACGCGTGATCGGCAACGGCTCGTAGATCGCAAGCCAGCCTTCTTCCATCTGTTTGCCGCACTTTGGACAGTCCATGATATTCCCCAATCGGTTATGACGCTTGTGATTGCCTGAGCGTATCGACAAAAATGTTCCAGGAGTTAATTCTGCAACAAGATGCCTTGCCCTTCACCTGAAACCTCAAGTCCCTATATACCCTTCCACCGGTTATAGACAACGTTCAGCCACTGCGCGAATTCCCCGGAAGCCTTCCGGCCGCCCGCAGCGGTGGGATGGCTGCCGCCGCCGTTACCGCCGGGATAGGATGAATAGTTGTTGGCGGTGGCGATGAGATGCTCGATAGCGCCTGAGTTGTAGCGGTGATGGTTGCCGCCCACCGCGCCCAGATCGTTGGTGCTTGCATTGCCGCCGTTGGAAGTCAGGACGTTGTAGAAATCGAAGACGGCGACGTTGTCGTAGCCGTAACTGTCGAGCCAGTCGTCCACCAACCAGCTGTTGAAAGCGCGGGCATTGGCTGCCTGGGATGCGTTGGTATCGCCAGACTGCAGTGGCGGCGCCGTGATGACGACGAACAGCTTCTCCTGGTGCGCTGCGAAGTATGGCAGCAGGTCGTTGTAGATACCCTTGACGTTAGCTACGGTCATATCTCCCGACCAGGCGTCCTGGCCGCGCAACGGATTGGCGCCGACTGTTGCTGCATCGCCAGGGTTACCGCCGAGCCCGGAGTTCGGGTAACACGACTTGAACATGACGATCTCGTTGGCGCCGCCGGGGTCGCTGGCTATGCGGGTATATGACGAGTTCTGTCCGCTCTCGGAGTAAAGGGCTGTCATATAAGTAGCCTTATTTGGTCCCGCGAACCAGCTATACCAGTGGCCGATGTCAGTGTGGTCGCCGATTGTGCCGCTCCCCTCGTCGACGTCCGCAGGTCCCCAGCCGTAGTTCGTGTCGCTGACGAAATAGTTGTTGGCGGTGAGGGTCGTGCCAAGGTTGCCGTCGCCATCGGTCAGCCAGTTCTCGCCGGTGGAATGATGGATGAATATCAGCTTCACCTGTGAGGACGGCGGATCGGGGTTCAGCGGTAAAGGAGCCGCGTCGGCGCTGCCTGAGATATTCGTCTGGAAGCCAGACACACCCACCGGCACGAAGTACGCGAGACTGACTTGCGCATCACCGCCCGCAGGGATGTCGCCGACGCTGACCGGGGTTGCTGTCGAAAGGCTCACGCCGCTGGTGCTGGCGGCGCCTGTTATCTGGACGCCATGGGCAACCGCGGCAGGGTTGGCGTTATGAATAGTGAAATCGACAGTCAGCTCTCGGGACAGATAGTCTGCAAATGAATGCCAGTGGGCATCGCGGGGAGTGACAACCAGTTCCGGCCAGCCGTTGGCAAAACCGGTTTCACCCGGAGCTGCATTCGCGTACGTCCAGGATCCGGCCAGCAATATCGAGCCGAGGAGGAATATGACCAGCGCTGAGACGGTTTTCATCGAAAAGCCTTTCCATATATTGGGTCGGCTTCAGCGATGGGATGATGATGGTGTAGCGCAAGTGGTTACTCATGTGGCGCAGTCACTCAGGCAATGACCGATCAGACGTCGTGCAGCTGCTCCTCAGACATCCCGAAATAATGCCCGAGCTCGTGCATGACCGTCTTAAGGACCTGGGCTTTGATCTCGTCATCGGTGCGCGACATTGACTGGATTGGCAAACGGAATATGGAAATCCGGTCCGGCAGAGCTCCGGCGTAAGCGCGGGGACGGTCTGTGAGTGGGACTCCCTCGTAGAGGCCAAGAAGGTTATTGGGATTCCGGACGCTTACCTTGGCCAGCTGTTCCGGGGTAGCCACATCCGCGACGATCAGGGCGATATTGTCGAGACGCTCGGCGAATTCCGGAGGCAATCCCTCCAGGGCTTCGTCAACCAGCTGTTCGAAGCGCCTGCTATCCATTGTCAGAAGCGCTCCTGGGTGCGCGAGGCGGCGTCAGCGTTCGCGGTGGTATACCTTGCTTTCGGCCTCGTCGGTCGAATAGCGCTTGGCCATGGCCCGGCTACAGGACTCACCCTGCTCGCGGTTATAGGCACGCTCCACGGAAACATGGCAACGTTCACGCGGCGGGCGCACGACCTTGACGGCGCCGAAGCCTCCCTTGCGCTTTTCCAGTTCCTCGAAGCCGCCGAGGTCGATCTCCACGGCAAAGACCTTGTAAAGGCAGCCGAAATAACTCGTGCCCTTCTGGTCATATGAGTAGATGTACTTGCATCCGGAGTCGAAGCAATTGGCGGGATAAACCACTTTCTCACAAAGTACCCCGCACTCCTTGCACTCCAGCTCTTCGGAGAGTTCCAACAGTAAAGACATTTTTCCCTTTCCCGATCCGCAGCCTGCCCGACTTTCCCTTTGTTCAGCCCCTGTTTGCCTGAACTTTCACGGCTGCCTTCTTTTCAATTGTGACTATTCTACTGTGCTTCAGCCGTTTACGGCAAGGTTCAGCCGTTAAGAACGGGTTAAGTTTTAGCTTCACGGGGGATTAATATACTGCGATTTGCAGGTATTGTTCTGTCCCTGGACTGCTGAAAAGCTTGTTGAGAGGACGACCGGCGGCCAGCAGGAGGCTATTTGATGCATAAAACCTTGAAAGTCACACCTCCCTGGGGGATGCAATGAACGGCGGGCAAATCACCTCGATTCGCAGCCGTGACGGGAGTTTCATGCCCTTTGACGCCGGACGCATCGAGCGGGCGATCGCTCGGGCGATAGCGGCTACTGGTGGAGCTGCAGAACCCCTGGCGGACAAGCTCGCCTCGCAGGTCGTCGGACAGCTCGAATCACAATTTCCCGGTGGTACACCCGATGTGGAACAGATCCAGGATATCGTCGAGGAAGTCCTGATGGCGAGCCCGTGCAAGGAAGCGGCCAGAGCCTATATGGATTACAGACGCGGGCGGTCGGAGATCCGGTCCGCCCGTGAGTTCCTCGGCGTGCGGGATGACCTGAAGCTGCCGCTGAACGCCTTGACTGTCCTCAAGAAACGCTACCTGGCCAAGGATGGCCAGGGGCACGTTACGGAAACGCCCGGTGAGCTGTTTCGCCGGGTTGCGAAGCATGTCGCCGCACCGGAGTCCACTTATGGAGACGATCCGGCCACAGCGGAGGAGCAGTTCTTTACGGTTATGGCGTCCCGCGAGTTCCTGCCCAACTCCCCCACTCTGATGAACGCCGGCACGGAACTGGGTCTGCTCTCAGCCTGCTTTGTCCTTCCTGTTCCTGATTCCATCCCCGGCATCTTCGATTCCGTGAAATATATGGCCATCATCCACCAGGCCGGTGGCGGCACCGGATTCTCGTTCACGCACCTGAGGCCCAAGGGCGACCTTGTCGGGACAACCCATGGCGTGGCGTCCGGGCCCGTGAGCTTCATGGGCGCCTTCGACAGCGCCACCGACGTCGTGAAACAGGGAGGCAGGCGGCGTGGAGCCAACATGGGCACCCTGCGCGTGGACCATCCGGATATCCTCGAATTCATCGGCGCCAAGAGCGGAAGCGAACGCCTGGCCAACTTCAATATCTCGGTAGCGGCGACTGACGAGTTCATGGAAGCAGTCCGTGTGGATGGCGAATACGCCCTGGTGAACCCCCGGACTGGTGATGTGGCCGGGCGCCTGCGGGCGCAGTCAGTGATGGAAGCGATAGCTTCGTCGGCCTGGGCGTCCGGCGATCCGGGCATGATCTTTATCGACCGCATCAACAAGGTTAATCCGACGCCTGCGCTGGGACCTATGGAAACCACCAACCCCTGTGGAGAGCAGCCGTTGTTGCCGTATGAGTCGTGCAACCTTGGCTCGATCGACCTGTCGAAGCTGGTCATTCAGGGCGGAGCAAGTCACGCGTGCGGCGGGACTGCCGACGCGGGCGCCGCGAGCGACGGCTCCCCTCGCATAGACTGGGAACGGCTGGGCGCCCTCGTGGATATCGCCGTCCATTTCCTCGACAACGTCATCGACGCCAACCGCTTTCCGCTGGCTCAGATCAAGGCGATGACCGACGGCAACCGCAAGATCGGGCTCGGCGTCATGGGGTTTGCCGAGGCGCTGCTTCGGCTGGGGATCAGATATGACTCCGATGAAGCGCTTGTTAAGGCTGAAGAGATCATGAAATTCATCCAGGAGAGAGCCGTCGCCCGCTCGGCGGAGATCGCCAGACGACGCGGGTCCTTCCCCAATTTCGAAGGCAGCCTCTGGCAGAAGCGCGGTTATGCCCAGATGCGAAACGCCACAGTGACAACGATCGCGCCTACTGGAACGATCAGCGTGATCTCCGGAACCAGCAGTGGCATCGAGCCACTGTTCGCTATCTCGTTTATCCGCGATGTGATGGAAGGCACGCAAATGCTCGAGGTCAGCTCCGATTTCGAGCGTGTGGCGCGCCAGAGGGGTTTCTATTCTGAGGGGCTGATGATGGAGATATCGCGGACCGGCAGCGTACGGGGCAACATGGCTGTTCCCGAGGATGTGCGCGACCTGTTCGTCACCGCCATGGACATCGACGCAGAATGGCATGTGCGTATGCAGGCCGCTTTTCAGAAACACGTCGACAACGCAGTCTCAAAGACCGTCAACATGCCGCAGCAGGCTGGCATCGACGACGTTCGCCGCGTGTTCCTTCTGGCGTGGGATCTCGGGTGTAAAGGCATAACAGTCTTCCGCTATGGAAGCCGCAGGCAGCAGGTGCTGTATCTGGGAGGAACCGCCGGGGACGAAACGGACAACGGCGGCGGGCACGTAAGGGCCGGGCCCGAGTTCGCAGGCGGCTGTCCGGTAGTGGACTGTGAGATCTGAGTAGCGGAAGTTCCTGAAGCTCGGCAACTTCCCCTAAGGAAGGTTTTATAGTTGTAATGGCGAATTGTTATGCCGGGTCAGCAATACCGGGCCTTTTAGCCGTAGGCCCGGCTGGCTCTTCTCGTTTTATTCCGCTCCTCGGGGATAAGGAATAACGACTTCGCATGAACACTCAGATCGAGACTGTAGAGCGTAGCGATGGGCTGGTCGGGGGGCTACCCCGCTACGGGATGGCGGCGCGCTTCGTTGTCGCCAACCTCGGCGCGCTGCTGTTCGCAGCCGCCGGCTGCCTGCTGGCCTCCCGCTGGATCGGCGATCTTGACGATCTGATCACTCTTCCTGGCGCCATCGTCCTGGTGGCTTTCATTGCCATCATCCCCGGCTACCTTAATGTCTTCCTGCTGCTGAGCCTTTTGAGTTACCGCCAGACGGAACTGGATCTAAACGGCGCTCTGCCGGGGGTTTCCGTCCTGATTGCCGCCTACAACGAGGAGGATACCCTGCCGGAGACCTTCCGCAGCCTGGCCGAACAGGACTATCCCGGGGAAGTAGAAGTGATTGTGGTGGACGACGGCTCTTCGGACGACACCCTCAAATACCTTCGTTCGCTCAGGAAGCCCTGCCTCGAAGTCATATCAGCCCCCCATCAGGGGAAGGCGATGGCGCTCAACGCCGGGCTTGAGGCAGTATCTCACCGTGTGCTGGTGACTATAGACGCCGATACTTTCCTGCATCCCCAGGCCCTGCGGCGAATCGTGGCGAGGCTGATGCAGAGCCCTGATGCCGCTGCGGTTGCGGGGACAGTGCTCGCCAAGAATTCAAGGGCGTCACATTTCACCCGCATGCAGGAATGGGATTACTTCCTGGGGATAGGCGCGGTCAAACGCCAGCAGAGCATGTACCGCGGCACCCTTGTGGCCCAGGGCGCTTTCAGCGCCTTCCGCACCGGAGTCGTGCGCTCGGCGCGAGGCTGGCCTGACCGCATCGGCGAAGACATCGTTCTGACCTGGGCGTTGCTCGGAGAAGGCCATCAGATCGTGCATGAGCCTACCGCCATCGCTTTCACCAGGGTGCCGGAGACCTTCCGGGGCTTTTACCGGCAGAGGCAGCGCTGGGCCCGCGGGATGATCGAAGCTCTTAAAAGCCACCTGGGAATCGTCTGGCGGCGCCGGCGTTTCGCCAGCTTCTTTGTTGCCCTGGACCTGCTCTTCCCCCCTCTGGACCTGGTCTTTTCCCTGGTCTTTCTTCCCGGCATAGTGCTGGCCTGTTTCGGCTACTTTTACATCGCCGGCCTGATGACCCTGCTGGTGCTGCCGCTTACCGCTTTCATCGTGCTGATCATGCTGCGTTTCCAGAGAGGCGTCTTCGATCTCATGGGCCTGCGCATCCGCCGAAACGCTCTCGGCTTTCTGGCATACTTTCTGATCTACCAGTTCATCGTCTCCCCCATCTGCGTCGTTGGTTATACCCGCGAACTGCTCAACCTCGAGAAGAGATGGTAGCCGGCAGCTGA
>JAUSDE010000081.1 GCA_030650885.1 Thermoleophilia bacterium
CCGCGCTTGGGAATCCTCAGAATAAGGTCAAGACCATCCACGTGGTGGGGACCAACGGAAAATCTTCGACGGCGCGCATGATCGCCGCGATCCTTGCTTCACAGGGTCTCAAGGCAGGCGCCTATCTTTCTCCACACCTGGTGACCTTTACCGAGCGGATGCTGATCAACGGCAAGGAGATCTCGGAGCCACGCTTTGACAAGCTGATTCTTGATGTACGCAAAAAGGCAGAGGAGGTCAACAAGCGGTCGCGCAGCAGTGGACCACTGACCCAGTTCGAGATCCTGACCGCCGCGGCATTCCTTTATTTTCATCAGCAGAAGATTGATGTGGCAGTGATCGAGGCCGGTCTCGGCGGCCGCTACGACGCCACAAATGTAATCGACTCCAAGGTGCAGGTCCTCACCAATATAGAGCTGGAGCATACGGACCTTCTTGGCAAGACAATCTCCGCAATCCTCAAGGAGAAGACGGCGGTAATACCGGAAAAAGGAAATGTTGTTCTGGGCGGGCTGTCAGGCGAGGCGCTCAAGGAGGCAAAAAAGATCTGCCTGGCAAAGAATGCCAAATTTTATGTTTACGACGACGATTATTCGCTGCTGCGCGGCAGCGGCGAGAAATTCGACGTCATGACCGTCAAGCATTCATACGAGGACCTGCAGATGGCCCTGGTAGGCCACTACCAGCGTACCAACTGCACCGTGGCCATACAGGCTGCGGAGCTTTTTATGCGCAAGGGGCTGGACGAGAAGAAGATGAAGCGGGCGCTGCCGCGGATAACCATTCCGGGGCGGCTGGAGATCATCGATGAAAAGCCGCTGGTGGTACTCGACGGCGCGCACAATCCCAGCGGTATCGCCGAGCTGATCGAGTCGCTGCAACCGCTGGTGGCGGGCAAGCGCATCATCGGCGTCGTGTCTATTCTCAAGGACAAGGACGCCGCCGGAATGCTGGAGCAGCTCCTGGAATTTTGTGATATCTTATTCGTCACCGAGAACTCAAATCCACGCTGCATGACCGCTCAGGAGCTATCCAGGCTTCCAGTGGTGGAGGAGAGCCATGTCCAGACGTTCGTCGCCCGGGAGAGCCAGTCGGCGCTTGAAAGCGCCTTCAAACTGGCATCGATGCGTGACGTGATTCTCGTTACTGGATCGCTCTACCTGCTGTCGGATATCAAGAAGCGGATGGCGTGAAAACGAAATGACGGGTGCCATGAATTTCCTCATCCTGCAGGCTGATGCCGCCGAGGGCGCGAGCAGTTTTTTCGATTCCCCCTGGTGGAAGTTCACGACCATGATGGCCAAGGCCATGCTGGTCGCCATGTGGCTGGCGCTGGCTTTCTGGACCTATAAGGACGCCAGGCGGCGCATCACCGATCCACTGATGATCGGGGTATCGGTGGCAACCTCTCTGATATTCCCATATGTGGGAACACTTTTTTATGTGATTTTGCGGCCGCCGGAATACCTCGAAGACGTGCTCGAGAGGGATCTGGAGATCCGGGCGAGGGAGCAGGAACTGGTTGGTGGAGCCAACCGCTGCCCGGCCTGCCGGACGCCGGTACGCGACGATTTCCTGGTCTGCCCCAAGTGCAGGCGTGAACTGAAGGTCGCCTGTTCCAGCTGCGACAAACCGCTTGAGCCATCGTGGAAGATCTGCCCATACTGCGCGTCAGAGCAGGGGGTCGGCAGGAAAGCCAAGTCGGCAGTAGCGGAAGAAGATGAACTCTTCGCTTGATCCCGTTTGAGTCAGGTCCTGGCTCTAAAAATGATTTAGGAGGAAATGTGGAACGTACATTCATGCTGGTAAAACCGGGTGCAGTAGCCCGTGGACTTGTCGGTGAGGTGCTTGTCAGGTTCGAGCGCAGGGGTTTTCGCATCAGGGCGATGAAGTTCCTGCAGGTCGACCGGGAGCTGGCTTCCGAGCACTACACCGAACATCGCGAGAAGGATTTCTTCAATGACCTGGTCAGCTCGATCACGTCGGGACCCGTGGCGGCTTTTGTGCTTGAAGGCCCCGAGGCGATCTCGGTTGTCCGGAAGATGATGGGTGTGACCAATCCCCTGGCCGCCGAACCCGGGACTATCCGTGGTGATTATGGCCTGGACATCGAGGCGAATATCGTCCATGGTTCCGACGGCCCCGAGAGCGCCGAGCGCGAGATCTCTCTTTACTTCAGTGAAGACGAGATCGTCTAGCGCGCAAGCTTCCAAAGGCCGGTAGAGTCCCCTATGTATCTGGCTTCCAGGTCACCACAGCGAAAAGCGCTGCTGAAGGCGCTTGGTGTCATGTTCGAGGTTGTCCATCCAGATTATCTTGAGGAGAACACCGGCGATCATCTGCCAGCGGAGCAGGTGGAGCGGCACAGCCGCGGCAAGGCTTTTTCGATTCTGTCCGAAGTGGAACCACTGCCGTCCGACCGGCCTATAATCGGCGTAGACACCATGGTTGTGATTCATGGTCAGGCTGTGGGCAAGGCGGTGGATGAAGAAGAAGCCCTCGGCTACCTGCGGGGGATGTCCGGCAAGACGCACCTGGTATATAGCGGCCTGACGCTGCTGTGGTCAGGAACCGGACCGGGGGAAAGAGTGGAGGCTACATCTCATTCCGTGACCGAGGTGCGTTTCAGCCGCCTTACCGAGCGCGAGATCGAGAGTTATCTGGACACCGGCGAGTGGCGTGATCGCGCCGGTGCCTATGCCATTCAGGGCCGCGCATCGGCCTTCGTCGAGGAGATCCGCGGTGACTACACCAATGTAGTAGGGCTGCCGGTACCCCTGCTCGCGTCGATGCTGCGGGACAAGGGACAATGGCCGCCTGCAGGATGGATTAACCACGGATAGCTGAAACGAATCTATAAAAAATTCACTTGTCGGCTGCGGTAAAAGCGCATTAAAACCGCGGTTAAATAGGGAATGTATCTCCTTATATTCCTGATAAAGCTCATTGACAAACAATATAAGTGGCTTGTAAAGTTGGATGGCCCGTTTGCCAATCCCAAACAGCATGGGAGCACCGAGGGTTTGCGCAAGATCCAAAAAGATCAGGCGCGCAGAAGGCTCTGGGTAAGCCTGATCGCGACGCCTCTAACTATATTCTTCATATGCATGCTGGCAGTAAGCCTGGCGCCAGCTGCGGCTTCCACGACAAAGAAGATCAGCACCTCCTCCACCGGCGGCGATTGCAGCTCGATCGGCGTCTGGGATGCCGCTACTAAAACCTGCACCCTAACCGCAGACCTCGTCGCATCAGGCAGCAACGGCATAGAGATCGTCAACGACAACATCACTCTTGACGGCGACGGCCATTCAATGACGGGCAGTGGCGGTTTCACCAGCGGCGTAACATTCTCGGTGCGCACCGGCGTAACCGTGAAGAATCTCACAGTCAGCCAATTCAGATACGGCATCAACGGCTTATCCTCGTCCGCCAATATTCTCACCGGCAACACCCTGGCGAACAACACCAACGGTATCTATCTGACCGCGTCAAACAGTAATCGGGTCTATAACAACAACTTTATAGGCAACAGCACCCAGGCGATCGTCAGCGGTACCGGCAATGTTTTCAGCTATGCGGATATGGGTGGAAATTTCTGGAGCAACTACAACACTCCGGGGCAGGGGTGCAACGATGACGACGGCGATTTCTACTGTGACGCGGCATATCCATTCACCGGCGGCCAGGATCCCCAGGCGTACACCGTGCAGGACGGATGGAACATCACCCATCCGCCGGATAGCATTCCTCCGGAAGTAACCGGCGTTCTGCCCGCGGGTGAGATCGGTACGATGTCCGCCACTATCAGGGTGTATTACAACGACCCAGGCAGCAACATCAAGCTGGCTTCGGTAAGCGTATATCTTGACGGAAGCCGGCTGACCGGCTGTCCGGTCACGCAGGAGAGCGCCAGCTGCGATGTCTATGGCCTGGCGATGGGACCGCACTCGATCAGCGGGTCGCTTTCGGATAACCAGGGAAACAGCAGCAGCTTCAACGGATCGTTCGATGTAGCTGACCGCGCCGCCCCCTCGGTCGATGACTTCAAGCCTTCTGGATATATCAACACTGGCTCGACAGTATTGAGCGCCAGCTACAGCGACTATTTGGGTTCGGGAATCGATTCCTCCACGACTGCGGTCTACCTTGACGGTGGCCTGGTGGCGGGTTGTACGGCCACAACGGCCGGTGTCGACTGTCCGGTTTCCGGCCTGGTCGACGGTACCCATATGATCATGGTTTATGTGGGAGATGTTTCGGGCAATCGGGGTTCCGGTTCCGCTTCTTTCCAGATGGATTCTTCGTCTCCCGCCGTCGGCCCGGTGCAGCCCTCAGGGTCAGTCTCAACAGGTTCGGCGACGATATCAACATACTTTTCCGATAGCGGCAGCGGTGTCGACGCGGCCTCCACAGTAGTCTACCTTGACGGCGTCGAGCTGGCCGGATGTGCCGCAACTGCATCCGATATAAGCTGTCCCGTTTCCAACCTGGCGCCCGGGCCGCATGCGATCAGCGGCTCGGTGGCGGACAACGCGGGAAACAATAGCGCCATCAACGGCTCTTTTACCTTTCTGGATAACACGGCCCCGGCGGTGAGCAACATTCTGCCGACTGGCACGATCAGCAGTGGTTCGGCGACCCTTAAAGCGACTTTCACCGACGGCACTGGTTCCGGCATCAGCAGCTCCACGGTTTCAGTCTATCTCGACGGTAGCGTGGTGAGCGGCTGTACTGTCTCGGCAGCCAGCGCCAGTTGTGGCGTATACGGACTCGCCAACGGCAGCCACCTGATTCTGGTGGGGGTCGACGATAAGGCCGGCAATCATGGCAGCGGCAGCGGTTCGTTCACTGTTGACACCAGCAAGCCGGAAGTCTCGCCGATGCGATACATCAAGGACAATCCGACTGGCGGCGACTGCGTCGCGATCGGTTCGTGGGATCAATACAGCAAGACCTGCGCCCTGTCGACCGACCTGAACTTCAGCCGCAACGGCATCGTGATAGTCGGCAATAACATCACCCTTGACGGCAACGGCCATACGCTCACGGGTTCCGGAGCATTCACCACGGGCGTATCGACCTCGGTGAGCAGCGGAAATACCATATATAATCTTAAGGTCAAAAACTTCGGTTACGGCATCAACCTGCTGTCCGCGAATGGCAACACCATCACTGACAATACCCTGCAGGGAAACAAATATGGCGTCTACCTGTCCAATTCCGGCAGCAACGTCATCTACAGGAATAATTTTGTCGACAATATCACGTCAGCTTTTGTGTCAAGTGGGGGCGGTAACGCATTCGATCAGCCCGACCCGGACGGCGGCAATTACTGGAGCAGCTACGACACTCCTGAGGAAGGGTGCCTGAACGATGACGGCGATGGCTACTGTGATGCCGCATTTGCGGTGTACGGCGGCCAG
>JAUSDE010000089.1 GCA_030650885.1 Thermoleophilia bacterium
CGGCACGAGTTTCTTGCCGGCGAGGGAGCCGGCGATGGCCAGGACGGGCAGCATCATCCAGAACCGGCCTATGAGCATGACCAATCCAAGGGATATGTTGTAGAAGGTCGAGTCGGCCGACAGACCGGCAAAGGCGCTGCCGTTATTGCCGGCGGCTGAAGAAAAGGCGTAGAGTATCTCGCTGAAACCATGAGCTCCGGGATTGAGGATTCCTGCTTTACCTTGTTCCGTCACGACCGCCAGGGCGGTGAACAGGAGGATCACGGCTGAGGGGATCAGCACCGCCATGATCGCCATCTTTATCTCGAACGATTCGATCTTCTTGCCCAGATACTCAGGCGTCCTGCCTACCATCAACCCCACTATGAAAACGGTGAGGATGACAAAGATCAGTATTCCGTAGAGCCCGCAGCCAACGCCACCGAATATCACCTCGCCCAGCATCATGTTGACCATCGGCACCAGGCCGCCCAGGGGAGTGAAGCTGTCATGCATGGAATTCACAGCACCGGTGCTGGTGTCTGTAGTTATCGTTGAAAACAGGGACGACTCGGTGATGCCAAATCTGACTTCCTTGCCTTCCATGGCAGTCGGGCTGGCGACACCAAGGGCCGCAATCTGGGGATTGCCCTGGTGCTCACTTGCCACGTTCACCGCCAATCCCGCCAGAAACAGGATCATCATCGCTCCCAGAATGACGTAACCTTGTCGTATCCTGCCGGTCATGCGCCCATATGTAAACGTCAGGGCAACCGGGATGAGCAGTATGGACAGCATCTGAAGAAGATTGCTGAAGGGTGTGGGATTCTCAAAGGGATGGGCGGAGTTGGCGTTGAAGAAACCGCCGCCATTGGTGCCCAGCTCCTTAATGGCTTCCTGGGAAGCCACCGGGCCCATTGATATCACCTGCTGGCTGCCCTCTAATGTCTCTGCGGTGACGCTGGGGCTGAAATTCTGAACGACTCCCTGGGAAACCATCAGTAAGGCTATGATCAAAGCCAGGGGCAGAAGCACCCAGAGTGTACTCCTGGTCAGGTCGGACCAGAAGTTACCGATCGTGCTCGAGCTTTTACGTGTCAGGCCCCTGGTGAGAGCCAGCATCACCGAGATGCCGGTGGCGGCGGAAAGGAAATTCTGCGTCGCAAGCCCGAGCATCTGTGAAAGATAGCTCATTGTGGCTTCGCCCACATAAGACTGCCAGTTGGTGTTCGTGATAAAGCTGGCCGCCGTGTTAAATGCCAGGTGCCAGCTGAGGCCGCCGAGCTCCTGAGGATTCAGGGGCAGAGCTCCCTGGGCCAAAAGGATGACGAACAAAAACAGTATCCCGATGAAATTAAAAGCCATCACGGAAAGCGCGTACTCTTTCCAGCCCATCTCCTGCTCCGGATCGACGCCGGTCGCTTTGAATATCAGCCGTTCGATCGGTAGAAACACAGGATCAAGAAAAGTCTTTTCCCGGTTGAAGATCCGCTTAAGGTAGAGCCCGAGCGGCGCGGCAAGCACCAGCACCAGGGCAACGAACAAGACGATCTCTAATATATTGATCGAAGTCATCTAAAGTTTCTCGGCATTGAATAAGGCTACGATCAGGTAAATCAATACAATAGCTGCGACCATCGCACCACCAATAAATTCAAGCATGTCATTTCCTTAGTCTGACGGCAAACAATTGATAAAGCTTCTATTTGTGCGTGAAATTCTGCCTGGGCGGATTGTTTAAACCTCTGATAAAATTTTAAATCGCGCGTCCATAAAATTGCTGCAAAAAAGGGCCGTTAAAACATAAATATTTCGTTAAAATCCGGGGATGTTTGCCATAAATCACCAGCGCGGCGATAATTGTCTGACTGTAACGAAGCCCGTGCCGCGATAGGCGGTCGCTGAAAATCATCAGTAAAGGAACGATCTGACATCAGCCTCGTAATCGAAACAACCGGATTGACCAAGCGTTACCGCCCGGACGTCATGGCGGTAAACGGCCTGAACATGAAGGTCCAGCGAGGGGAAGTCTATGGTTTCGTCGGGCCCAATGGCGCCGGAAAGACCACTACGCTGCGCATCCTCGTCGGGCTGGTAAGGCCGACTTCAGGCAGCTGCGAGATCCTGGGCGGAAAGCCTGGTTCATCGGATACGCTTTCCAGGGTCGGCGCGCTCATCGAGACACCCGCTTTTTATCCATACCTCTCGGGCCGCGATAACCTGCGGGTGCTATCACGCCTGGCCGGTATCGACTACTCTCGCATCGAGCCGGTCCTCGAAGAGGTTGAGCTGACTGGGCGCGCGGATGACAGGTTCAAGACCTATTCGCTGGGAATGAAGCAGCGGCTCGGGATCGCGGCAGCCATGCTGAAGGACCCGGAGCTGCTGATTCTCGACGAACCGACCAACGGGCTGGATCCGGCCGGCATGGTGGAGATGCGTCAGCTTATCCGGCAGCTGGGCCAGGGGGACAGGACGGTGCTGATCTCAAGCCACCTCATGGGCGAGCTGGAACAGATCTGCGACCGCATCGGCATCGTCAAGGACGGGCGTCTTATAAAGGAAGGCACGCTAGAGGAATTGAGACATGGTGCCAGGCTGCGGATCAAGGCAAGGCCGATTGACCGGGCCCGCGTGTTGATCGGCGGTCTCGGTGGAGTTGGCCAGATAAATACAATCGAAGATGACATCCTGCTGGTCGAGGTCGATCTGGCGCGGGCCGCGGAGATCAATCGGCTTCTGGTGGGCGAGGGGATCGAAGTAAGCGAGCTGTGCATGGCCCAGGATTCCCTGGAGAGCGCATTCCTCAGCCTGACTGAGGAGTCCGATCCAGTTGAATAGCCTTCTAGCTCAGTTACTTCTGGTCAGAAAGCGCAAAGCTTACTGGACTCTGCTGGGGTTCTGGATAGTACTGCCGATGCTCTTTTCCTATCTCCTGCCGTATTTCGCTTTTACCAGCGATAGCAACTTCCGGCCGCGCGGACTGGACAAGGTGCTGCTGACCGAACTGTTGCCTCAGAATTTTGTCAACAATATCCTGGCGTCCTTTCCATTTTTCGGCGGCACCATAGCGTTGATAATAGGAGTGCTTTTTGTGGGCAGCGAGTATTCGTGGGGCACACTGACTTATGCCTTCACCCAGAAGGCCAGCCGGCTGAAAGTCTTCGGCGGTAAGATGGCGGCGCTCGGCATCGTCCTCATTCCCTTTGTCGTTCTTGTCTTCATGTTTGCCTTTCTGGCCAGCCTCCTGATAGCCATGCGTGAGGGGCAGGCAGTCGAGCTTCCACCGCTATTGCTGACGATGAAGGCCCTGGGAGCCTGCTGGCTGATAATGGCCGCCTGGTCTTCCGTGGGAGTGATGATCGCGGTGCTCTCGCGCGGCACGGCGCTGGCGATCGGACTGGGGATCATCTACGCGCTGGTGATCGAGAATTTCATCACCGTCTTCGGCAGGCAGATCGAAGCGCTGAGCACTTTGTCCCAATTCCTGGTGCGGACCAGCGGCTACTCGCTGATCTATTCCCTCGGGGCTACCGTACAGAGCGCGGCGGGCCCGGGGAGCTTCTTCGGCGAATACCTGTCGGTCGCCCGTTCCTGCGCCATGCTGGGAGGGTTTGTTGCCGTTGCCCTGGCGATATCCGCCGCTGTTATCCGCTGGCGGGATGTGGTGGGTAATAGCTAGCGAAGCACAAAGGAATGCTTCAATAGAATTATCCCAAAAAGCTGCATATTGACAAAATATGACCAATGTTCTACATTCACATTCCTTAAGAGTTATGTAATGCTTTTTCAGAAAGCTGCAGTTCGGGGGGATTGCATGACTTTCAAGCCGCTCCAGGCGGCCGGGCGGAAGGGGATGGGGATGAAAAGCTTGCAGTTCCGGATGATGCTACTACTGCTTTTTGCAGGTGTTTTGTTGTTATCGGTGGTTTCCGTCGCCGGGGCAGCCCCTTCACTGGTTGGCCTTACCTCGCCCACCCATCCTGATGAGAATATCTGGTATTCAGGCAACGACCCCGTCTTTACCTGGATCAGGGATCTTGGCCACGTCGGCCACTCAAGCACGGCAGGCAACCCAGGTGGTGTGGCAGTTTTATCGCATTATGCTTATAAAGCCGACGGCGCCAGCGGCCTGAAGATTATCGACATCAGCAATCCCGCGAGTCCCGTCCTCACAGGCTCTCTTGACACGACCGGCTCGGCCACAGACATCGCGGTCAGCGGAAACTACGCCTATATTGCCGACGGCGCCAGCGGCCTGAAGATTATCGACATCAGCAATCCCGCGAGTCCCGTCCTCACAGGCTCTTTTGACATGATCGGCTATGTCTCAGCCACCGGTATCGCGGTCAGCGGAAACAACGCCTATATCGCCTACGGCGCCAGCGGCTTGCAGATAATCGATATCAGCGATCCCGCAAACCCCGTCCTCACAGGCTCTCTTGACACGATCGGTTCGGCCACAGACATCGCGGTTACTGGCAACTACGCCTATATCGCCGACGGCGTCAGCGGCCTGCAGATCATCAACATCAGCAACCCCGCGAGCCCCGTCCTCACCGGCTCTCGCGACACGACCGGCTCGGCCACCAGCATTGCTGTCAGCGGCAACTACGCCTATATCGCCGACGGCGTCAGCGGTCTGCAGATCATCAACATCAGCGATCCGGCGAGCCCTTTAATTGCCAGCACATTCGATACGACTGATAATGCCAATGGTGTGGCTTTCAGAGGCAGCCGCGTCTACCTGACTTATTCCCAAGAACAATATGGATATAGAAACAATCCGTATCCGCCGTTCGGCGGTTTTGTGTTCCTGGGAATTCTTGAGGGGCTTGCGGAAATAGACGTCAGCGATCCGGCAGCTCCAAGAACAGTCGGTTCTTCATACCATGAGTATGGGTGGCAACATGTCAGCGGGGTAGCACTGGATGGCAATTATACTTATGTTGCTGGTTCAGAGCTGGAGGTCTTCGATATCGGCCCTGCGCAGTACTCGTGTGCTCTCGATCATTCACCATCGACCTCGCCGGACACCATTGCTGAGAGCGCGGACAACTCAACTTCCTATAATAATCTGCCAGATGGTGAATATTACTTCCATGTTGCCGCTGTCGAGGGCGCGTCCCTTGGTCCCGTCAGCCACCGGCGGGTAAGGATTGATTCGTCCTGTAATTCGAGGCCGTTACTGAATATTGAAAACCCGAATCCATACTGGGCCAGCTATTCGGATTATTCAGCGCGAATTTTGTCAGTTGGCTACAGTATGTTCAACGATGGCACTTCAGGCGCTTTTAATATATCGATTGCAGGAGTATCCACCAGTGATGGAGCGGAATGGTGCGGCACCAGTTCCTGCGATGAACCGCTGTCGATTGTCGGTTCCTTCCCGATAGCTAACGCCGAGAGAGTCGAAGTAGATGGAAGCAATGCCTACGTTGCAGCTTCGACCGATGGCCTGAAGATAATAGACATCTCTGATCCGGCCAACCCCGTAATGGCAGGCTCCTATGACACCCCCGAATATGCCGAGGATATGGTATTGGATGGAAGCTATGCTTACGTGGCGGACTGGAACAGTCT
>JAUSDE010000101.1 GCA_030650885.1 Thermoleophilia bacterium
CAGGAATGGGATGAAATCGATGCCGCCTGTCGAGGGGATGAAGCGCCGGAAGATTCCCAGGTATGGCTCTGTCACATTGTAAACGAAGCGGAAGATCTCGTAGAACGGGCCATGGGACGGCAAGCCGATCCAGCTGAAGATGACGCGCACGAAGATCAGCACGTAGTAGATCCAGAAAAGGGCGTTAACAAATTGGGCGAGGTTGAATGTTGACATGTCCTAGCCCAGCTCGTTGGCGCGGCCGGCCGCGACCTGCACCGCGTCGATGATCGCAGACCTGGCGCCGTCGCGTTCCAGTTGCGCTATGCCCGATGCAGTCGTACCCGCTGGTGATGTGACCATGTGCCGCAGTTCGATGGGCAGTATCCCCTTTTCCATCAGCAGCTTTGCGGTTCCGTGCATCATCGTAACTGTCAGCTCACGCGCTATGGGAGCCGGAAGTCCGGCCATGACGCCGCCGTCGATGAAGGCGTCGGCGAAAAGGGCCATAAAGCCTGGACCGCTGCCGCCGATGGCCGTGGCGGCGGCAAAAAGTTTTTCCTGCAGGACGATAACGTGGCCAAGAGGGCGGAAGAGTTCATAGACCTCTTCTTCGGTCTGGGGATCGACATTGTTGCCGGCGGCAAAACAGATGGTGCCAGCATTGACCTCAACTGCTACATTAGGCATAAGACGGAAGACGGCTACCTCCACCGGGAAGATCGATTCCAGAGAGATGATGGTGCGCCCGGCGGCGACAGAGACGAGTATCTTGCCTCGGCCGAACTGTTCGAAGGTGCCGTCGAGTGCGAGTTCGATATCGGGGGGCTTGACGGCGATCATCACCAGGTCTGAATTTTTGACCAGCTCCAGATTGGATGAAGCCACGGCGACGCCGGTCTCTTTTGCCAGGCGCTTGGCCGCCATCGGCACTGCATCGGTAACGGTGATGCGTTCCGCCATTCCGGGGTCAGTCTTCAGCCAGCCTCTGATCATGGCCGAGCCCATGTTGCCGGCGCCTATGAGGCCGATGCGCTTGATGCTCATGACTGGTTGAAGAAGCCCTTCTCCATCAGCCGCGCCCGCTCTTCGGCGGAGACGTCTACATCGCGGGGAGTCAGCAGGAAGACCTTGTCGGCCACCCGCTGCATGCCGCCATCGAGGGCGTAAGTCAGCCCGCTGGAGAAATCGATCAGCCGCTTGGCCAGGTCGTTGTCGGTGCCCTGAAGGTTGAGGATGACCGGGATATCCGACTTGTACTTGTCCGCCACCTGCTGGGCATCGTTGAAATTCTTGGGAAGCACCAGGTGCACGCTTACCTTGGCCGGCGATGCGGCAGCGCGCAGAGGCCTGACGCGTGCTACCTTGCGGTGGCTGTTCTCTTCCGGATAGATGTCGTCGTAGTCGACCCGGCGCTTACGCCCGGATCGGCTGATCTTGCGCACGTTGGGACGCTCCTTGTAGGATTCCTCCAGCTCGCGGTGCGCCGCCAGATGCTCCTCTTCCTCGTCGAAATCTTCCTTCTCTTCAAGGCTGTCTTCGACCAGCCCGAAATATACCAGTGTCTTTGACCACATGCCGCTGATAGAAATCACCTCCGGTTACGATAGAGAGTCGAGTCTACTTTTCTTCGCCCGCCCCGCTATCCCTTTAGTTTTACTTCATGGTTCAGCCGAACACCACACTGCCGACCCGTATTATTGTCGCCCCCTCCTCAACCGCCACGACGTAATCACCGCTCGTTCCCATGGACAGATGCCGGAAATCATGGCTGCCGCTCCATTTTTGATTCAGTTGGGATTGCAGGCGGCGCAGGGCCGCAAAGTGGGGCCGGACGGCTTCGGGGTCTGCCGCCAGAGGCGGCATTGTCATGAGGCCGGCGAAGTTCACCTTCGGGTATCGTGATGCCTCCTCGAGAAAGCGGTCAACTTCGGTTGGAATGATACCATACTTGCCCGCTTCTCCGCCAACGTTGACCTCCAGGAGGACATCGATCGGCGCCTGGGCCCGGCGATCGATCTCGCCGGCCGCCGAGAGCGATTCCACCGAGTGGATCATCCGGGTCAATGGCAGGATCTGGCGCACCTTGTTGCTCTGCAGATGGCCGATGAAATCCCAGGTGAAGCGGTCGCCGTAGAGTGCCTGCTTGGCCGCCAGGTCCTGGGCGCGGTTCTCGCCGACCAGGATGATGCCGGCCTGGGCCAGCGATTCCATGCCTTCGGTGGTTACGTATTTGGTGGCGACGAGTATTTCTACCTCGGCTGGTGCGCGGCTGGCGCGGCTGCAGGCGGCGGCAACCTCATCCTTTACTCGAGAGAAGTTTGCACGGATAAGGTGCGGGTCGAGGGTTTCGTGGCTGGGACGCTGGGCCATGCTTACTCGATCCAGGCGATGGCGCCGTGGCGGCCGGTGATTCCGTCACGGCGGTAGGAGTAGAATCCGCTGCTGCAGGCAGTGCATCTATCCATGAAGGCGATATTTTCCTCGAGGATGCCGGCTGCCGACAGTTCTTTTCGGACAGCTCCCGGGAGATCGAGATAGTTGCCGTTTACAAGACCTGGACCGAACTGGTCGGCGAAGCGTGAAGCGGTCTCGTCATCAACCTCGTAGCAGCACGGACCGATGGCGGGCCCGACCGCGGCCGTGATCGATTCCGGCGGCACGTCCTGTTTAAGGATGGAGATGACACCGTTTCTCACGACACCCTGAATCAGACCCTCACGTCCGGCATGCAATACGCTGATCCACTGAGTCTTGCCTTCAGCGGCCAGGATTACCGGCACGCAGTCCGCAAAATGCAGTAGTAACGGTGTTTCCTTCATGGAAGTGATCAGGCCGTCGCAGGAATCGAATGTGGAGTCTTCGCTTTTAGAACCCGCCCCTGCGTACGTATCGTCCGAAAGCATGCATACCTCGGCTGTATGCCGCTGTCGGGGGGAAGTTATCCTGGCGCTGTCCAGGCCCAGCACGCTGGCGAGAAGTCTGCGGTTGGCTGATACTGCCTCGGGATCGTCACCCACGTGAAAACCGAGATTCAGGGATTCGTATGGATGCTTGCTCACACCACCGCTTCTGGTTGTGAAATATGCCCTGACCCCGTTTGGCACTTTCATAAATCGATAGAATATGAGGTCGCCCCAATCTTCGCGGGAGAACCGTGGATCAAGGCCTTCGGCTTCAGCCATGCTGTATCCATTCCTCGCAAGCAGGAACCCTCAACGGGCCTGCCCTGGCTTCCATTTAACAGAAGAGGCGGGCCCGCAGGGCCCGCCTCGTGATTGCTTGATCAAGCCTCCGGCTTATCGTCCTGCCTTAAGCTGCCGCCTAGTCCTTATCCCTCAAGAAAGTAGGGATATCAAGTACATCCTCGCCTACCTCGAAGTCGGGCACATCTTCGGTGTCACGGCGTGTCGCCTCGGAAGGACCCTTGGTGATTATCGTGGTCTCTCGCGTGCGGGAGATGCGGCCGCCGGGCTGGCGGTCGAAACCGGTGGCGATGACGGTCACCTTGACCTCGTCCTTGATGCTTTCGTCGATTACCGCCCCGAAGATCATGTTGCAGTTGGAGTCGGCGGCGCTGGAGATGACTTCGGCCGCCTCGTTGACCTCGAACAGGCCGAGGTCGGGACCGCCGGTGATGTTCAGCAGGATTCCCGTGGCGCCTTCGACCGAAGCTTCGAGCAACGGCGACGATATTGCCGCCTTGGCCGCTTCAGAGGCGCGGTTCTCGCCGCTGGCGACCCCGATGCCCATGAGCGCCGAACCGGCATCCTTCATGATTGCCTTTACATCGGCAAAATCGAGATTGATCAGGCCGGGTACTGTAATAAGGTCTGTTATGCCCTGGACGCCCTGTCTGAGGACGTCGTCGGCGACCTTGAAAGCATCGATGATGGAAGTTCTTTTCTCCACGACCTGGAGCAGCCGGTCGTTGGGAATGATGATGACTGTGTCTACCTTCTCACGCAGCTCCCGGATGCCTTCCTCGGCCTGGTCGCTGCGACGCTTGCCTTCGAATGAGAACGGACGGGTGACAACACCAACGGTTAGCGCTCCCAGTTCCTTGGCAATCTCGGCGATAACCGGTGCGGCTCCGGTGCCGGTGCCGCCGCCTTTGCCTGCGGTGACGAACACCATGTCGGAACCCTTGATAGCCTCGCGGATCTCGTCGCGG
>JAUSDE010000107.1 GCA_030650885.1 Thermoleophilia bacterium
CTGGAAAAGGCGCAGGAAAAAGGCGAACAGGAGCTGGACCGGGTCTTTGACTACTATCAGGGCACCGGCATTTAGACGGCTCGCGGAGCCCAACAATGCTGACGGGGCCATCGGGCCTCTGATATCATCTGACAGGTAGCCGTTAAAACACTAATTCTCATGGAAGGTGAACTGGATTGAGCAAGGTCCGCAGGTTAGTGCTGGATGTTTTAAAACCACATCAGCCCACGATACTCGACCTGGCCGTCAGGCTGGGAGATCTCGAAGGGGTCGAAGGCACGGATGTGGTCCTCAACGAGATCGATAACAAGGTGGAGAACATCAAGATAACTCTTGAGGGTCCCCATATCAATTTCGACGAAGTAGCCGCAGTCATCCAGGAGAGCGGTGGCAGTATCCACAGCATCGACAAGGTCTCTACGGGCAAGGAACTGATCGAAGAGGCCAATACTCCCCAGGACATCAGCGCGCGCTGGATGAGGTGACGAAGGGCCCCACCCCCGCTCCTTGAAGCTGCCAAGCATCCGTACTCTTCGCAAGTATCACCGCATCGCGCGTGTCGGTGAGATCGCGCGCCGCTATTTTGCCATGAACGCATTCGACGGCGTCCTGACGATCCTCGGTGTGCTGGTCGGAAGCTGGTTCGGACATGTTAGAGACGCCGGGGCGGTGGTGACTCTTGGCCTGGCTGCCTCATTTGCCATGGGAGTCTCCGGTTTTTATGGCGCCTATATGACCGAGAAGGCTGAGCGGAGCCGGTCGCTTGCAGAGCTGGAAGAATCCACACTGAGCAATCTCCGGGATACGGATATCGGCCATGCATCGACTTATGCCACGATCGTCGTCTCGCTGGTTGATGGATTTTCGCCTTTCGCGGCCGCCAGCATCGCCGTGTCACCGTTTTTTCTCGGCGACAACATACCGATTGAAACTGCTTTCTATGTGGCTTTCTTTCTGGCGTTTACCGAGCTTTTCGCATTGGGAATGTATCTGGGGGCGATCTCAAAGAACCGGATGGTGCTGTCGGGCATCAAGATGGTCTCCGCCGGCCTCGTATGCGTGGCCATGGGGTATGCGCTCGGCGCAACGGCATGATTGCGTCCTGTTAAGACGCACTGAACTCATCGCGATGAGAAAGTGGTACGCCGAGGATTATCCCGCCGGCGCACCTGATATGCTGGAGCAGCGATTATGACCAAACCCTCACTAGACCATCTGCTGGCTGATCTCAACGAGCCCCAACGGCGCGCTGTGGAGTGTCCTGGTGGCCCGCTGCTGGTACTGGCGGGAGCCGGTAGCGGCAAGACGCGCGTTCTGACAAACCGGATCGCTTTCCTGATCGCGGCCCAGGGTGTCAAGCCACACGAGATCCTGGCTATCACGTTCACCAACAAGGCCGCCAACGAGATGAAGGAGCGTGTGGAATCGCTTCTGGGCCCTATCGCCCGGACGATGTGGGTGAGCACCTTCCACGCCGCCTGCGCCCGGATTCTCAGGAAAGAGGCACAGCAGCTGGGTTACCAGCGTAATTTTACGATCTATGACGCCGGAGATCAGGTGCGGGTCGTAAAGCGGTGTCTCAAGGAGCTTGGGCTTGATCCCAAGCGCTTCCCTCCGAAGGGCATCCATGCGGTTATTTCCTCCTCCAAGAACCGTCTGGTCGACGCCGAGGCCTTTTCCGAAATGGTGGAGAATTTTTTCGACGACACCGTCGCGAAGGTCTATACGCTCTATCAGAAGAAACTTTTTGCCAATAACGCCATGGATTTTGACGATCTGCTCATGCGGACGGTTGATCTGTTCCAGCGTTTCCCCGACAGGCTCGAGCATTACCAGAAGAGCTTTCGACAGATTCTCGTCGACGAGTACCAGGACACTAATCACGCCCAGTATATGCTGGTGAACCTGCTGGCAAAGCAGCACAGGAACATCTGCGTGGTAGGAGATGACGACCAGAGCATCTATTCCTGGCGAGGAGCCGACGTCAGGAACATCCTCGATTTTGAGAAAGATTATCCGGAAGCCACAGTCATCAAGCTGGAACAGAATTACCGCTCTACGCAGGTTATTCTCAGCGCCGCGAACGAGGTCATCAGCAATAACAGCGACCGTAAGGCCAAGGAGCTCTGGACCGACCTCGGCGAAGGTGAGCCGGTGCGAGTGGCCGAGATGGATGACGAGCATGCCGAGGCCAGGTTTGTCGCCGGCGAGATATCCAGGCTGGAGCGAGATGCCTGTTTCAGGGCTGCGGAAATCGCTGTTTTTTACCGGGTAAACGCCCAGTCGAGGGTGCTTGAAGACACGCTGATCCGGTACGGCATCCATTATCGGGTCGTAGGCGGCACAAAGTTCTATGAACGGGCCGAGATCAAGGACGCCCTCGCTTATCTGCTGGCGCTGGACAATCCCAGCGACTCGGTCAGTTTCAACCGCATCATCAATTCGCCGAAAAGGGGCATCGGAGCTGCATCGGTGACGGTCCTCTCGCGCTTTGCGGATGCTGAAGGAACCTCAATGCTGGAGGCGGCTGCCAGGGCCGGCGATATCGCCGATCTGCGTCCGGCAGCGGTCAATGCGATGGCGGCATTCAGCGCTACCATGTCTCAGCTGGCCGAATCGGCGAAATCGGCGCAGGTGGCGGAGATCCTCGAGGAGACCCTGGTGAATTCCGGTTATTTGGAGGCGCTGTCAGCAGAAAGGACGGTCGAGGCCGAAGGGCGGCTGGAAAACCTTCAGGAATTCGTCGGTGTGGCGGAAGAATATGACAGCCTTCATCCGGATGGCTCACTGCGGGAGTTCCTGCAGGAGATCTCCCTCTATACCGACATCGACAAGATGACTGAGGTCGAGGAAGCCATAACCCTTATGACCCTGCATAACGCGAAAGGGCTCGAATTCCCGGTGGTCTTCATCATTGGAGCCGAAGAGGGCATCTTCCCCCACTCCCGTTCAATGGAGGAGCAGAACATCGAGGAGGAGCGCCGGCTTTGTTATGTAGGCATGACCCGCGCCAGGCAGCGGCTTTATTTCACCTATACGACTACTCGAAACCTTTACGGGTCACGAAATTACAACATGGCGTCCCGCTTTATCGGCGAGTTGCCTGAAGACCTGGTCGAATTCGAGAGAAGCCGCACCACGCATGGGCGTTTTTCGGGAGGGATGACCGGACGCGTCAGGTTCGACGACGATATCGGTGAGGTCGATGAGCCTGCAACCAGCGACGAACCCAATTTCTTCAACGTCGGAGACGATGTGGTCCATGCAACGTTCGGCTCGGGTGTCGTCATCGGTGTCGAACGCGGCGGAACAGTCGCTGTCAGGTTCGCCGCGGACGGCAGCGAGCGTAAGCTGATGGTCGATTACGCGCCTCTGCGCAAAGCCTGACGGTACCGGCGCGTGCCTGCGCCCAAGTAGACTGTAAGGCAGCCGGCAGCCCGTCAAGCCAGCTTTCTAGCAGTTACATGACCCCTGCTGCTGGCCCTGGATCACAAAACCGCGAGCGTCTGAATAGTCGATAGTCGCGGAGTTCAGCTGTTTGTTCGCCTCTTTCTCAAGAAATACCTTGAGGCCGTCCATTTCCAGGACCTCATCGCCCCTGGCGGCGCTTTCGGCTATGTCCATAGCCAGTGACGGCCTTCAGCCACCAGCCGAGACGAATAGCCTGACTCCGGCATCGAGTTTTTCTTCCTTGGCGAGGATCTCCTTGAATTTGCTTATGCAGTTTGCGGTTAAGTCCAGCACCGCGACTCCTTTTCTAGTTGGTTATACACATTATATCGGTAATGGGCCCCTGGTCAGGAAGCAGGCCCGACATCGCTGTTTTTCTGAGACGGGAACATTCTGACTGCAGCCTTCCTGGCAAAAAGCACCAGAGCCAGCATCACCGGCACTTCTATAAGAGGTCCTATGACCGCCGCAAATGCCTGGCCTGAATCCAGCCCGAAGACGGCGATGGCAACCGCGATGGCGAGCTCGAAATTGTTGGAGGCTGCCGTAAACCCGATTGTGGCGCTCCTGGAATAATCAGCGCCGATCTTCTTCCCCATCCAGAAACTCAATAGAAACATTAGCACGAAATAGATCAGCAGAGGTACTGCGATTCGCGCCACATCCAGTGGCAGCTCCACGATGTACTGTCCTTTGAGTGAGAACATGACAAAGATTGTAAACAGCAGTGCGATGAGCGTCAGGGGGCTGATCCTCGGGATAAAGCGGCGTTCATACCAATCCCTGCCCTTGAAACGCAGGAGCGTCACGCGGGTCAGTATGCCGGCCAGGAAGGGTATCCCAAGGTAGATGAACACGCTTTTGGCGATCTGGCCGATGGTCACATCGACCGCAACGCTCTCGAGGCCGAGCCATTCCGGCACTACCGTGAGGAAAATATAGGCATACACTGAGTAAAAAAGGACCTGAAAGACCGAGTTGAAAGCTACAAGCCCCGCCGCATATTCCGAGTCTCCCCTGGCCAGTTCATTCCAGACTATGACCATGGCAATGCAGCGGGCCAGCCCTATGAGGATGAGCCCCTGCATGTATTCGGGCTTGTCGGAAAGGAACAGTACGGCCAGCACGAACATGAGGATTGGCCCGATGATCCAGTTCTGTACCAGCGATAGCCCGAGAATCCGGTAATTCCGGAAAACCTGTCCTAATTTCTCATATCGCACCTTTGCCAGCGGTGGATACATCATGACGATCAGCCCGACGGCGATAGGGATTGAGGTCGTGCCCCAGGAGAACCTGGTTATGGCGCCGGATATATCCGGATAGTAATAACCTGTCGCCACGGCGGAAGCCATGGCCAGAAAGATCCAGAGGGTCAGATAACGGTCGAGAAAGGACAGTTTCATACGATATATCGGTCCCGTCCGATAGGCTAGCCGCAGCTGCTCTTCGACTTCGCCTGTATCGCGACCAGCCGTCGCCGGTCTGCCCTGACTGCGGCATCGTCTTCCAGCCATCCCAGCAGCAATGCCAGTATCGGCAACGCATATGGGTTTGTTTTCCTGTCTATGAGCGAATAATGCGCCCAGCGCCCTTCACGACGATCTTTCACAAGGCCAGCTTTTTTCATTAGCAACAGGTGACCGGATACTGTTGACTGGCCCAATCCCAGGACGTCGATCAGCTCGCAGACACATAGTTCCCGGCCTTCCAGAAGCTTGAGTATCCGCACTCTGACAGGATCGGCTGCAGCCTTGAAGACAGATTCGTAATCAGAGATCGTGATGACCGTTCTCCCTTTGTTTAAGCCGTATGACTCAAAACATATCGGCATATAACGATGTAAAGAATTTGCAAAAACGTTTACATCGGTAAACGCCGATATATTACAGGCACATGGAGCGAGCGTCAAGTATAAGCGGAGCTTATTTGCTCTGATCTCCCCCGCTTCCGTGACAATAATCAAACTAATCACCTCTGAATGGGGGTAGTTAATTAGATACATGCGACGAAAGGATACAAATGAGTGATGAGAAATTCAGGGAGTTCTTTTATGAGGTGAAGCCGATCAGGCTTCGGGAGCCACTGGCGGCACTGCTGGGAGCATTCGAGAAGGATGAAGAGATCGTAGAATTCAAATACACCGACGCCGTCAGGGCTGCCGGACATGCCTGCCCAACTGTTTCAGGCGCGTATCTGTGCTGCCAGGAGGCCCTCGATGCACTTTACCCTGATGAAGTGCCGCTGCGTGGCGGTCTGGCGATAACTGTTTATGGCTCGCCGGACGAAGGTGGGCTCGGCGTGATGTCACAGGTGTTCACATTCATTACCGGTGCAGCTCCGGAGACCGGCTTCAAGGGGCTCGGCGGACGGTTCAGCAGGAAAGACCTGATGCGATTTGAAGCTGCGGAGCCGGCCTGTGAGGAACCGTGCTTTCGCTTCCAGCGGCTGGACACGGGCGCCGCGGTGCGCGTGAGCTTCTATCCGTGGCTCATTCCCTTCCCTGAGGAGTCCGGTAAACGCCTGGCGGCACTCATGGGGCCTGTCGTGTCCGGAGAGGCCAGTGACGAAGAGGGTCGAGAATTTCAGAAACTGTGGCTGGAAAAAATCAGAGGAATGGTCATCGACCGCAATGATATAGAGACCTGGCTCAAGGTGGAAGCAGCCTGATCACGATTCCCAGAGAGCATGGCGCCTGGGCGATGCTGATCGTGCCATATCTGGTCGGGGCGATTGCTGCTGGCGGCGCCCTGG
>JAUSDE010000112.1 GCA_030650885.1 Thermoleophilia bacterium
CAGGATCTACCGGAAAAAGGCTATGTAGGCATGGCGTGTATCGAAGCTGTGGACTCTGTAGTGCGTTATCCAAACTTTTCTATTCTAAATCAGCTTGGGGAAGCGGTAAAGAAGAACCGCTGCTAAGGGCTTGCGCTATAAGGAGTGGCTCCCGCGAAATCGCCAGCCATGGTCGAAGTTATGCCACGCACAACCGTGGGGTCCTTCGTAATGATCCCAACATTGCGATTCTGATCGGTCATCTCGGTAGTGAAATTGCTGCTTCCCACATAAACTGTTTCGTTGTTTACCGAGATGGCCTTGGAATGGATGTAAATCGGGGCATTCGGTTGATAAAGGCTGACGTGAACACCGCCAGTAGCAAGGGTGTTGAATCCGGTAACGTAAGAAGAGGAATTGGTCATGGTCAGATTGACGATGACCCCTCTCTGTGCGGCAGCAATCAGCGCCTGCTCGATCGGCGGACTGTCCAGCTGCTCGTCCTCGGCATAAAGGGTGGTCCCGGGGCGGGCGGAGTCGATCAGGCCGACCAGCCCGGGCTCGGCGCCGGGTGACCAGATCAGCTCCGACCACGCGGGTATCACACCCTGTGCTGGTGGGCTGCTTGTGTTGTCCCAATCTTTGTTGAAAGTATCCTCCATGCCGGACACTGTGGCGGTGTTATGGGTGATGACGGCATAATCCCTGACGATCGTATAAAGAGGCGCATAGAGGTTGCAGGTCATCACTGCTGCGGCATCGCCGTCACGGGTAATACTCTTCTGGTGCCACAGCGTGCCTGACCATGCCCATCTCGCCTCGACGCCGTTGGCGTTCAAGTCATCGTACGCCGCCTGGTTCAACTTCATGCCGCCCCCGCCCTCCGGGTCGGAGTCGAGCAGGACCCTTACCGTGACGCCTCTCTGCGCGGCGGCTTTGAGAGCGGCCTGGGCTGTGGGATCCGCGAGTTGATACATTGTCATATCGATGCGGTTTTTCGCCCCAGCTATGAAATCGTAAACGGGTAGATAACCGTCCTGCGGCAGTACAATCACTTTGTAGTCACCGGCGCTCGACTGCGTGCCTGCAGTGCCCGCCTGGGTGCCACCGGTTCCTGTTTGGGTGCCGCATCCCCACAGCACCAAAGCGAGCAATAGCAGGGCCGGCACAGCGACGGCCCTGGCAGAGCTCCGGATGTCAATCATCGTCGTCATCGGACTGTTCCTCCCGCTGCTGTCCGGGAAGATTTAGACTGCTGGAGCGCAGCCCGGGCACCGTCGCGAATGCACCCCTCGCATCCTTCCACAGGATCTCATTGAGCAGGCTGTAGGGCGCGGCGTCCGCAACGCTCCAGTTCATCGTCGTGGAGAGCTCGGCCAGGCGACGAAGTTGACTGTTTGGCGCATATGACCCAAGGCCGGGGTTCATCTCACCGATCATGTCTTTGGGCGGGAGGATGGCCGTGTACACATCATTATTGCCCGGGTTTGAATCCCATCCACCCAGGATTGGATTGGCGTAGTGATCGTACTGGCTCATGGGAGACAGGCCAAGCAGAAGCTCCATGCTTTTTAGTACGCTGTTAGTGTCATAGAAACGGGAATCCACAGTCGATTTTTTGATCCAGGGGCTTATCACCTGGGCGAAGGAACGATGGCTGTCGACGTGATCGTTGCTGAACTGGGCGTCGTCCTCCACGATGAATATCACCGTACTCTCCCAGATGGGGCTCTTGCTAACTGCTTCGACCAGCTCACCTACAGCGTAGTCGTTGTCCGCCATCATCGCGCTCGGGGAGGAATTTCCCGGGTTGAGCCCCATGGTGTGATCGCGCATTAACCGCACAGTTGAGAAAGCCGGAACGCTGTCACCGGTCGGGTCCTGCTTCAACATCTCCTGGAACTCGCGGTTCCATTCTGAAAAACGGCTCGGCTGCGGCTCGACCAGCGAATTTTGCGATGCGTAATAGCCCGGTGGACTCCCGGTGGTCAGCCCCAGGGACGTGGCATCGAAGCCATGCTTCAGCCAGGCGTCGCTGTCG
>JAUSDE010000116.1 GCA_030650885.1 Thermoleophilia bacterium
GGACTCAGTCTGATTATCGCTCTGATTGCGGCCCGAAGGTTGAGTAGGCCGGTCCGTGAGTTGAATGAAGCCAGTCTGGCAATGACCCGGGGTGATCTTGACCGCAGGGTTCAGGTCAGCACCAATGACGAGATCGCGGAGCTGGGCGGCTCATTCAATCTCATGGCCGATTCAGTGCAGCATAAAATCGAACAGCTGACCTACCTTTCAGACATCGCCCTGGTCGTCAGCTCAGAACTTGACTGGGAGCGAGTCGTCGAAACCGTGATGGACAAAGGCATGGAACTGACTGACTCACAGGCCGCAGCCATCTCACTTTTCGACGAGAAGCGTGGCGAGTTCACCGACACCTATACAAGGGGCTTGAGTGATGCTTTTGTAAACAAGATGCAATTCCGCAAGGGAGGACTGGCGGAAGAGGTTCTTGTCGGTGACCAGGCGGTGTTCAGTGATGACATCCAGTCGGGACACCGGCTAAGCAAACTGGCGCGCGCCGAGGGGATCAAGGCTTTCATCTGCCTGCCTCTGAAGGTGCGAAAAAAGAAGCTCGGCGTGTTTTATGTATATAGCAAGGATTTTGAGATTTATGGGCGCGAGGAACTGTCGGTGCTGTCTATCCTTTCCAACCAGGCAGCGATCGCCATCCAGAACGCGATGATGTTCGAGCAGAGCCAGGAAGAAGCGGTGACCGATGGCCTGACCGGCCTTTACAACCAGCGATATTTTTATTCCCGCCTGAGGGAGGAGATCGACAGGGCGGCCCGCAACCAGAAGCCGCTTTCGGTGATCTTTTGTGATCTCGACAGGTTCAAGAGCTTCAACGATGTAAACGGGCACGGCATGGGCGACCAGGCTCTGAAGGAAGTGTCACGTATCATCACCGAGTCAAAAAGGGCAATAGACATCGCCGCACGCTATGGTGGCGAGGAATTCGCTCTCATCCTTCCGGAAACGGATACGTCGGGCGCCCAGATAATAGCCCACCGAATTCGCCGACGTGTCGCCGGCTTCACCTTTAATGCCAAGTCTCCGAACTCATCACCCCTTACGACCAGCATCGGTGTGGCGAGCTATCCGGAAGACGCTAATCACGCCAATGATCTTGTCGACAAGTCTGACTGGTCCATGTATTACGGCAAGCGGCAGGGAGGCAATCGAGTCACCCTGTTCCACGAGGAATCGGCCGATTATGGGCGAGTCAACCTGGAGGACCTGGTTCGTGAAGAGCTTCATCTGGCCGCGGCACAGGCTCTGGCGGCTTCAG
Organism: Thermoleophilia bacterium; assembly: GCA_030650885.1. Taxonomy (GTDB): domain Bacteria; phylum Actinomycetota; class Thermoleophilia; order BMS3ABIN01; family BMS3ABIN01; genus JACRMB01. The sequence goes on from JAUSDE010000116.1 coordinate 1,265, forward strand.
TCGACGAACGCGGTTCACGGGATCAGCGGCACGCGGAATCGGTCGCACGGCTGGCATCGGTGATCGCCGCCGAGATGCGAATGGATGATGAGGAGATACACCAGATCAGGGTCGCCGGCCTGTTGCACGATATCGGGCTGGTCACGGTTCCCCAGGAGATAATCAACAAGCGGGACCACCTGAGCGCCGAAGAGTGGCGCCGCATCAAGGAACACCCCGAAGTCGGAGAAACCATACTGAAGCACATCGCGAGCCTGGAGGGTTTCCTGCCGGTGGTGCGCCACCACCACGAGCATTTTGATGGCGCGGGTTATCCCGACGGACTGACAAAGGATCAGATTCCACTTGGTGCCCGCATCCTGGCGGTTGCTGACGCATTCCAGGCGATGATCAGTGAAAGGCCATATCGCAGGGCGCTTACGACCGACGAGGCCCTCACTGAACTGCAGATGAGCGCCGGTACGCAGTTTGATCCAGTAGTCGTGGATGTTTTCGTGTCGCTCTTCCGGACGCGCCAGGCCAAGGTCTCCTGAGCTCTACGGTTATTCCCTTTCTCGCAGGGTCAGACTTGCTGTTGCCAGCAGAGCCACGCCGATACCCAGAAGTATGAAGAAGGACGGTAGCTGGTCGAAGAACGACTCTCCCTGCACGACCACCCCTGTCAGCACGTCCACCGCGTAACGCAAAGGCACCAGATAGCTGCACCACTGTAAAAACGTCGGCAGGTCTTCTATCGGGATGGCGATTCCGGAAAGCAGGGCTGATGGTACGACCACCATCGGCACGAACGGGAAGACCTGCCCCTCGTTTCTGGCAAAATTTGAAATGAAGACACCAAGCCCAACCGAAACGACCGCCAGCGCCATCACCGTCAGGACAATTGCCGCCAGATCCCCGGACAGGTTGACATCAAAAAGGTATTTGGTCAACAACAGAACCAGAGCAGTTTGCACAGTAGCGATCGTCGAATAGCCGGCAACATACCCGAGTACTATCTCGCGTCGCCGGTAACCGTAAACGAACATTCGGGGCAGTGTGCCGGTCACGCGGTCACGAACAAGCACAATGGTCGAGAGGATATACGCCAGAAAGTGGACCAGGTAGGCGGCGAAGAGAATCGCATAGTCGGCGATGTGAACATTCAGGCGAGCCAGTCCTGGCAGCGATTCGAAGACATACTTGATCATCACCATCAGAACGACTGGAACCACCAGCGACAAGGCCATGAAGCGCCTGTCCCGTAAAAACTGGCGATTGATTCTGACCGCGATAAGATTCACATTGCGGATCATCCCGGGCCTGCCTCTTCGATCAGGTCGAGTATGACTTCCTCCAGTGATTGGCGGCGGATTGAGATGCGGTTGACCTGCGGGCCAAGCCCATATTCAGCAAGTATTCTCGGAAGCTCTTTTTCATAATCGCCGACTTCCATCGATGTCTGCCCACCGTTTACGTCCAGCGTTATATGGGCTTTGCCGCGGGAACGGATCGCTTCGGGGGTCTCTGTTACCAGTATCTTGCCGTTGAGCAGGATTGCAATCCTGTCGCATCGGAGGGCTTCGTCCATCTGGTTTGTGCTCAGGAATATCGTGCGGCCCCTGGAGCGCAGTTCGGCGAAGTGGTCCCAGAAATTCTGCCGCAGGGCGGGATCGACGCCGGCGGTAGGCTCATCCAGGATCAAAAGCTCGGGGTCGTGCATCAGCGCGCACGCCAGCGAAGCTCTTTGCCGCATGCCCCCGGAAAAGGTGTAAAGAGGATCATTGCGGCGGTCCCAGAGGCGCACGAACTCAAGTACTGAGCGAAGACGGGTGTCAAGGTCGGGTACGCGGAAGCCGCCGCCGAAGAAGCGCAGGTTTTCTGCAGGACTCAGGTCATCGTAAAGCGATGGTGTCTGAGGCATATATCCGAGGCGTTCACGGATCGCGTGGCGGTTGCGATCAGCTTCGAGGCCCAGTACCCGCACGCTGCCGCTGTCAGGTTTGAGGATGCCGCAGAGGGCCTTGATGATCGTTGATTTGCCCGAGCCGTTAGGTCCTACCAGCCCGAATACCTGGGCGGGGGCGACCAGAAGAGATGCGTCATCAAGCGCCCGGATTGTACCATAGCTCTTGCTCAGGCCCTGTATTTCCACAGCGTGTCCGGAAGTTGCCGACCCGGCAACAGCCGCCGACCCGGCCACCGGTTCCGGCTTTTTGAACGGCTTGCTCAGGATCCCTCGCTCGACTCAGCTGCCATCTTCTTCGACTCCTCGATCGCCTGCCCACGGGTGCTTATGTTGCCAAGTTCCTGTTCCTCGCGGATATGATCGACGATCCTTCCAAGCAACGGGCCTGGTTCCAGTCCGAGCTCCGCAATCAGTTCATCGCCGGTGACCAGTTTTGGAAGCGGCGCGGCCTCCTCGGCGGCGAAGGCCAGATCCATCATACCTCTGGAGATATCCATGTGCTGCTCAATATGTGCTTCGGTTACCCTTGGCCCGCGGACGGCGCGCCTGTCCGAGACAGAAAGCATGATGGCTTCGGGGGTCCAGGGTTCAGTGGCCCGCAGATAACGAAGTCGCGCCCGGTCGCTGGGTGGAAGCTGCTGGACCAGCCCCTCAAAACGCATGTGGCGGTTTACCAGATGGGCCACCATCCGTATCAGGCTGCTGCCGGCTTTAAAACGGCTTAGTATCGCGGCCGCCATTTCTGATCCGCGCCAGTCGTGCTCGAAGAAGCGGACCAGCCCGTCGTCGTCAATGAAGCGGCAGTAAGGCTTGGCAATATCGTGGAATAGCGCTGCCAGCGTGAGCGCCAGGCTGCAGTCGGCGTTCCCGGATATCTTCCTGGCCAGTCTGTCCTCCAGCTGTGCGCCGTGACCGGGAAACGCTGATCCCGGCGATGCCATGACCCATTCGAGCTCATCCATCGAGGCCAGTACATGGTCATAGACATCGAGGTGGTGAAACTGGTTCTGGGTGACATCCTTGAGAGCGGATACCTCGGGGAGCAGCACGGGCAGTAACCCGAGGCCATCGAGCCGCCTGACGCCAGCGCTGCCGGCAGGCGGCCTCAGGATACGGCATAGTTCGACAAAGGTACGCTCGACAGCGGGAAGCCCGGACAGTTCAGCCTTGGACTGGATCAGGCGGGCGAGAGCCGGACCTATCGCCAGGCCGCGGCTTTTTTCCAGCCGCACCGCTCTCAGCAGGCGGAGCGGATCGCGGTCGAAGATGCCATCTTCGACCGGCACCAGCTCCCGGCCGGCCAGGTGGGCCTGCCCGCCGAAGGGGTCGATGATCTCGCCGATGGCGGGGATAGCCGCCGCCATGGAATTAACGGAGAAATCCCGCTCGCTCAGATCTTTGAAGATGCTGCCGCCACGGCAGGCAGTGAAATCGTAGTTGAGCCGCCCGTCAGCACTTATGGACCTGCAGGCCTTGAATTCTTCGGACATGATGAAAAAGCCGCCTCCGATTTTATCGGAGAACAGCCGGCCGATGGGTTCGGGGTCACCGTCGACGACGATGTCTATATCACGGGGGTCAAGCCCGAGCATCAGGTCGCGGACCGTACCGCCCACCAGCCAGGCCGCCTGGTCTGTTTCCGCCAAAAAATCGCTGACGGGGGCGATCGCCGGTGTCCCGAGATCGATATCTATCCCGTATACCTTCTCTCCACACGGGATGACAGGTTACAGGTCACTTCGTAGTTGATGGTGCCAAGCGCGGTGGCCATCTCTTCCGTAGTGATGATGGCATCGCCCTGCCTGCCGATCAGCACGGCTTCGCTGCCCGCATCGGCTTTTGGCGAAGGCCCGAGATCAACCGTTATCTGGTCCATGGAAACGCGACCGATTACTGGATATTTTTCGCCGCCGACAAGGACGCTGCCAAGGTTGGAGAGGCGGCGGTTGAAGCCGTCTCCGTAACCGATGGGGACGATTCCGACGTGAGTCCGGCGTGGCGCCGTCCAGGTGCCGCCGTAACCGACGCTGTCTCCTTCGGCGATCTCCTTGATGTCCGCCAGGTAGGAAGTCAGGCTCAACGCCGGCCGCAATCCGTCCGCGGCGGCGTCACCCTGAAAAGGCGAGAGTCCATAGATGGCGATGCCACAGCGGACCATGCCGAAGTGCGATTCGCGGTAGCGCAGGGTCGCGGCGCTGTTGGCGGCGTGAAAAACCGGGGTCAGGCCAGTGGTCAGCACCATCTGCGTTACGTCCTCGAACGCGTGGAGCTGAAAGTAAAAAAAATCATCGTCTTCCTCGTCGGCAGTGGCGAAATGAGTCATGACGCCCGCGAGTACGATTTCTGGCGCCGGTTCGACCATATCCAGAAATTCCACAAGCTTGCGGGGATAGAGGCCGAGGCGCCGCATCCCGGTGTCGACTTTGATATGACAGCGTATTCGTGCATCGCTGGAATGGGCGACACCAATGATGTTTTTCAGGAAGGGAAGGGTCCAGATGGTTATTTCGGCGTCAGCGTCGATGGCGGCGCCGATCTCTTCGCCGGTCAATGGGCCCAGGATGATTATGGGACACTCGAAGCCGAGCTGACGAAGCTCCGAGGCTTCCCCGACTGTGGCGACACCGAGCGCAGTCGCGCCGGCATCCAGACTTGCCCTGGCCACCGGGCCGGCTCCGTGGCCATAACCGTCGGCCTTCACCACCGCCATCAATCCGCACCTGGTAGCAAGCCGTTGTCGGAGCGCTCCGACATTATGCCGCACGCATTCGAGGTCGACAGTTGCCAGCGCGCGGTTCACCGGTTACCCCCTGGCCATCGCCCGCACCACATCGGCACGGGTAATAATGCCGACCAGGACATCACCGTCCAGCACCGGTACGCGATTGACCTGCCGCTCGGTCATGAGGGTGGCGATCTCGTGGAGCTCAGCGTTTTCCTGTACCGTGACCACATCGGCGGTCATGATATCTCTAACCGATGAAGCAGCAGCTTTTTCCAGCCGCTCCTCATATTTTTTCACGCTCTCCAGGTAGATGATATTTCCCAGCAACTCGATGTAATGAGGGAAGTGGATGTCGGCGTCCTGCGAGACCAGGTCTCCCTCTGAGACGATGCCGACGACCCGGTTCTGGTCATCGACAACGGGGGCGCCACTGATCTTTTTCTTTGCCAGCAAGGCGGCAAGATCCTGGACCGATGCGTCCTCGCTGATCGTTATTACCCCTGGCTTCATTATTTCTTTTGCAGTCATCTCGGACAAGGCGGTCCTTCCTTTCGGGCCGTTATTCTTCTTCTTTCAGGCTGGCAAAGGCCAGCGGCAAATAGTCTATCAGGTCTGATGAGACCAGGTTATCCTGGTTGATCTCCTCGGCTGCCAGGTCAGCAGCCAGGCCGTGGAGGAAGGCGCCCGCGGCGGCGGCGTCGAATGGCCGCAGACCCTTGGCGACCAGGGCCGCGATCAAGCCGGTGAGGACATCGCCAGCACCGGCTGTGGCGAGCCCGGGATTTCCGGAAGGGCAGAGCACAGTCTCGGTGCCGTCGGTGATTATCGTCGATGAGCCCTTGAGCAGGACGATCGCCACTGCTTTTTTCGCGGCTTTTTTCGCAAAGGCCAGACGGTGGGTCTCGACTTCGATCGATGTGGTTTCCAGCAGGCGGGCCAGTTCTCCGGCATGTGGGGTGAGTACGGTAGGCGCGGGACGGCGTTTCAGCGAAGCCAGTCTACCGGCAACGGCGTTGAGTCCGTCAGCGTCCAGCACGACCGGTGTATTTGAACGGGCTAGGAACTGTGTCACTAAAGAGGCACTTTTGTGGTCGCGTCCGAGACCCGGCCCAAGGGCGACACAGTCGAAACTTTCAGCAGCAGCCAGAAGTCGCTCCAGGGAATCTTCAGAGAGATGGCCGGAACCGGTATCGGCGAGAGGCAGCGTCATCACCTCAAGCAGCTTCTGCTCGAATATCGGATTAAGGCTCGCCGGCACGGCGGCGGTGACGACACCGGCCCCGGAGCGCAGGGCTGCCTGTGATGCCAGACAGGCGGCGCCCGTGAGCCCGGTGGAACCTCCGGCAACGAGCACCCGGCCGGCGCTGAACTTGTTGTCGTAATCCATCTTAGGCGGCACCAGTAGCGCCACTTCATCTCCGTCTGCCAGGAAGTTGTCCGCCTCGGCTGAGAGTTCCTGTGGGATGCCGATGTCGGCGAGGATGATATCGCCGGCCAGGTAGCTGCCAGGCGATACGAAATGGCCTACTTTGGGGGCGTGGAAAGTGACGGTGGTGTGAGCCGGAAGGCTGGTCCGTGCGGCTTCACCCGTGGAGGCGTTCACGCCCGAGGCGATATCCACGGCCACGACCGGTGTCCCGTTCAGGCTGACGGATCTGGCGGCGGCCTTGATCAGCTCGGCGGACTTGCCGCGCGGCTCTCCGCTGAAACCCGTGCCGAATATGGCGTCGATGATTATGCAATCGGTGGCCAGCGCACGTTTCAGCACTGCGGCTGAGGGCGCATGCAGAACCTCGATTCCCAGCTTCCCCAGGACCCTGAGGTTGATCAGGGAGTCGCCCTTGTATTCTTTGGCAGGCGCTGCGGCAAAGACGCGCACCTCGGCACCGGATTCCCATAGATGTCTGGCGGCCACGAAGCCGTCGCCGCCGTTATTGCCTTTGCCTGAAAGCACCACAAAACAATGGTGTTCGCAAAAATGTTCGAGCAGGTGCTCGGCGACCGCCATGCCCGCCCGTTCCATCAGTACTACTCCCGGGATACCGGCTCCCTTGATTGCGGCAGCGTCGGTTTGGCGCATCTGCTGGGCCGTATAGACCGGCAGACCAAAAATGGTTCCCGAATCGTGGTGGCTGGGTTTTTGTGGATCAGCCATGAGCCTCCCCGCGATAGTTGGTTGACGCTTGCCGTTGACGGCTTCTGGTTGCCGCCGGCCGGCTGCCGCTAAACTCCTGGCGCCGCTGCGACCGCAACTGATACCAGGCCGCAATGGCTGATGGAAATGGACACGTCGCCGGCGCCCAGCTCCTCGGCCCTCAATCCGGTGATTCCAGTCATTTTCACGCGGGGCTTGCCACCCGATGTGATCTCGATCTCGCGCCATGAGCGTACGCCGGTTCCAAGGGCTTTTCCGACCGCTTCCTTGGCGGCAAAACGGGCTGCGAAATGCTGTGCCGGGTTTGGACGTGAGAGACAGTAGGCCTGTTCGGTTTTTGTGAAGATGCGGTCCGCAAGCCGGGGCCTCCTGTCGAGGGCCCGGGCGAAGCGATCATTTTCGATTATGTCGATGCCTATCAGCACAGGGTTACCCTACCCGCAAAGGTGGTTTCTATTCCACGGTCACTGTCTTGGCCAGGTTGCGCGGCTGGTCAACATTGCAGCCCTTGAGCCTGGCGATGTAGTAGGCCAGCAGCTGCAGCGGCACGACCGCCAGCAGAGGCGAGAGCATCTCCGATGTTCTCGGAATATACATAATGTCACTGCTGAGCGTCTTGATCCGCTCGTTGCCCTCGGTGGCGACGGTGATGGCCAGGGCGCCACGGGCTCTCACTTCCTCGATATTGGAGACGACCTTGTCGTAGACATGGCCGTCGTTGGCCACTACGACCACGGGGGAGCCGTCGTCCAGCAGGGCTATGGGGCCGTGTTTCATCTCTCCGGCGGCATATGCTTCGGTGGGTATATAAGAGATCTCTTTGAGCTTCAACGCGCCTTCGAGGCAGACCGGCAGCCCCACGCCGCGTCCCAGATACAGGAAGAACGGTTGATCGTAGTAACGCTTGGCGATCTCATGGGCGGATGCCTCATTCTTTAGATAATCGCGCATCAGATCGGGAACGGTTTTGAGTTCCGTGGAGACCTCGGCGATCTCGCCTGGGTCCATCGTCCCGCGCACCTGTGCCAGGTAAAGGGCAAGCAGATGCATCGCCGCTATCTGGGCCACATGGGTCTTGGTGGCGGCAACGCCGATCTCAAGCCCGGCGCGGGTGTAGAGGATGCCGTCTGCGTCCCTAGTCGCCTGGCTGCCCATGATGTTGGTGATGGCGAGGACCTTGGCGCCCTGGCTGCGCGCCTGGCGCATTGCCGCCAGCGTATCGGCCGTTTCGCCCGACTGGGAGATTCCCACGACCAGCGTCGTCGGTGAAAGGACCGGGTCCCGATAGCGGAACTCGGAGGCGACGTCCAGTTCCACCGCCACCCGAGCCCAGTTTTCCAGAACGTAGCGGCCTACAAGGCCGGCATGGTAAGAAGTGCCGCAGGCAACTATGTAGACCTTGTCGATCTTAGCCAGCTCTTCGTCGGAGATGGCCAGTTCTTCGAGGACTACTCCGCCCTCATCAGGCAATCGCCCCGCGAGCGTATCGGCCAGGGAGTCGGGCTGCTCATAGATCTCCTTGCGCATGAATGTTTCGTAACCGCCCTTTTCAGCGGCGTCGGCGTCCCAGCTGACCCGGGTGACCTCGCGGTCCTGCGGTTGCAGGTCCAGGTCGAGGATCTGGACACCCTCGGGTGTGACCACGACCAGTTCGTTGTCTTCGATGACCATGACGTCACGGGTCTCGGACAGGAACGCCGGTATCGCCGAGGCGATGAAATTCTCGCCTTCGCCGACGCCGATGAGCAACGGGCATTCCTTGCGGGCGCCGACGATCAGGTCGGGATGAGCGCGATGTATCGCACAGATGGCGAAATGGCCCGAGATCTCACCGATGCTCAGGCGCAAGGCCTTGACCAGGTCACCGTCGTAATATTTCTCGACCAGGTGCGCAACGACCTCGGCGTCGGTTTCGGACAAAAAGCTGTGACCCTCGGAGGCGAGCTCCTCACGCAACGTCTGGTAATTCTCGATGATGCCGTTGAGGACGATGGAGATGTCACCCTTGCAGTCCAGGTGCGGATGGGCGTTCTCGACGGATGGGCGCCCGTGGGTGGCCCAGCGGGTATGTCCCAGACCCAGCCTGGCCCCTGTGCAACCGTCGCCCACGAGAGCCTTTTCGAGACTGTCGAGGTTGCCCACGGCCCGCACCAGCTCGATGTTGCCATCGCTCAGCACGGAGAGGCCTGCTGAGTCGTATCCGCGGTATTCCAGTTTTCTCAAACCCTGGTAGAGCAGCTCTTTACACTGTCTCTTCCCGGTATAAGCGATTATCCCGCACATGGTTTCAGGCTTTCAGGTTTCGTATTGGAAGGATCATGCAGTTCCGAGGTTTAGCTCCACCTCAGCTACGATTCTATCGCATACGCTGCTGCAAAGTTCCTCAGTGGAGGCCTCGACCATGACGCGGACAAGTGGCTCGGTGCCGGAAGTCCGCACCAGGATCCTTCCGGCATCTCCCAGCCGGGCCTGTTCTTCATCGATTCTCGCCCAGACCGAGGCCGCTTTTTCGAGGCCGGCCAGGTTTTTCACGCGGACGTTGACGAGTTTCTGGGGCAGGCGGGTCATCACCCTGGCGAGCTCGGATAGTGAAGCGCCGGTGTTGCTCATGACTTCGAGCAGCAGCAGAGATGTCGCCAGCCCGTCCCCGGTCGTGCCGGTTTCAAGGTTGATCAGGTGGCCGGACTGTTCGCCACCGAAACCGAAACCGCCGGCAAGCATCTCCTCGAGCACGTAACGGTCTCCCACAGCCGTGGTCTTCACGGATATCCCCAAGTCTTGCATGGCAGTGTGGAATCCCAGATTTGTCATGACTGTCGTGACGATTGTGTCCGCCGGCAGTCTTCCCTGTTCTTTGAGGTAGTTGGCGCAGATGGCCATGATGAAGTCGCCATCCACCAGCTCGCCGGTGGAGTCGACCGCCAGGACGCGGTCGCCGTCGCCATCGTAAGCGAAACCAAGGTCGTACCGGCCGTTCTGGACCAGATCCTGCAGCTGCTCCATGTGGGTAGAGCCGCAGTCTTTGTTGATGTTGTAGCCGTCGGGCGAGTCGTTGATGACGGTGATGTCCGCTCCCAGCCTGTCGAAAGCCAGAGGCGAGCTCCTGTAGGTTGCACCGTTGGCGCAATCGAGCAGGATGCGGAAACGGGACAGGTCGAGATCGAACTGCTCCAGCAGGCCGTCAACGTAGATCTCGGTTGCATCGTAGAGCGCGCCGATCCGCCCCGGGTCCCCGGAGACCTCCGCCACCGACTCCCCAGTCAGATAACGCTCCATTTCCAGCTCCTGCTCGTCGGTGAGCTTGAAGCCGGTCGAACCGAAGAATTTGATGCCATTATCCTTGTAAGGGTTATGTGATGCGGAGATGACGGCGCCGGCGTCGGCGCCCTCGGCCACCACGAGCCCGGCCAGCGCGGGCGTCGGGATGACCCCGGCCTGCACCACCAGCCCGCCGGCGGAGCTTAGGCCGGCGACAAGCGCCGCTTCCAGCATTCCGCCGGAAATACGGGTGTCGCGGCCGACGAGGACAATCGGACGTTCTGAAGGAAGCACGGCCATGGCTGCCCGCCCAAGCGTCATCGCCAGGTCCGCTGTCAGGAATTCGTTGGCCATGCCACGGATGCCGTCAGTGCCAAAAAATTTTCTGGTCAAAAGAGGATGCCTTTCCAAAATTAAAGGCAGGATAAGATTCCCGCCCAGACCCAGATTATAGATGCTTTCGGAAAAAAGGGAAAAGGGAGATCCGGAAAGGTAAAAACGTCAGCTACCGGCGTGCTTGATCTCAGTCAGGGCCTGGTTGCGCACCATCTGGCGGTAACAGTATGACTCCTTCGCCGGGCAATGGGAGATGCAGGCGGAAGAGACCCGCTTTACCTCGGCGCCACATCCGTCGCACGCCATGACCAGGTCCTGGGGAAAGAACTCGACTTCCTCACCACAGGTGGGACAGGCCAGAAACTCGATGTCACGGAAAATGCCCGGGCAGCGCCACTTGCTCAGACGGGAAGGGTCATTCATTCTGTCGCCGATGTCAGTCATATGTAAGTAATGCCCGCATTCCTGGGGGTTTCCGATGAGTCAGGTCAAGCAGCGGTGTGATTTAGGTCACGAGGGCTCAAGCCAGAACTGCCTCGAGTTGAGCGTGGTAACGGTTAGTCTCGCTGATGCGGGCGCTCAGTTTCTGAGTTTTCCCAGAAGCAGGTCCCTCAGGTCATAGGTATCCGGGTCCACGGTCCTGCCGGTGCGGTCCAGATGATCCGTGTTTATCCCGATGGCCATCAGCACCGCCTGGTCCACATCTTCACGGGCGAGTTCACGGAGCCCTGCGACCCAGGCATGATGCCGTGTGGGCTCGGTGACGTCGGCGAGATAGAATAGCTTGTCCGAAAGGGTCATATCCGGATGGCCGGCGGTATGCCAGCGGACCGCGCTTAGAACCGCCGGCTCGCTAAGGCCGAGTTCGCGCTCGCCGATCACCACGGCCAGCTTCCCATGCAGCAGCACAGGGCTTCGGCGATCCACCTCGCGGACTGGAAGCTGCCACACTTCGGCCGTGGCGACCAGATCCTCGTTGGAGAATTCCCGGGCGCAATCATGTAGCAAAGCCGCCTGTCTCAGCGGATCCGCTTCGACGCCGTGAAGCCGTGCCAGCTCGGTCGCCGCCTCCATGACGCCAAGGCTGTGCATGTAGCGTCCGCCGGACACCCTGGCCTGCAACCAGTTTTTCAGTTCATCTTCCATCTATATAAAATGTACACCATGTCGGGCGCAACCGGAATGGCATCGGTGTCAGACGAAAGTCCACTTCACATGAAACGGCGCGCCTCAGATGAAGTTCTTCTCAACATATGGGGAAGTCATGGCCGCCAGCAGCGCATAGTAAGTTGGCAGGAATCGCACGGCCTCGCCGACTCGAAGGGGATGGGCGCGCAGCTCGGGCGATGTGCAGTCAATAGCAAGATAATCGCTTGTCATGCCGGCAGGCGTGATGCCCGGATGGCATGGGATGAGCCCGGCGCCGCCCGTGTCCTGGACGCCGAAACCAACGAGGGCCTGGTTAACCCCGCTCTTTTCGAATATTTCGAGCACTGGACCTTCGAGGACGAAGGCGTCGCGGTGGGCTCCCTGAAGATACAGGTCGGGGCTCTGCCCTGAAGGGATTCTTCCCAGCAGGATGGCTTCGCCGCAGCGCAGCTCCGTTACCGGAGCGAACAGGGACATACCCCAGCCCGGCTGTTGTTCGCCGCCTTCTTCGGGCCCGGTTACAAGTTGCAGCAATCCCGAGCCCCCCACGGACATCACGGGCAACATCCTTTCAAGGTCGACCGGATCATCTGCATTATCCTGAGCTTTCGCGGATCCACCGCCGGCGCAACCCATGCGGCCCCGCCTGAGCCGCCAGGCTATCCTGGCCGCTGCTTCATTGAAGGACTGGAGGGAAACACCGACCGGAACATCGATCCGGGCGCAGGCGGCATTGGTTGCGAGCCCGACCAGAACGGCCTCGGGCAGTCCGGCGATGCGCGACGCCTCGTCTGACGCCAGTTCCAGTGGCACACCTTCCCGTCCGTCACCGGTTTCCAGCAACAGGCAAAACTTCTGTGGCTTGTGGGGCGACATCCGCAGTAGCGGCAGAGCCTGTTCATATGAAGATACGTAATAGACGTCGGCTTCAATACAGGCATCTTCAGGGGTAACGGAGGAGCGCAGCAGGGTCAGCTCAGCGCCCTGGAAATGACGGCGCAGGTTGCGGATGTTTTCGGCACGGGAATCGGCCAGGCCAGCGGCGCCGCCGTCGAGCATTGCTTTGCCGACCAGCTCGTTTCCGAGACACGCTTTGGTGACGCCGGACAGTTTCACCCCGTGCGGTTTCAGCAGCTCAACGATAAGGCTGGTATTGTGCTTGATTTTAGCGAGGTCGATGGTCAGGCGCGGCATAGAAGCTTCTTCGGCTCGGCTTCAGAATAAAAAAAGAGGATGGCGGTAGATCCGCCATCCTCTGGAAGTTCCAGCTGAGTTGCTCTTAACGCTTGGAGAACTGCGGCTTCTTGCGGGCGCCGCGGAGACCGGCTTTCTTACGCTCGACCTTGCGGGAGTCACGTGTGAGGAAACCGCCCACGCGCAGTTCCTTGCGCAGGGAGTCATCCGCCTCAAGAAGTGCCTTGGCGATGCCATGTTTGAGAGCTCCAGCCTGTCCGCCGACTCCGCCACCGACAATATTGGCGGAAACGTCGAACCGGCCCTCGGTGCCGGTAGTCGTCAAAGGCATGCGCACCTCGGTCCGCAAACGGGCCCGGCCGAAATATTCGTCTACCGGACGGTTGTTGACCGTTATCTTGCCATCGCCAGCCGTGAGGATAACGCGGGCGATTGAAGTCTTGCGCTTGCCTGTGGCGGTGTACCTAACCAAGCTGCATCTCCTCCGGGTTCTGGGCCTCGTGCGGATGCTCGGGGCCTGCATATATCTTAAGTTTCTTCAGCTGCGCCCGGCCGAGCCGGTTCTTGGGCAGCATGCCTTTTACTGCAAGGCGGATGACTTCTTCCGGCTTTTTCTTCATCATTTCAGCCAGGGTCCGCTGCTTCAGGCCACCAGGATAGCCGGTGTGCCGGTAATAGATCTTGTTGTCCATCTTGCGGCCAGTGACGGCGATTCTCGAGGCGTTGATGACGACCACGAAATCTCCGGTGTCGATGTGAGGAGTATAAACAGGCTTGGTCTTGCCCCGCAGGTTATCAGCGATGCGCGTTGCCAGACGGCCAAGGCGCTGGTCCTTGGCGTCGACGATGAGCCAGTTTC
>JAUSDE010000165.1 GCA_030650885.1 Thermoleophilia bacterium
CGATGTGCAGGCGGCCTGCAGTATCGATGATAGCTACGTCGCGGCCCAGCCTGGCGGCGTCTTCAACGCCTTTCGTGGCGATCTCCACCGCATCTTCGCTGCCTTCGATGGAGAATACCGGCACGTCGAGCTGCTGGCCCAGCATCTTCAGCTGATCGATAGCAGCCGGGCGGTAGATATCACAGGCGATCATTTCCACGTTCTTGCCCTGGGCTTTGAGGAACCGTGCCAGTTTGCCGCAGGCAGTGGTTTTACCGGAGCCCTGGAGGCCGACCATGAGGACGATCGTCGGCGGCCTCGGCGAGAATGTGAGCTTGGTGGAGGCGGCGCCCATGAGGTTGCCGAGCTCCTCGTGGACTATCTTTACCACCTGCTGACCCGGAGTCAGGCTTTCGAGCACCTCGGCGCCCATGGCCCGCTCCTTGACCGCCGCTACGAACTGCTTGACCACCTTGAAGTTGACGTCGGCTTCAAGCAGGGCGAGGCGGATCTCCCGCATGGCCTTGTTGATGTCGTCCTCGTTTAGATGACCCTGTCCCTTGAGCCCGCCGAGCACATTCTGTAATTTTTCGGATAATGTGTCAAACATATATATGCCAGGATATCAATGGGTTCGGACGCGAGGAAACGACAGTTTTGATCGTGGCGCTGCGGGACGCCGATGCGGGAGACAAGACATGCCCTGCCACCACGTCCGGGTTAAATGGACATGGTCCGGGCACTGCGTGATCCATAGGTAAATCAATCTCACCGCTGCAATCCACATTCCACTTTGCGAACTTCCACAGTAACTGTCTTCGGCAGGGAGCTTTTTGAAGCCGTCAGCCCTGACAGGCTGCCGTTGTCCCGGTTCGCTCCCGGCACCTCGCTGGCGCATGCAAAAGCGCCCTTGTACAGCTCTTAATATTAGGAAGTAGTAGTAGAACTGTCAAGCAGGGGGTGAAGCGGTATTGACTAAGACATCTGAGCCGCTAGCTGAAAACCGAGGACTGGAAGATCAGGAAGGCGATGAAGACCATCACGATCACGGTGATACCTAAGGCCACGGCGATATCCAGCACCACCGAAGTCTCACACTCTCCCCGGCGGATAGACCTGTCGATAATCCAGAATCTCCAGGTGGAGATGGCGATTATGAAAGCGCCTGAAAGCATAAGGACGATTCCAGCGACTCCCGAGTAACGCACAAAGTTATGCTGTTTGGCCGAGATATCCCCCGAGATCGCTTCCAAGAACGATCCGGCTTTCTCAACGACGAAACCGAAGGCCAGGAGTGCAATCCCCGTGCGGATCCAGGCGAGGAAAGTGCGCTCGTTTGCGAGCTGCGTCGTCAGTCGGGCATACCGACCAGGCCTGGCTTTATCTGGCTCCGGTGCGCCACATGTCTTGTTGGGATCCGTTTTCAAGGTTTACGCTTCCAGCAACGCCTTTGCGAAATCTCCAGGATCGAACGGCCTGAGGTCCTCCATCTGCTCTCCTACCCCGACCAGCTTTATGGGTAAACCGAGCTCGTGGGAGATAGCGATGGCGATACCGCCCTTGGCCGTTCCGTCCAGCTTGGTGAGCACGGCACCCGTGACATCCACAGCCTCTCCGAAGAGACGCGCCTGGATCAAGCCGTTCTGGCCGGTTGTTGCGTCTACGGTCAACAGGGTCTCATGGGGAGCGTCGGGTATCTGCTTGACGACAACACGCCGGATCTTTTTGAGTTCCTCCATCAGATTGACCTGAGTGTGCAGGCGCCCGGCGGTGTCGACGATAAGAACATCTGTGCCGCGCGACCTGGCTGCCGTCAGCGCGTCGAAGACCACTGCTCCCGGGTCGCTGCCATGTTTCTGGGCTATCACCGGACAATCCACACGCCTGCCCCACTCCTGCAGCTGCTCGATGGCGGCTGCACGGAAAGTATCGGCGGCGGCCAGCATCACGGTCTTGCCTTCCTGCCGCAGGTGCCAGGCTATCTTGCCGATGGTGGTGGTCTTGCCGGTACCGTTCACACCGACCACAAGGATGACCGAGGGCTGATGGGAGACGTCGATCTGGTAATCGCCGACGGCGAACATATCGGCGACGGCTTCTTCGAGGTGGGAATAAAACTGATCCTTGCCCATGATCTGGCCGTCGTTGGCCGCTTTCTCCAGGCGCTCGACTATGGCGACGGTGCTGTTCACACCGCAGTCAGCAAAGATCAGCGTTTCTTCGAGGCGCTCCCAGAGGTCGGCGTCAATCTTGTCGAACATGACCGCCGAGAGGTGCTGCTGCATGGTCTGACGGCTCTTTGAGAGGCTTTCCTTGAAGCGTTTGAGCCAGCCTCGCTTCTGCTCTTCCTCCTCTTCAGAGGGCGCGGTGGCAGCCTCTTCAGGCGCGGCGACTCCCTTGAATACTTCGTGCCAGGAATGGGCCATGGGCTAGCTGGCTACCGCGGTCGCTTCAATGTCTTCCTGGTTGGCGGCGGGCGAAACACTTTCCTCCTGCTCAAGCCCGGCCTCCGATGACGTGCTACTATCTTCAGATTCAAACTCGGCTGCCGGCATCTTCCGCGAAAGCACCTTCGAGGTGCCGTCCGCTCCCATGCTCACCCCGTAGAGCACATCCGCTACTTCCATGGTGCGCTTCTGGTGGGTGATGACGATGAACTGGGTCCGGTTCTGATAGCGGCGCAGCATCGACAGCAGCCGGTCGATGTTCATGTCGTCCAGCGCCGCCTCGACCTCGTCAAGGATGTAGAACGGCGCCGGCCGTGCCAGGAATATGGCGAAGAGGAATGCGATGGCGACCAGCGAGCGCTCGCCACCGGAAAAAAGCTGCAGGCTGCGCAGCGCCTTGCGTGCGGGTTTAACTGATATCTCGATGCCGCGGCGGTCGCCGGTGGAACCAGCTTCCTTCTCGATGGCTTCGGCCTCATCGGAGGGCTCTCCGTCAGCGTCGACGGCGTTCGTGTCCGGCTCCACCAGTGTAAGGCGGCCTTCGCCTCCGGGGAACAGGGTTCCAACGACGTCAGTGAAATGCTGCCGCACGGCTTCGAAGGTGGCGGTGAAGTTGGTCTCGATGCGATCCGTGAGCTCGCGGATGAGCCCGGTAAGCTCGTCGAGGCTCTTCTCCAGGTCGGCGCGCTGTTCCGTGAGGAAGCTCTGGCGCTCCACCATCTCCTCGTATTCCTGCTGGGCCAGTGGATTTACCGGTCCTATGAGTTCGCGGCGCCGCTCCAGGCGCTCGATCTGTTCCTCGAAAATCTCAAGTTCTGACGCCGGCGCCGGCTCGAGTTCATCCAGCCCGGCGTCCGGATGGCGTTCTTTAAGCATAACCAGGCGAGAAGCCTGCTCTTCCACATGGTCGCGCAGGCGGGTGACGCTGACCTCGCGTTCGGTGGATGCGTCGCTGGCGCGGCTCAGTTCCTGCTGCAGGCCGGCCTCGGCGGTCGACAGCTCGCGCAGGCTGGTCGAATGCAGATTGCTCTGCTCCTCGCCATCGCGTAACTGGGACTCCAGGCCGCCGGCCATGTTCTCGAAGATCACCGCGAGTTTCTCGATGCTGGCATGAAGCGCGACACAAGCCGGCTCCAGGCGGCGATAGGCAGCCAGCTGGCCGGATGTCTCATTCTGTTCACGGCGCAGTCGCTCGAGGGATGGGCCGATGCGCTCGATCGCCTGTCCACCGACACGCTCCCGTTCACGTACGCGCGCGGCCGTTATCTGCAGTTCAGTGACTTTCCCGGATAGTTCCTGGCGGCGGGCAGCCAGAGCTTCATCATCCTCGTCAGGGGCGGCTCCCGAAGCAACACCGGCTTCGGTCAGGGCGCGATCGGTCTCTTCCAGGCTCCGGACAGCCTCAGCCAGGTCTTCGTCGATCTTGCGGTCTTCCGTTTCGAGATGCGCCCGTGAAGCTTCCTTGATCTCGGCCTCCTGCTGAAGTACGCGGCGCTTGCGATCGATGCCGCCCATCGAGGCCTCGACCTCGCGCATCTCGTCGGTCACCTCGCGTGATTCCCTCTCGGCGTCGGCGCGGCGGCGGTCGACATCGGCGAGTTCCATGACCATTCTTTCGATCTGCGCCTCAAGTTCCACGTGGCGCGCTTCAGCTGTCTCGCGCTCGTCGTCGAGGTGGCGGCGCTCGTTGCGCTGCCGGAGGACCACGGATGAAGGCGGGTCCGCCTTGTAGCTGAGCAGCCTGCGTCCGGCATGGAAGACGACGCCGTCGCGGGTGACCAGTGTGCCTTCGGTCGCGGAAGCGATACTATCCGTGATGGCGCCGCCGGCGCTTCCATGCCCATCGCTGTCTGCCCCGGACTCCTCTCCGCCAGCATGCGAGTCATCATTCACAACCCGGACACCGGTAAGCAGGGCGGCCACGCGGCTCTCCTGCCCTCCGGAGACTTTCACATGGTCGATCAGGTAGTCCTCGCCTTCACGCCTCGCTTCGGCGGCGGCGTTCCCCTGGGGCAATAAAAATTCGACGCTGCCCAGCCTGGCGGTCCGCGCCTTGGCCAGCAGTTCTCCGGCCTGGCCGGCGCCGTCGACGGCAAGCGCGAAGAGCATGTTGCCGAGCACGGCAGAAACAGCCTGCTCATAGCCGCTTTCCACATCGATCAACTCCACCAGCGCCTTGACGCTGTGGTCGATGGCGATCTGTTTGGCCGCCGGCGGCAACCCGGAACGGTCGCGGTCGCTGTCGCCGATAAAGGTCAGCCGGGCCTTGGCGATCTGAAGATCCTCACCCACGCGGCGCAGCTCGGAGACGATCTCCTGCCGGCGGGCTTCCAGCTCGGCGCGCTGTTCGATCAATTTCTTGAGTGCTGATTCCGCGGCGGCGGATTTTTCACGCCAGCCCTGGAGCCGGCTCTCCTCCTCCCGGGTCTGTTCGTCCAGCGAAGCTATCTCGCGGCGGTGCGCCGCTGCCTCCTGGGTGGCGCGCTCGATTGAAGCGGCCAGCTTCTGCTTCCGCTGGGAAAGGTATTCCTGCTGATGGGTGTAACGGTCGCGCAGGGCGGCGAGCTCACCGACCTTGCGTGACTTCTCCTCGCTGGCCTCCCGGCGGCGGTTCAACTCGGCCTCAGCGGTCGCAAGCTCGCCCTGTTTTGCAGTCAGTGTCGTTTCCAGTTCGATCATGCGGGCGACATCGAGCTCGTGTTCGCTGACCGTGCGCTCCAGTTCGGACGCGACCCGCTCAGCCTGTCCTTTTAGATTCTCGATCTTAGCCTCAGCACGGCGGCCGGCCTGGGACAGCATGTCCCGGCGCTCGGCCATCGCCTCACGGCGGTTCGCCAGGCTGTCTTTCTGGGATTTAAGGCTGTAGAAACGAGCCGCCAGCCGCTTGTGCTCCTGCAATGAAGATGAAAGAAGCTCCTCGGTGCGCCGCCGCTCCTCGGCCGTGGCAGCCAGCTCCTGCTCGAGTTCAGTCCTGCGGGCGCCAGCGTTGCGAGAAGCCGTCTCTGCCGCTTCCAGTTCCGCGGTCAGGACTTCCAGCCGTCCCTTGATCAGCTGAGTCTGCGATACGGCGATCTGCTGGTCGAGTTTCGACGAACGCTCGGCGGCTGTCGCCTGCCGCTTCAGGGGCCGCAGGTTGCTCTTTACTTCCTCCTCCACATCAGCCAGGCGCTCCAGGTTGCGGCGGACAGCCGCGAGCTTGTGCTCAGCCCGGCGGCGCCGCTTCTTGAACTTGCCCAGGCCGGCGGCTTCCTCGATATGGGAACGCCGCTCGATGGGTTTGCTTTCGAGGATGGAATCGACCTTGCCCTGGCTGATGATGGAATGGCCGTCGCGGCCCAGCCCGGCATCGGAAAGAAGTTCGGTCACATCGATCAGCCGGCAGGCTGAACGGTTGATGAAGTACTGGCCTTCACCGTCGCGATAAAGCCGGCGTGAGACCATCACCTCTGAAAATTCGATAGGCAGCAAGCCCAGGCTGTTGTCCAGCAGGATCTCCACTTCAGCCATGCCGGCGGGCGCCATCTTGTCGCTTCCGGAAAAGATGATGTCCTGCATGCTGGCGCCGCGGACAGCCGAGGGGCTCTGCTCGCCCATGGCCCAGACGACGGCGTCGGAGATGTTGCTCTTGCCGCTGCCGTTGGGCCCAACCACCACGGTGATGCCCGGCTGAAAACCGAACTCGACCGGGCGCGCGAACGATTTGAAACCCCGGGCTTTTATAGACTTGAGAAACATGTGCGCTCCTTTCCGGCTACCCGCCGACGGATCCGGCCGGCCTCAACCGGCGGCCCGGATTCCTTCCCTTATCCATGCCTGTCACTTGCCAAAAAAAGAGCCCGCAACCTCTGGGGCTGCGGGCGGCGGGTCAGGAAGAGCCTGTCTTCCTAGCCCGCAGTACTTCCAAAGCTTCCTTCGCCGCCTCCTGCTGGGATACCTTCTTGGTCTTGCCGCGGCCCCGGCCGAGTGTCTCCCCGTCGAGGGCGACTTCAGATGTGAATACTTTCGCGTGAGGCGGACCGTCCGCTTCGACAACCTCGTAGTCGACCTCGAGGCCTGCCTTTGCTACTTCCTCCTGAAGCACTGTCTTGTAGTCCACGTGTTCGCTGGCTGCGTAGATTATATGTTCGTCAAAAATCTCGATGACGGCGTCGATGATGCTGTCCAGCCCGAACTGCATATAGACAGCGCCGATCAGCGCTTCCACCACTGCCGCCATCACATTGGAGTTTTCGGTCAGCTGAGGAACATTCGAAGCGCCGGCCTCCTCGGCCGTCTGCGCCAGCTTCCCGGACAGATTCAGGGCTATGCCGACTTTAGCGCAGGTATAGCGGCTTACGACATAGGCCCGGACCTTGGCCAGCTCACCCTCGTTGTAATCAGGATACCGCTGGTAGATCTCGGTGCTGATGCAGATTCCCAGCACGCTGTCGCCTAAAAATTCGAGTCGTTCGTAGGAGAGCGTCCGCTCGGACGCCCATGAGGAGTGCGTGAACACCTGCCGTGCCAGGTCCGGCTGCAGCTGTTCTGCTAGTTGGGCAAGTGATGCCACAAGTAACGATGCCTTGCTAGGTGCGGGACGATACAAACTCCACTGCTTCACTGACAGTGCGGATTTTCTGTGCTTCTTCGTCAGAGATCTTGACGCCGAACTTGTCTTCCATCTCCATGATCAGCTCCACAAGGTCGAGGGAATCGGCATCCAGGTCATCCTGGAAGGATGCTTCTATTTTGACGTCTTCTTCATCGACGCCGAGCTGGTCTACCAGCATGGCCTTTATTTGGTCAAAAATTTCCTCTTTGGTCATGCAGGAACCTCCGTAGCTTGGATTGAGGCAGTATTTTTTCGTTCGGGTGAATCTACCACGATGAGCCGTGTTTTTCAAAACCGGCGGTGGGCCATGGAATCCGGCCCAGGATACTAAAGCCGGGCAACGTCCCCCAGGGTTCTGATCCGCTCCTCGAGTTTGCTGATCAACCGTTGCTCAGAGGCGCGGGCCGTATACTTGAGAGCGCTGGCGATCGCCCGGCGGCTGGCGTTCCCGTGGCAGACGACCGCAAGGCCGCGAACGCCCAGCAGATAAGCGCCGCCGTGCTCCTCGTTGTCGATGCTGTCCTTGAACGCCATCAGCTGTTTCTTAAGCAGCAGGCCGCCGATTTTGGCGACGATACCGCGCGAAGCAGCCTTTTTGACTTCCTCGACTATCAGCGATGAAGTGCTCTCCATGAGCTTGAGGCTGACATTGCCGGTGAAACCGTCAGTCACGACCACATCGACCACGTTCCTGACCATGTCCCGCCCCTCGATATTGCCGTAAAAATTCAGATCAGGCGATGCTGCCATGAGCCTGTGCGCCTCGAGCACAAGATCGTTGCCCTTGATCGATTCTTCACCGATGGAGACCAGCCCCACGGACGGGTTCTTCATATCGAGGACAAACTGGGCGAATATGCTTGCCATGTTGGCGAATTCCAGAAGATGTACCGGCCGCACCTCTGAGTTTGCGCCGACGTCGATGAACAGCGTCGGCTTCCCAGGCGTCGGCAGAACCGCGCAGAGTCCCGGCCGTTTGAGGCCATGGATGCGTTTGAGGTTGAAAAGGGCGGCGGCCAGCATCGCTCCCGTGTTGCCAGCGGAAATCACTCCGTCGGCACGGCCTTCGGCGACCTCACGGCAGGCCATTACCAGCGATGAGCCGGTTTTCGTCCGCACCGCATTGACCGGGTCTTCATCGAATCCGATGACATCGGGAGCATCGACCACGGTTATATATTCACGGATGGAATCTTCCGCAGCCGCCAGGCAGCGCTCGATCTCGGCGCGGCGCCCTGTCAGGATCACATGCAGGGAGGGACCCGCGACCGCGATGGCGCCGTGTACTATCTCGTCAGGCGCGAAGTCGCCGCCCATGGCATCAAGGGCGATGGTCGTCTTCGAAGTTTTGCTGGCATCTTCAGGAATCATGGTTGAGTCTACCCCTTCCGCAGGCATGTCTACTCCACACGCATGAATTATAATATGATGAACTCCGGGAAGTAATGGTACGAACTGCGTCAAAGGAGACGGGGAGTTTGCCCAGGATAGCTTACCTTATCATAACCATAGGCTGTTTCATCACAGCCATATCCCTGTATTTCTCCGGATACGTCGGCTATAGCGGGCTGATGGTGGCGATCGGACTGGCTTCAGCGATCAATGTGAAGTGAGGCCCACCGCCGGTTTCCAGCTCAACCGCTTACCTCACCCCGGCCCCTCGGCAGACGCTTCAGTCCATGGCCGGTATCGCCGCCGACGAAACCAGATGCGCCATCTCCTCGCGAAGGCTGTCCATGGAAAAATGCTTTTTACCGATCTCGAAATTCCGGTCGACCATCTCCTGCATGATCTGCGGATATTCCAGCATCTTGACCGCCCTGTCTACCGCCCGGTCATCCAGGGCAAGGAACTGAAAACCGAATTCACGTAACTCCTCCAGCACAGGGTAGTCCGCCACCAGCAGCAACTTTCGGTGTACTACCGACTCCAGCACCGGATTGCCAAAGCCCTCGCGCGAACTGGGGAAAGTGACCATGTCGCAAACGGCGTAGGCGTCGCGCACGGAGTACGGTGATGCTGCCGCCGGATGATTCCTGTAACTTCCCAGCCAGTTGGGGACATGCAGGACCCCGGCCTTTGAGCTGCTGCACATATGATCGAACTGTCCCTCGTATCCCTGCTCACAGGGACCCGTCACGACCAGCCGCGCCGGCCTGCCACTGACACTGGCAAAATCCTCCACGAACTTTATGGACTTTCCTATACCTTTACGCTCTATAGCCCGTGTAGGCTGCAGGAACATCGCCGCGCCGTTATCAAGGCCCAATTCGGGCCGAAGGCCCGAATTGAATTCGTCCGGCTGCCTGGGTTCGTCAAAATCGAAGCAGTTGTGGATGCAGGTGGCGGCGACTCCCGTGAGCCGAAATAGCTCTTCGCGGCTTTGCTCATTGATTGTGACGTGCTGCATATTTGGAAGTGATGCGGGAAAATAATTCGACAGCAGCTCGCCGAACACACAATCGCGCAGCTTGGGATCCTGCCAGTGAAAATCGTGATGAACGGCGAAGCAGGGTATGTTCGCGTCCTCGAGATATTTGCAGAGCACTACCGTGAACGGCATATTAAGGGGAAGCGAGAAGATGTTCTCGGCCACCAGTATGTCCGGCGCGATCTCATCGAGGACCGGAAGCAGGCGGCGCCTGATCTCCTGCTCAAGCAGCGCGTACTCGAGCTCGACGTTTTGACGGTCCTGTGCTGGATCGAATGCTTTGGCCGTGAAGGATTCGACCTGGGGATCGATGAAGCTCAGTTCGGAGATTTCGTGATCGTACTCGCCGGCATTTGGGATATAGCCGGCCACCCTGTGAACCTCACAGCCCCATTCCTCGAAGACGCTGACCCATTTTTCCGCTTCCGCGGATACACCATCGAGAGCCTTGAGGCGAAATGAAACAAAGGCGACCTTCGTCAATCCATTCCTCCATAAGCCCAGGCCCGGCGGCCTCTGCTGGGGTCAACCGGATATGAAATTTTCCGGATGGTTAATTATATTGCGTTTGCCGGCAATCACACAATCATTATTGAAGCGGTTGCTTTACTGGGGTTAGTCTTATTTCAGCTATGGCAGGCACATATCCCACGGCGGGCTGGATCGCAAGGCCTGACGTTGACAGGATTCTAAGGGATTCCGGCATACCGCCGATAATGCTGGTGCAGGATTTATTGGTGGGTACGAGAGACCAGTTTCGTCCAAGCCAACTGATTAGTTGAAACCGGCCGAAACTTCCCGTTCTCCGCAGACGGACACCAGGAAAGCCTGTAAAAAAAGGTTAATACCCTTCATCCTCCAAAAAAGGAAGCCCGGTCAGCTTCCTTTTTTGACGTCCAGGTCAGGCCGTGCTCGCCAGGTCTACTTCCTCGACCTTTGTCTTGGTAATGAACCGTTTGACATCGTGGACGTCGAAGACACCGGCCCCGTATTTCTGGGTGTTGGCGGCGCCGCAGGCGACGGCGTAGCGCAGGCATTCGGATTCGCTTTTACCAGACACACGGGCGGAGACATATCCAGCCAGGAATGCATCTCCCGAGCCGACCGTACTTATGGGGTCCTGCGGTGGGATCTGTACGGTGTAGGTCTTCTGGGAGCCCTCGCCATCGTCAAGATACGCGAAGCAACCGCCGGGATGTGTGATGATCGCCGAACCTGCGCCCATCCGACTTAGCTGGACGGCCGCATGCAGAGTGTCCTCATCTTCGGAGAATTCATGTCCGACCAGGGCTTCGGCCTCGAAGATGTTCGGCGAAACCAGTCCCGGATTGGCTTTTATCGCCATGCGCAGCGGCTCGCCGGCGGTGTCGAGCACGGTCAGGGCGTCTGTCGCCGCCAGCGCCCCGATGATCTCCTTGTAAAAAGAATCCTTGACCTTCCGCGGCAGCGACCCGGCGATTATGACCACGTCAGCGCCCTTGGCGATGTAGGTAAACTTCTCCATGAAGGCGTGGAGCTCTCGAGCAGTGACCACGGGGCCGTATTCGTTGAGCTCGGTCTGGGTGTTGCTGGTGGGATCGATTATGGCGGTGGATGTACGTGACTCACCACGGATGCGGACAAAATCATTGAGGATGCCCTCGGCCGTCAGATCTTCCACGATCCTGATGCCGGTCTTGCCGCCGGCCAGGCCGGTAGCGATAACCGGCTGCCCCAGAGACTTGAGAGCGCGGGCGATGTTGACGCCCTTGCCGCCCGGCAGTGTCAGGCTCTCACTGGCGCGGTGGCGGAAACCCGCCTGAAAATTGGGCACGGTCAGCGTACGGTCGAGTGCCGCGTTGAGTGTAACGGTAACGATCATCCGGTAGTTCCTCCCCCCAGCGCTGCCGAAGCGGCTCTGGTGATCTTGACGAAGCGGCCGATCGTTCTAGCCCGGCTTGACTGCCGACAGCAGAAAACCGAATGCCGACTGAACGTAGTATGTCACACGCTCGCCCATGCCGGGCTCGGAAATATCTTCAGCCGCAAGCAGATACGAGCTTCCCAGGTACTTGCCATTCTCGTACACTTCTATCAGGCCGATCTTATCACCCTTGTGGACCGGAAGCTGCAGTTCGTCAGGCAGCACTACCTTTTTCTCTACGCTGTCTTTCACATAGCAGGTGCGGTTCAGGTCTTCAGCTGCCACCAGCGGCAGCTGTTTGTTGTAATAGAACGGGACCTCCGCGGAGGCATATTCAGCCCCCCTGGCGATAACCGTCTTCTGGGTATAGCTGGCAAACCCGAAACGCGCCAGGTTTACCACATCGGCATCGCGCTGTCCCAGCGACGGCCCTCCCAGGTAGGAAATGATCAGGTTGACGCCGTTCTCGCTGGCCGAGATGACGATGCACTGGCCAGCCGCGTCGGTATAGCCGGTCTTGATGCCGTTGATAAAAGGATAGACGTCCAGCATGTGGTTGTGGTTCACCAGCGAGCGCGGCCAGGGCTGCCCCGGCCAGGGGATAGTGTATTCGGAACGCTTGACGATCTCGCGGATCTCCGGATATTTCATCAGCTCACGGCCCAGCCTGGCAAAATCGGTAGCTGTGGTGTAATGGCCGGGATCATCGAGGCCGTGCGGATTGGTGAAATGGGTGTTGGTCATGCCCAGCTCGGCGGCCTTCTTGTTCATCATCCCGGCGAAAGCCTCGACGGTGCCGCCCTGGTATTCGGCGAGCGCGGTGGCGGCGTCATTACCGCTCTGTATCAGCATGCCGTTCAGCATCTCCCGCACCGTAAGGCTCTCCCCAGCCTGAAGGAAGATAGAGGCTTCTCCGACTTCGGCCGCCCGCTGGCTGGCAGTGACCCTTGCGTTAAGGTCCTTGCAGTTCTCCATGACCAGCAGGGCCGTCATCATCTTGGTGGTACTGGCCATCGCCCTGGGCTCGTCCGGATTCAGGCTGTAGAGGACCTGGCCGGTGTCGGCGTTGATCATGACGGCCGAACCGGCGGCGACCTCCGGCGGCACCGGTGCTTCCTGGGCAGCCGCAATCGGGGTAAGGAGCAGTAACAGGGAAACAATAAAAAGTATTGCCGTGATCAGACGGTTCTTTGGCGAAAATTTCATTTCTTTAAGGGATAGTGATCCTGAGCCCGGCAGTCAGGTTCTGCGGATCGACATTGGGATTGAGTTGCTGGATCTGGGAAATGGTCACATCGTATTTACGGGCGATACTGTAGAAACTGTCCCCGTCGGCCACCACGTGGGTGCGGGAGCCGGTCGTCGGTGTGGCCGTCGGCTCTCCCCTCGCTTCCGCGGGAACCGCCGCCGAGGCGCTGTCGAGCACTTCCACCGAGTCGGAAGAATCGGAACCGCCACCGAGAATCCCCGAATTGAAGGTGATACTGGCGGCAAAAAGAAAAGCGCCGGCCAGGGCTACTACTGCCAGCGATCTCAGGATCTTGGATTCGTATTGAAAATAATACATCTGCTGTTCCTCCAGCGCGCCGTTCTGCGCGCTTATCTTAAGCCGGTCTGCCAAGCCTTATAATCTGGAGCCGGATATTATTTCCGCCGGCCGGCCTGCCATAACTCGTCACGCATCTTCTCCGCAGCGTCTGCTGCCCGAGCGGCGAAATCTTCACCATCTCCAGCGTAGATTATACTACGAGATGCCGTTATGAGGGCACCCAGGCCCTGCGAATCGAAGGCGTCTGCCACATCGGCCGCGCCGGCGCCCTGGGCGCCGTAACCGGGCAGAAGGAAAGGTGTGGCCGGGAGTTGCTGCCTGAGGGCGGCAAGTATTTCCGGATGGGTAGCGCCGATAACCGCGCCGACGCTGCTGTAGCCCGATTCCCCGATCATATCCGCGCCCCATCTATCAACGAGGGAAGCGACTTTTTCGTAAAGTTTGCGGGGATTTTCCCCGGATGAGGCGCTTGGGCCAGATGAGGCGCTCACTTCGGATGTTTCGACGTTTTCTGCCCGCATCGCCTCCACTTCCAGGTCCTGCAACTCGGCCGACCCCGGGTTAGATGTTTTGACCAGCACGAAGATTCCCGCATCATATTCACGACAATCATCCATGAACGGCTGAATTCCGTCGCTTCCGAAAAGCGGGTTCACCGTGAGGGCGTCAACGTTGAAACCGTCGATTCTGCCGTCGAGCCCCTGCGGGCGGCCGATAAAGGCTGCTGAATAGGCTGCGGCGGATATGCCGATATCGCCGCGCTTGGCGTCGGCAATGACGATGAGTCCGGCCTTGGCGGCTCGCTTGCCAAGATGCTTGAACGCCTTGATTCCGGGAGGTCCGTACTGCTCGAAACAGGCGAGCTGCAGCTTGATGGCGACCGCAGCCGGAGCCACGGCGTCGATTATGGCGGCGCCGAATTCGTTGAAGCATTCCCCGATCTCATGGCGCCCGCAGCCGCAGCCTTTGCGTGGCTCTGCGCGGTAACGGTCGACGAGTGACGGCGGCAGTTTCTCCAGTCGCGGGTCGAGGCCCACGCAGACCTGGGACTGCTTAGCGAGAATGGCGGCGTTCAATCTGTCGGCGAAGTTGGTCATCTGGTTCTCGATTCTACTCTCACCACAGCTCGAACTCCATCTCCCCGATCGCCACGTCCTCGCCCGGTGCGGCTCCTGCCTCGCGCAGGGCGTCGCTGACACCGATGTGTTCCAGACGTTCCTGAAGGAATCCTACCGCTTCTTCGTTCTCGAAGTCCGTGCGTGCCACCAGGCGCTCGACTATCTGGCCGGTCACTCGATAGCGGCCTTCCTCCTTCACCACTTCCCAGTGATCCTCAGCGCCGGGACGATAGGTCATATGGCCCTCCGGCTCTGCTGAGACGACCGCGGGTTCCCTCAACCAGGCACGCTTGAGCAGGCTGTACACCTGGCGTACCAGATTCGGAGCACCCGAGCCGGTTGCGGCTGAGAGCCGCAGGATAGCGCGAGAACCGTCGACCTCGTCCGGGTCGCCGTCGGCGTCTTCCAGAAGCCAGCCGAACGCCGGATCGTGGGCGCGGCAGCGGGTGACTATCTCTTCAGAGAGGCGTCCGACCAGATCCGTGACTTCTTCCTCATCCACCAGGTCGACCTTGTTCACCACGACCAGCTGCCATTTGGCCGCCAGTTCCGGGCTGAAACCTGCAAGCTCGCGATTGATGATCTTGAAATTGTCGATGGGGTCCTTGCCGTAATAACCGGTACCGTCCACGAGATGGAGCAGCAGCCGTGTGCGCTCGAGATGCACGAGGAACTCGTCGCCGAGCCCGACACCGTCACTGGCGCCTTCCAGCAGCCCTGGGATGTCCGCGACGGTGAACTGGTTGCGCTCGTCAGGCTCCTCAACGGTGCCCAGCATTGGTGCGACCGTAGTGAAAGGATAGTCGGCGACCTTGGGCTTGGCGTGGGAAATAACCCGCAAAAGAGAGGATTTGCCGGCGTTGGGGAAACCGAGCAGGCCTGCATCGGCCAGAAGCTTCAGTTCGAGGGAGACCGTAAGTTCGGCGCCGGCCAGGCCCAGTTCCGAGAACCTCGGTGCGCGGCGCGTCGAAGTAGCAAAGCGGGCATTGCCCCTGCCACCCTCGCCGCCGCGGGCGATCAGGAATCGCTGGCCGTCGGCGGTAAGGTCGGCAAGCAGTTCGCCGTCCCCGTCGATTATCTGCGTCCCGAGCGGGACCAGCACTACTGAGTCATCCCCCCGGCGCCCGTGCCGGTTGGAACCCTGCCCGTGCCCGCCGTTGCCGCCGCGGAAATGCCGCTGACGCTGAAAGAACATCAGGTCGCGCAGCCGCAGGGATGCCTCGATTACTACATCGCCGCCATCGCCGCCATCGCCGCC